>JANLQJ010000317.1:0-11957 GCA_031367715.1 Hyphomicrobiaceae bacterium | reverse complement strand
GCTGGCGAATCGCTTGCGTGTCGATCATGCAGACCGGCATACTGTCGGCGCGCCCGCCACGGAATCCCGCAGACCCGAGTCACATCACCACATGGCGCAAGCGCACGAACCGATTCACTTGTTTTGGCGGATGTCCTTAGCGCCGCTCTAGTGGGCGGATTGCTTGGCGTCGTCGTCGGTAGGGCTTCGAAATCCAAGGCTCGAACCGTGTAATGCCTGACACGTTCGCCAAGATCCTCGCCGCCGTTCAAGCCGATGACTGGCAAGTATCGACCCATGCGCTTCAAAGGCTGGCGAAACGTGCTATCCTGGGATCGGAGTTGGCAGACACGATTGGCACCGGCGAAGTTGTTGAAGAGTACCCAAACTATCACGCCGGTCCGTGCGTGCTTGTCTTGCAGCATGATCATCAAAGTCCCGTTCATGTGCTGTGGGGGCTTGCGACAGGAACAAGCGCTCCAGCCGTGATCGTGACCGCCTACCGGCCTGATCCCAAGCATTGGGAGGCTGATAACAGGACGCGAAAGCCATGACCGAAGAAAAATCCATCGAACTCGTCAAGGAAGGTCGCCACATCGCCGAGGTGGACGTCACGCTACTCGTGGACGACCACGAATGGTCGCCCTACCTCTCGGCGGCCGATGTCCGCAAACTGGATGCCGTCCGCCTCGCCCTCCGTCGCGGCGACCTCGCGGCGGCGGCCAAGCTCGCCAGGGTCTACGAACTGACGCCGGTGGCGGCGGAATAGGCTCCGTTTTTGGGCGTTGCACCGGCCGCCACGTTCTGCTAATGTTCCGATGTCGCCGACTCTCGCAACCCGTGTGCCCATGACCACCATCGAACACATCGAAACGGCCATTTCGAAACTCTCGCGCGAAGAGATGGAACGGCTGCGTGCCTGGTTCGACGAACTTCAGGAGCAGCGCTTCGACGAAGCCATCGAGCGGGATGCGAAGGCGGGCAAGCTGGACGCACTGATTGCCGAAGCAAAGGCTGAGATGGACGCAGGCATCGGTGAAGAGTTCTAGTCGTTTGGCATCGTTGAGCATGCGACATGTCCGAAGTACGCGGTTCAAGTCGTTGTATGCCGCCCTGCCACGCAGCACGCGGGTGCTTGCCGACAAGAACTTTGCCTTGCTCAAGCAAGACCCCAAACATCCATCCCTGCACTTCAAACGGATCAGGGACAATCTTTGGTCGGCGCGCGTCGGTAATGGGTACCGTGCCCTTGCTGTCGAAGGGCCTGATCGGTTCCAATGGTTCTGGATCGGGCCGCACGCCGTATATGAGCGAATTATCCGTTAATTGCTTCAATAGCATCGCAGTCCAGTCGGAGTCCGGCCGCAATGACCGATAACGCCATGCGCGAAGTGATGAAGGCGAGCCCGAAAGCCTAGCCTCTCACACCCCGTCTCTTACAATGCGCTCCAGATAGCGCCCGTACTCGCTCTTGCCCAGCGCCTTGGCCGCCGCCGCCAGCTCATCTTTCCCGATAAACCCCGACATGAACGCAATCTCCTCGGGACACGCGATCATCTGGCCTTGACGGTTCTGCAGCACGCGCACGAAATCGCTGGCATCCAATAGCGCGCCATGGGTGCCGGCATCGAACCAGGCAAAGCCGCGACCGAGTTTCTCGACCGTCAGTGTGCCGCGCTCCAGATAGACCCGGTTCACATCCGTGATTTCCAATTCTCCGCGTGGGCTGGGCTGCATGCTCTTGGCGATGTCGACGACCTGCTGGTCGTAGAAATACAGCCCGATCACCGCCCAGTTGGATTTGGGCGCCACCGGTTTTTCCTCAATCGAGGTTGCGCGGCCATCGGTATCGAAAGCCACCACGCCATAACGTTCGGGATCCTCGACCCGGTAGCCGAACACGCGCGCGCCGGTCTCGATCGAGGCCGCGCGCTGCAATACCTCGCTGAGACCATGGCCGTAGAACAGATTGTCGCCCAGGATCAGGCAGCATTTCTCGCCGCCGACAAACCGCTCGCCGATGATAAAAGCCTGTGCCAGCCCATCCGGGCTCGGCTGCTCGGCATAGGAGAGTTTCAGTCCCCATTGCCGCCCCGTGCCCAGCAGCTTCTCGAAATTCGGCAAATCGCGCGGTGTCGAGATGATCAGAATATCCGTGATGCCCGCCAGCATCAGCGCCGACAGCGGATAATAGATCATCGGCTTGTCGTAGATCGGCAGCAGCTGCTTGCTGGTCGTCAGCGTCAGCGGGTGCAGGCGCGTGCCGCTGCCGCCGGCCAGGATGATGCCCTTCATGATCGCCTCTTTTCTGTATCCGCGGCAGTCTTGGGCGTGTCAGCGAGCAATCCCAGTCGCTCTCCCGCATAGACGCCCTTGCGCAATGGCAGCCACCACCACTCGTTGGCCAGATACCAAGCCACGGTCTTCTCGATGCCGGTATCGAAGCTCTCGTGCGCGCGCCAGCCCAGTTCGCTCTCCAGCTTGCTGGCGTCGATGGCGTAGCGCTGATCGTGGCCAGGCCGGTCGGCCACATAGCTGATGAGGTTCTGATGCTGTGCGCTGGCTGGATCAAGACGATCCAGAATGGCGCAGATCTTGCGCACGACCTCGATGTTGGTGCGCTCGTTGCGGCCGCCAACATTGTAGGTCTGGCCTGGCTGGCCGCGTTCCAGGATGGTCAGCAACGCCCGCGCATGGTCGTCGACATAGAGCCAGTCGCGGATGTTCAGGCCCCTGCCGTAGACCGGCAGCGGCTTGCCGGCCACCGCATTCAGGATGATCAGGGGAATGAGCTTTTCCGGGAAGTGATAGGGCCCGTAGTTGTTCGAGCAGTTCGAGATCAGCGTCGGCAGGCCATAGGTATGGTGCCAGGCCGACACGATATGGTCGGACGCCGCCTTGCTGGCCGAATAGGGCGAGCGCGGATCGTAGGCCGTCGTTTCATGGAACAGGCCGGTATCGCCAAGCGAGCCGTAGACTTCGTCGGTTGACACCGCAAGAAAGCGAAAACGCTCGCGCGCGACCCCGTCGATCCCCATCCAATAGCCGCGCGCCGCTTCCAGCAGCGCATGCGTGCCGATGATGTTGGTCTCGATGAAGGCCGCCGAATTGGCTATCGAGCGGTCGACATGGCTCTCGGCCGCCAGATGCATGACGCCATCGGGCTTGAACTCGGCAAACAGCGCTGTCATGCGCTCGCGATCGCAGATATCGGCCCGAACGAAGCGGTAGCGCGGATCGGCCGCGATATCGCGCAGCGACGTCAGCGACCCGGCATAGGTCAATTTGTCGATGTTCAGCACTTGGTGCCCGGTCGCGGCAATCAGATGGCGGCACAGCGCCGAACCGATGAAACCGGCCCCGCCGGTAACAATGATGCGCATGGCTTCTCCCCGCCCGCTGGCGATCATGTGAAATAGACCGGCAGTTCCGCCAGCCGCGCATGCGTGCGGTCCTTGTCCGACAGGATCGCCTTGTCGGCCAGCACCGGCCAGGCGATCGCGAGCGCCGGATCGTCCCAGGCCAGGCCCCGGTCGGCGGCGGCGTTGTAGTAGGCGTTCACTTTGTAAAGCACCTCGGTGTCGGCCGCGATGGTGCAGAAGCCATGCGCGAATCCGGCCGGGATCAGCAATTGCGTGCCATTATCGGCGCTCAGCATGCGGCTGACATGGCGTCCATAACTGGGCGAGCCACGCCGGATATCCACGGCGACATCGAGGATTGCTCCCTTGAGCACCCGCACCAGCTTGGCTTGGGCGTGCGGCGGGGTCTGGAAGTGCAGCCCGCGCACCGTGCCGGCCAGCGCCGAGCCTGACTGGTTGTCCTGGACGAAGTCGACCCCGGGGCACGCGCGCGCCAGCACGTCGTGCCGAAAGGTTTCGCAAAAATAGCCGCGCGCATCGCCAAAGCGTTTCGGCGTCAGCGCCAGCACATCTGGAATTTCAAGCGGTTCGATCTGCACGGCGAGCACCCAGTTGGTGACGGCAACTGCCTGACACTATCCACCGATTCGCGCTTCCTCACACGCCTCAGGCTCCATCAGTCTGCATCGGACTGTTCACCGGTGTAGATGCGGTGGCAGCCGCGGCCAAGTGCGATCTGCAACTCGTATTCATTGCTGCCGGCAAGACTGGCAAGTTCGCCGAGGCCGATGGTGGGGCCGAGCATCTCGGCATAACCGGCCTGCAGCACTGCGTCGGAAAGGTGCGTGACATCGACGGTGACCAGGTCCATCGAGACGCGGCCCACCACTGCGGCCCGGTGCCCCGCGAACGCCACCACGCCCGT
Source organism: Hyphomicrobiaceae bacterium (assembly GCA_031367715.1). Classification (GTDB taxonomy): domain Bacteria; phylum Pseudomonadota; class Alphaproteobacteria; order Rhizobiales; family Hyphomicrobiaceae; genus JANYHF01. Next base: position 7,691 of record JANLQJ010000317.1, on the reverse strand, counting down.
GTTGGAAAGCGCGCGCAGATAACCGTTGGCGTAGCCGATACCGAGCGTTGCGATGCGCATCGGGCGGGCGGCACGAAAGGTGGCCGAATAGCCGATGCTGTCGCCGGTCGCGACATCGCCGACCTGAAGAATCGGGGCCAGAACCGATAGCACCGGCGCCACCGGAACCGGTTCTCCTGGCTGCGCGGGATTGATGCCGTAGAGCGCCTTGCCAGGGCGCGTGAGGTCGGCATGCCAGGCTGGATCGAGAAACAGACCGGCCGAGTTCGCAATGCTGCGCGGGGCGGGCGGCAGGCCGGCGAGTGCCGCCTCAAAGCGCGACACCTGCTGGCGGCAGAGTTCGCGATCACCATCATCGGCCGCAGCCAGATGCGTAAGGTAGGCCGCCACCTGGTGGGCAGCCGACCGCAACAGAGGCGCGATCGCGGCAATTTCGGGGGCTTTCAACCCAAGTCGGTTCATGGCCGTATCGAGGTGCAGCAGACATGGCGCCGTCCGGCTGCCGTCCAGCCAACGGCGGCAATCGTCCAGCGTGCTGAGAACCGGCAGCAGTCGGGCTTGCTCGAAGCCTGCGGCCGGCCGCCCGGCCATGCCATCCAGAACCGCGATGCGTGCCTGCGGCAGGGCGTGACGCAGGATCGCGCCGTCCTCGAAGCGGGCGACGAAGTACCACCGGGCCCCGGCCTGCCAGGCGGCCTTGGTCACCGTCAGCATGCCAAGCCCGTAGCCATCGCCTTTGACCACGGCAGCGCAGTCGGCCGTGCCGGACGCCGTGGCAAGGGTCGCGAAATTGCTGCGCAAGGCCTCAAGATCGACAATCGCAACGGCCGTCCGGCGCGCCGCGCTGGCGATCGCGCCGTTGATGAAGCCGCGCGCACCGGGCTGCGGAGTTTGGGGCGGCGCGTTCATGGCAACCTCGGCACAAGCTACGATTGGAAAAACTGCCCAGCCAATAGCAATTTTCAATGGTCTTGGCTGTGCTTTCGTGCCGGCAAACCGAAGCAGAGTGACCGATGGGTCCTCGGGACTAGCCCGAGGATGTACTGATGGAAACGCATTGAATGCGTTGCGACACTAGAAGCTCCAGCCGACCTTGGCGCTGGCACTGAGGTCGCGCGTGGTGGCACCGAAGTGGCTTTCGGTGTTGAGACGCAACGTCATGCCGTCGGTGGCCAGGATATCGAGACCCGAGGTCAGATCCACCAGGGTGCGGTCGCCGGTGCTGGAGACGCTGAAGTCGCCGGTGGTGCCGACCAGATGCGCCGTCGTGCCGATCGAGGTATCGCCGAAGAAGGTCAGACCCACCTTCGAGTACGGACGCACCAGCGCGCCATTGGCGAGCTTGAACTGGCCGCCGAACTCGATGGCGGGGGACACGCTGAGAATGGTCGTCTTGCTGTCCATGACGGTCAGGTTGCCGACGCCGCCGGTCTCGGTATAGCCGCCGATGTTGAGCATCGTGACGTTGAGATCGACCATTGGCTTGGCGTACCAGAGGCCGTGATCGATGAGATAGGCCGCTCGCAGCTGGGCGCCGAAATGGTTCTGGGAGTTGCTGGAAACGGCATCGTTGCCAACAGTTTTGCGCTTGTTGTCGTTCCAGCCCATGCCCGCATCGAGGGCAAGAGCCAAGCTGACCGGACCAGGCGCATATTTCACAACGACGCCAGCCATGGCGGCGTTGCCACTGGATGACGTGTTGTCGGTGGTGCCGATGTCGTCATGGGCATAGCCCAGACCAAACCCTGCGAACCAACCGCCGCCGATGCTCTTTTGTACGCCAGCCGACAAACTGGTGACATAGGTGCGGCTGCCGGGCGCATCGACCGTCAGCGAGCGGTCGGTGACGCGCTGCTTCAACTGCGCCCACGAACATTGGCCTTCGCGGATGTAGGCGTAGGCGCCGGTTGCCTGACGGCAGCTCAGCATGGCGTTGGTGAACTGGTTGCTGGTGGTGGACGACGAGCCGCCCGAACCGGCGCCTGCGGTCGCGCTGCTGGTGAGCTTATCCAGCGCCGCTTTGTATTGCGCCAGTTCCATCGGCGACAGCAGGGCGAGGAAGAGCTTGTCTGTGGACCCATCAGTGGTCGCCGAATCGGTGTGCATTTCCGGGTGTTCTGCATTGAACTTCTGTTGCAGCTGATCGGCCATCAGTTGTTCCGTGGCGGTCAATCCTTTGACCGTGCCGAAATCGATGCCGCTGGACGCCAACGAAACTGAGGTGTACCTCAGGTCGGGCGGCGTCGTCGTGGTGCTGGCCGCTTCCAAGGGCTGCCACTCAAGGCTGGCGTGCAGGGCCGGCGAGGCGGACAACGCAACGCCATTGTTCGTGAGGCCGGCGGTTGGCACGATCGGAAAGTCGCTTTCAGTGTCGATGCCAACGGTCGAAACGAGCGGGGTAAAGATGCTCCTCGTGGAAAGCGTCGTCGGCGTCACGGCTATCGTGCCGGCAAGAGCAGCATCGCCCAGCACGTAGAGTCCGCTTGCTGTGTTGTCGGCGACGTTCAGGCCGATGTTAAGTTGGCCAGTAGCTGTTTGGTTGAAATTGCCAACCAAAACGGTTCCGAGGCTGCTGACCTGGAAATCACCGAGATTAAAATCCCCATAGCCATCACCGCCCGTCGCCATGATGCCAGCGTTGGTCAACGAGCTGCCTTCACCCAACGCCACCAGAATGCCGGCATTGAACGTGCCGCCTTGGTCGTTGTTGAAGGAGTTTCCGTCCATGTGCAGCAGTGCGAGGAAGTCCGCGTAGGACGAGACTGAATTCGAATGGTAGACAAGAGTGTCGATCACTGCAGGGGAAAGTCCAATCAGATCAATGCTGCCGTTGATCGTGCCGGTGTTGTTGACTGCGGTGTAGCCCTCAGCCGTGACCGCGAACCGTGGTCCGTATTTGTCAAAGATGCCTGTGCTGTCGATGGTCCCCGAGTTGTTCAGGACGTTGTCGGAACCGCCCTCGAACGCCACGCCAGCTGTGGTCACGACCCGGTTGTTGCTAGTGCCGGACGTGACATGTGCGTTCGAGATGGTCCCGGAATTGTCGACCGTCGCGCCGCCCATCTCGCCGCCGAGACTGGCCACGGAAATGCCCGTAGCGCCGGGGCCGTTCGTGGTGATCATGCCGCTGTTGGTGACGTGGACAGTGTTGCCCGAGCCTTCCCAGCCGCCCTCGGGCGCCCAACCGCCGGAACTCTCGGCCCGGATGCCGGTCGCGTCCTCGCCAGTCACAGCGATGTTCGCGCTCGATACGACCGTTACGCCGCCGCCGTCGCCGCCATTGCCGTCCGCGCCGCGTGTCGCAGCAGAGCCTTCAAACCCACTGCCAGCCAGGCCGGGCTCGCCGCCACTTCCGCCAGAGCCACCCGTGCTCGAGGCAAAGATGCCGGTGACCCAGCTGCCCCATTGGCTGATAGCGCCCGAAGCCGTGACTGCAACGTCGCCGCCCCTGCCGCCGTCGCCGCCCGCGCCGCCGTTTCCACCGTTGCCGCCCACGCTGCTTGTGTCGCCATCAGCGCCTTTGCCGCCCTGCCCGCCTCGTCCGCCCTGTCCGCCGGCGGTCTCCGCAACAATGCCTGCGCCCTGGCCGGACCCAGTGATTTTGCCGGACGATACTATGGTGATATCGCCGCCTGCTCCGCCAGTCTCTCCCGCTTGGCCTGAGCTGCCCGAGTCGCCGGGGTTCATACCAGCCGAGCCGGACCCTCCGTCGTACCCGTACATGCCCTGTGATCTGGCATGTAGTCCAGCGACCTGGTCGTACATGCTGGCGTTGGTGGTCGCGATCGTGCCGGTGTTGCTGATGGTAATGTCGCCATAGCTCGCGACCATGATGCCGGCGGACTCGCCCTCGCCGCCATCCGCCGTCAGCGTGATGTTGCTGGCGGATGTCACGTCGACCTTGCCCGTTCTGGCGAATACAGCAATGCCCGAGACGCCGTACCCCTCGTCGTCAAAGACGTTGATGTCGCCCTTGGACTTTACCGTCGTGGTCGCCGAGCCGTAATTCTCAACTTCTATGCCACTGGCATAAGCGACCCAGATGCCACTTGTGCCCGTCGTATCGGCGTCGAGTGTGACCGCGGCCGGGTCGAGCTTGCTGTCCGCGGCAAGCTTGTAATTTGAGTAAGTATCGAAATCGATGCCGGCATCTACGTCATCGAGGCGCCGGTCGCTGCTTCCGATCGACGAGGTCAGCGACTTCACGATCAGCGTGTTGCCTTGATGGACTTCCAAGCCGTTGGCCTGATCGCCCGTGCAGGTGATCGTCGGGCCGCCGCTTGCCGGCAAACATCCGGCCGGCAAGGCTTGCGCAGCGTGCGACACTCCACTCCCCACCGGCGCTAGCGCCATCACGCCCGCCATCAACAGCTTGCGCCGCACCGACCGCTTGCCCGCGCTGAGCGCAATGATCGCGTTGTTCGCCTTGGTGGTCCCGGCCATTTTTTGTCGCCCCGCAAATAGTGCTGCTTCAATCATTGCCGCCGGTCGCAGACTGCGGATCGGCAATGAGCACACGGCAAAGCGGAACGAGGGGGCCTAGCGCCTCGCTGTTAACGATGCGTTAACCTGCTGATTCGGAGTACAACCTGAGGGTGCGCAACTGTGATTTTCGCCGCTTGTGATATCTACGCAACGGCAGTTCGGCGCCCTGCGGCCTCAGTGACATCATGTCATCCCGCAAGCGCCTCGAATTGCTGATTATTCACTGGCCGGGCGGCATTGGCCTGCGAATCTGTTAAGCAGGCCGTGATGTCGGCGGTTGGGGATGCACCTTTGTGAGCGATGCCAAGGCCGAGTTCCTGGAACGATCGAAAGAGTTCTGGAACCCGGGCAAAACACAATTCTGGCAGGACCAGGGCGTCGATCTCGTCATCGACCGTCGCGAAGGCTATTATCTGTACGACATGGACGGGCGCCGTCTCATTGACGTGCATCTGAACGGCGGCACCTACAATCTGGGTCATCGCAACCCTGAGTTGATCGCGGTCATGACGGCGGCCGCGCAGCGCTTCGACATGGGCAACCACCATTTTCCAGCGCTCGCCCGCACGGCTCTGGCCGAAGCGTTGGCGGCCTGTTCTCCCGGAGATCTCCAGTATACGGTTTATGGCGCGGGCGGCGCCGAGGCGATCGATATCGCGATCAAAACTGCCCGCAATGCCACCAAGAAGAAGAAAATCGTCTCGATCGCGAAGGCCTATCATGGCCATACCGGGCTGGCGGTGCAGGCGGGCGATGCGCGGTTTTCCAAGCTGTTCCTGAGCGAGGATACGGCGGGCGACTTCATCCAAGTGCCGTTCAACGATCTGAACGCCATGGAGGACGCGCTGAAGCGGCGCGACGTGGCCGCCGTCATCATGGAGACGATCCCGGCGACCTACGGGTTCCCGATGCCCAAAGAGGGATATCTTCCCGGCGTAAAACGGCTGTGCGAGCGCTACGACGCCCTCTACATCGCCGACGAGGTGCAGACCGGTTTCATGCGCACCGGCCTGATGTGGGGCGTGATGAAATACGGCATCGAGCCGGACATCATGGTGGTGGGCAAGGCGATCACCGGCGGCATCTATCCGATCTCGGCGGCGATCATCTCCAAGAAATATGCTGGTTGGCTGACCGAGGACGGTTTTGGCCACATCTCCACCTCTGGTGGGGCCGAAATCGGCTGTTGCGTCGCGATGAAAGTGCTGGAGATCACGCAGCGGCCCGAAGTGGTGTCGATGGTGCGCTACATCGCCGATTATGTGCGCGCCGGGCTGAACCAGATCCAGGCGCAGTACCCCGATTGGTTCATCGGCATCCGCCAGCATGGCGTGGTGATGGGGTTGGAGTTCAACCACCCCGAGGGCGCCAAGCCGGTGATGAAGCACCTTTATCGCAACGGCGTGTGGGCGATCTTCTCCACCCTCGATCCGCGCGTGCTGCAGTTCAAACCGGGCATCCTGATGACGCAAGGGTTGGCCGAGGAGATGCTGCGGCGGGTTGAGGCTGGCATCGCCGCTGCCCGCAAGGAAGTCATGGGCGCCAACAGCCGGAGGGCTATGTGACGCTGCGCGCGCCCCACATCCACCACCGTCATCCCGGCGCAGGCCGGGACCCGTCCAAGCTCCTGGCGGCCACATCTATCGAGGCATGGACAGGTCCCGGCCTGCGCCGGAATGACGAATGCGTGCGCGGAGGCTGCCAACATGGCTGAGCCCTCCCAACTCCTGATCGACATCAGCGGCACGCCCGCCGCTCTCGCCGCGCAGGCCGAGACCGTGCTCGAACGCGCGCGCTGGGCCGGCGAGGTTTACCAGCGTTATGATCGCACGCGTGTGCTCGCAATCACCCAGGCCGTCGCCGACGCCGCCTTCAGCAAAGCCGAGGCCTATGCCGAGTGGGCGGTGCGCGAGACTGGCTTCGGCGTGGTCGCGCACAAGAAGATCAAGAACGAGCTGACCAGCCGGGCCTTTCTCGACTATTACCGTGGTTGGGATTTCGTGAACCCGCGCACCGATCCGGCGACCGGCGTCGTCGAAGTGCCGCGCCCGGCCGGCGTGATCTTTGCGCTGGTGCCGTCGACCAATCCCATCGCCACCATCAATTTCAAGATCATCTGCGCGCTGCTGACGCGCAACGCCATTGTCCTGTCGCCCCATCCGGCGGCGCGCGAATGCTGCGTGGATGCGGCCCGCATGCTGGCCAAGGTGGCCGAGGCGGCCGGCGCGCCGGACGGCATCATCCAGGTGGTGGAAAAACCGGCCATCCCGCTCATAGAACAGTTCATGCGCTCGGAGCGCACCGATGTGATCCTGGCCACCGGCGGCTCGGCCATGGTGCGTTCGGCTTATTCCTCGTCCAATCCGGCGCTGGGCGTGGGGCCGGGCAATGCGCCGTGCTATGTGGATTCCAGCGCCGACCTCAAGCATGCCGCCTGGTGCCTGGTGGAAAGCAAGAGTTTCGATAACTCCGTGCTCTGCACAAACGAGAGCGTGCTGATCGCCCATGAGGGCATCGCGGACGATCTACAACGCGAATTGTCCAAGGCTGGCTGCTACATCTGCAACGAGGCCGAAACCAACGCGTTGCGCAGCTATCTGTTCCACGAGCGCGGTTTCAACGTCGAAGCGCTGGGGCGCGACGCGGCCTGGATCGCGGCCAAAGCGGGCATCAAGGTGCCGGCCAAGACCCGTGTGCTGATAACCCCGATCGAGCTGATCGGCGTCGACGAGCCATTGTCGCGCGAGAAACTTTGTCCGGTGCTGGCGATGTTCACCGCGAGCAGCCGCACGCAAGGCATCGCCACGGCGCGCGCGGTGCTGCGCTTTCAGGGTGCCGGGCATTCCTCGGCCATCCATTCGCGCGATGCCCAGTCCATTCTCGACTTCGCTGCGGCGGTGGAAGTCTACCGCGTCGTGGTCAACGCGCCCTGCAGCCAGGGAGCGGCGGGTTTCGGCACCAATCTCGCGCCGACCTTTACGGTGGGCACCGGCTTCTTCGGCCGCTCGTCGATCGGCGAGAACATGGGCCCGCAGCATCTGGTGCACTGGACGCGGGTCGCGTTCGGCGCCGAATCGCGCGATCTCGCCCGTGGCGTCACCAGCGCCAGTTTTTCGTTGCCCGGTCCATTGCCCGAGGCGCCCTCCGATGGCGTGCCCGGCAGCCCACCGAGCAACCCGACCCCCATCGATCCCGCCAACCAGCAG
>JANLQJ010000300.1:0-4908 GCA_031367715.1 Hyphomicrobiaceae bacterium | reverse complement strand
TATCGCAAATCCCTGGCACGTCCGATCGCCGAGGCCGGAGCGAACGGCAGGCGGCGGCGCGAAGGCGATGCGGTTGCATCGTCGAGCGTCGCCAACGCACCGGGCGCCCGGGTTCGGCGACCCAAAGGGCGGCCGAAAACGCTTGCCGGGGGCGTCGCACGGTCTTGGCGATGGGCCACATCGCCGGCGACCGCGCTCCTGCCCGGCAAGCGTTTTGGGCCGTCGTACGTACCAGGGATTTGCGATAGTGGGTACTAGCATGGGCTGAACTTGCCCATGCTCTGAGGTTCTGCGATCAGAGGCTCATCAGCCGCAGGCCCGCGATCAACATCGGGGCGGCAAAGCAACTCGGCAACAAAGATCGCACACAGAGCATGCGCTGCAGGGCCACGCCCCGCTGCCAATCCTCGATCAGATAGGCGAGATTGATGACCGCCAGATAGAGCGCCACGCCGAGGCCGGCGATGGCGGCGTAGCGGATGTCGAACGGGGTCCCGACCAGGAGCGCGAGGCCGGCGATCAGACAGCCGAGCGAGCCCAAGGCATGGGGCAATGACACCACGGCCGGCTCGATCAGCCGGAGCAGCGCCTCGCCAGGCATGACCGGGCCATCGGCGGTCTGTGCGCCGGTTTTGACAGGGATGAGGGAGGCCGTGGCACGAGCGCACCAGATGGTGAGGCTCGCCAGCAGCATGTATGATGCCAAAAGGCAGTCGAACGCGAATGACACGTGTGTTTACCCATACGCAACCAACACTGGTCGGAACACTAGGCAGCATTGGTTAGCAAAGGATTAAAATTGCGAATTTTCCCCCGACCTCAGGTTACCTCTCCCAACTGATTCGGGCTCAATGGTGGCGCAGGGTTCGTGCTCGAGATGAACCATGCCAGCTTCCCGTGTGGCACCCCCACCCCAACCTCAGGCGAGCCGATCGCAACGGCGGCAGCTCAATACTTGCGCTCACCGCTATGGCAGGCCGCCAACCAGGGCAATTGCATGAAGCGTTGTGATCCACCGCACGTGCTGGCGCAGCGCTGCGGACCCCAGTATGGTGTCGCCTCATGACAGACACCAGCACCAGTTTCGGCTTTCGCGACGTCCCAGAGCAGGATCGCCAGGGCCTCGTCAACGATGTCTTTGCCAAGGTGGCCGAGCGCTATGACCTGATGAACGACCTGATGTCGGGCGGCCTGCACCGGCTGTGGAAAGACGATCTCACCGGCTGGCTGGCGCCGCCGCGATCGGCCCTGCCATTCGCGCATCTCGACGTCGCTGGCGGCACCGGCGACATCGCCTTGCGCGTCTGCCGCGCGGCGGGGGCCGGCACGTCGTCGGTCATCTGCGACATCTCGCGCGAGATGCTGGAAGCGGGGCGTCGCCGAATTACCCGCACCGATCCGGCCGCGCGCATCAGCTTTGCGCAGGGCAATGCCGAAACCCTTCCGTTCCCGGATCATTCCTTCAACGCATATACCATCGCCTTCGGCATCCGCAACGTCACCCACATAGACCGGGCGCTGGCCGAGGCGTTCCGGGTCCTCAAGCCGGGCGGGCGCTTCTTGTGCCTGGAGTTCTCCGAGGTGCAGGTGCCAATGCTCGACAAACTCTACGATCTGTGGTCGTTCCATGCCATTCCCCAGCTGGGGCGTCTGACGGCGGGCGATGCGCAACCCTATGAGTACCTGGTCGAGAGTATTCGCCGCTTTCCCAAGCAGGAGGCGTTTGCCGCCATGGTGCGCACGGCGGGCTTCGAGCAGGTGAGCTACCGCAATCTGACCGGCGGGGTGGCCGCGATGCATTCGGGATGGCGGATATAGAATAAAGGATCGGACAGATGATCATTGATGACCTGAAACACAAGCGTGTGCTGATTACTGGAGCCAGCACCGGGATTGGCGCAGCAGCCGCCAGGGCGTTTGCAAAACAGGGCGCTCACGTCTCGATCCACTATGGCAAGAGCGCCGATGCTGCCAAAGTGCTGGCCAAGGAGATCGGCACGGCCGTGCTGGTTCAGGGCGAGCTGACAACCCGCGGCGAGGCGCGCCGGGTGGTCGAGGAAGCGGCCGCCGCACTCGGCGGGCTCGACATTCTGATCAACAATGCGGGTTCCCTGGTCGATCGCGCGCCGATCGAGACCATCGGCGACGACCTCTACGATCAGATCCTTGAACTGAATGTCCGTTCCGTGCTGGAGGCCTCGCAAGCCGCCATCCCGTATCTGGCCAAACAGCCGGGCGGCGTCATCATCAATGTCGGCTCGATTGCGGGCAACAATGGCGGCGGACCGGGCTCGGGGCTGTATGCCGGCGCCAAGGCTTTCGTGCACAATCTGACCCGGCATTTTGCTGGCGAACTGGCGCCGAGCGGCATCCGCGTCAATTGCGTTTCGCCGGGCGTCATCGCGACACCGTTCCACGCCAAGACGCCCGCGGACCGCATGGAAGCCATGCGCAAGAGCACCAAGCTCGGCCGTGTTGGCACGCCCGAGGATTGCGCCGGCGTGTTCCTGTTCCTGGCCTCGAACCAGATGAGCGGCTACATCACCGGCCAGAACATCCACATCAATGGCGGCCAGTTGATGCCGTGATAAGGAATTCGGACAGCCACCATGTGTCATCCTCGGGCTTGGCCCACGACTGTCCGGTTCATTGCAGAAAGGCGGGGACGACGAAAGCAGTGCTGGCGTTGGTCGGTGACGATATGCTCGTGACCTCGTCAAGAACGCATGTAATACCAGCCAACCAGCCTTTTGCCCTGTTGCCAAAATCCGAGGCCAGATTGCGGTGCAGCCTTCTGGCGAAACGTGATGATGGGACGAAAAGGCAACCTGGCGTCCGTCAAAAGCCACGTCAAAGACCAGCCAAGTCTTGTTCCGGGCGGAATTGTTTCCCTGCTATTTGTGTGCTTACTGACCATCAGCCAGGATCTCATGTCAGCCTGGTGTGATCGGCACCTTGAAGACATTCGGCTCACCCTGCCTTCGGACACGCAGTCCATGGGTCCTAGGGACGAGCCCAAGGATGACACCTGGTGGGCAGTCGGCCCGAGCGGCCCAACCCGACACCGGCAAAACCTCAACTCACCGGTTGGCAGCGCTTCCAGGACTCGGCCGGGCTCTCGGTGCCGCCGATGCGGCGCATCAGGAGCATCTCCTGCTCGCCTAAGAGACGCATCAGCACTTCGGCACCGGCGTCCCGGTCTCCGGCCGGGGCGATGTAGCGGAAGGCGTGGCGGCTGTAGGTGCCGGTGATATCCTTGCCGCCGGGGGTGCGGATAGCGGGGCCGTTGATCTGCAAACTGCTGATGCCGTTGCACCAATCACCGTCGATGGCATCGGCAAGGGCCGGCGCGGCGCCGAGGCCACTCAGCGCCGCAACCACGCAAAGACGCCGAAATCCGGATTTGCCCGACACGCTGTCCTCCCTACGAAATGCTTCCCGGCAAGTGAACCCCGTTCGCCTTCACGCCATCTCCGCCCTGCCGGATCTGAACCTGCCGCTGTGGCAGCGCCAATTCAATCCCTGCACGGCGGAATTCCTCCAAGATCGCTACCCTGAGATCGGTCCTGATGCGGCCGCCGGCCGTGATGTCGGCAAGGCTGACACCGACCGAGAATTCAAGCGCATCGCCACCGAAATTGTCGAAGCTCACTCCAGGCGCCGGCGTCTTCAGCACGCCTGGCGTTTTAAGCGCGGCCTCGCGCAACGACAGCAGCACCGCCCGCGGATCGGCCTGATGGCCGGTGCGCACCTTCACATCCACCTTGCCGCTGGGATCGCCATGGGTCCAGTTCAGCACGGTGCCGGTGATGAACTCGGAATTTGGGATCAGCACGCTGGCATTGCTGAAGGTAGCGATCTCGGTTGAACGCACGGAAATGCGCTTGACGATGCCCTCGTGCTCCTTGACCACTACCCAGTCGCCGACCTTGATCGGCCGCTCGATGAGAACAATCAGGCCGCAGACGAAATTGCTGATGACGGTCTGCAGACCAAAACCGACGCCGACCGAGAGGGCGCCGGCCAGAATGGTGAGGCCGGTCAGATCGAGGCCGGCAATCGAGGCGGCGTAGAGAATGCCAAAGCCGAGGCCAGCATAGCCGAGCGCCCGGTCAATCGAATAGGCGATGCCCTGGTCGATGCGTTCGGGCGTCAGCACGCCGCGCCGGATGACCGCCTGCAGAAAGCGCGTACCATAGACGATGGCGCCGAAGATGACGGCTGCGGCCAGCAAGCGCAGAGCAACCCCCTGCACGGCGGCCACGTCGATTTGGATGTAGCCGGCAGCATGGGCGGCCAGCAGCGCGGCGCCCCCGCCCAGCCAGCCGACCCAAATGACCAATGCGATCAGAGCGAGAATTATAACGCCCGCGACGCGTGCCGCCCGGCTGTTGGAGGCCAACCAGTCCAGCATCGGCATACTTAAGACCCTCTTTGTCGATTTCAGAGCGATCGCTGTTGTCGCGTCCGAATTCGGCCAAAATGGGCCGCGCCGTCAAGAGGCTGGTTTAAGTCAGCTTGGAACCGTCAACGCCGGTTCCCGCAGACGATCCAAACCACTAGATCGCCGCGCGCCGTTTCGGTGTCATCGAGCACTCTGCCGCTGGTGGGATCGTCGCAAGTCGTGGGTTCCATAATGCCTGCAGCCGCGGCACGATCGCCCGGTGTTGCCACCAAAGCGGCCACGACGACCAGAAAAGCCACAATATTCCACATGATCTATACCAAGGTTTTTGCCTCACCTTGCCCGCCACCGATGCCACTTTCTGATAACGCAACCTGATGTCTGGACTTTAGGTTGTGGATTTAATCTGCATCGACGTTATTCCAGTTGACATAGGGTTGCAGGGAGGCGGTCCAGGTTTCGTCGATTTCGACGAGAATAGCGGTTGCGAGGCGTTCGAGCGA
>JANLQJ010000239.1:0-10175 GCA_031367715.1 Hyphomicrobiaceae bacterium | reverse complement strand
GAAAAAGGCATCAAGGTCAGCGACGCCGAGATGGCCACCCTCGACATCAGTGGCGATGCGTTCCATCCTGAATGGAACTACACGATCCGCCCCAGATCTGCACCGGCCAATCGGAGCGGTTAATTTGGCGGATATCCTTAGATCAATGCTTCTCGCCTCGGTCCTCATCGCCCCAATCCTGGCTGCCGTGCCAGCTCGTGCCAACAGCTGTTACGAAATCATCGGCTGCACCAGCACGAACTACTTTCCCAAAAAGCCCTTGTACGAGTTCAGCTGCCAACTGCTGTGGAACGTCCGCAATGGCATCTACAAGGATCGCGGCTACTGCTTCACGACCCAGACCGGCATCAACGAACTTGGCAACGACGGCTGCTATATCAACGATCAGAGTGCCGTGCCGCTGAACGCCCATGAGCGCGCCAACGTCGCGACCGTCCGCAGCGTCGAGGCGGCCAAGGGTTGCAACTACGGGGGCTGATGCCCCCGATTCTTTGTTGGCCGCTGGCGACTCCCCTCCGGGGAGCCTGCCGCCAGCAGCGAACCAGCGAGACAATCGCGCCCGGCGGCCGGCTCCCTGGACGGAGTCGACAGCGGCGAACAAGCGAGACAATTGTGCCTGGCGGCCGGCTCCCCGAACGGAGTCGACAGCGGCGAACAAGCGAGACAATTGCGCCCGGCGGCCGGCTCCCCGAACGGAGTCGACAGCGGCGAACAAGCGAGACAATCGCGCCCGGCGGCCGGCTCCCCGAACGGAGTCGACAGCGGCGAACAAGCGAGACAATCGCGCCCGGCGGCCGGCTCCCCGGAGGGGAGTCGCCGGGCGCAAGCAAAGAATCATGCGCCCGCATGTGTCTCCACGGCACTTGAGCGCAGAGGCGCATGTGGTCTAACCACGTTGCATGAGCGACAAACCGATTCTGCCCCAGCCGATCGAGCCGATCAACCTGCGTGACGCGCTGGAAGAGCGCTACCTCGCCTACGCGCTCTCGACCATCATGAACCGCGCGCTGCCCGACGTGCGCGACGGCCTGAAGCCGGTGCATCGTCGCCTGATGCACGCCATGCGCGAGATGAAGCTCAATCCCGCCGAGGGCTATCGCAAGTGCGCGGCCATCGTCGGCGAGGTGATGGGCAAGTTCCATCCGCATGGCGACCAGTCGATCTATGACGCGCTGGTGCGGCTGGCGCAGGAATTCTCGGTCCGCTATCCACTCGTCGACGGCCAGGGCAATTTCGGCAACATCGACGGCGATAACCCCGCCGCCATGCGCTACACCGAAGCCAAGATGACGCCGATCGGCGCGCTGCTGCTGGATGGCATCGACGAGAACACGGTCGATTTCCGCCCCAACTACGATGGCCGCGAGCAGGAGCCGGTGGTGCTGCCGGCCGCGTTTCCAAACTTGCTCGCCAATGGATCGTCGGGCATCGCCGTGGGCATGGCGACGTCCATTCCGCCGCACAATCTCGATGAGCTGTGCACCGCTGCGCTGCACCTGATCAAGCACCCGAACACCACCATCGAAAAGCTGATGGAACTCAAACTCATTCTTGGCCCCGACTTCCCCACCGGCGGCGTCATCGTCGAAGGGCGGGCGTCGATCCTGGAGAGTTACAAGACAGGGCGCGGCGGGTTCCGTCTGCGGGCGCGCTGGCAAAAGGAAGAGACGGGCCGCGGCACCTACATCATCGTCATCACCGAGATCCCGTATGGCGTGCAGAAAGGCAAGCTGGTGGAGAAGCTCGCCGAGCTGCTGATGGCCAAGAAGCTGCCGCTGCTGGAAGACGTGCGCGACGAGAGCGCTGAGGATATCCGGCTGGTGCTGGAGCCCAAGAGCCGCACCGTCGATCCCGTGCTGCTGATGGAAAGCGTGTTCCGCTCCTCCGAGCTGGAGACGCGTTTCCCGCTCAACATGAACGTGCTGTCGCGCGGCCAGGTGCCGAACGTGCTCAGCTTGAAGGACGTGCTGACCGAGTGGCTGGATCACCGCAAGCAGGTGCTGATCCGGCGCACCAATTTTCGCCTGGAAAAGATCGCGCACCGCCTCGAAGTGCTCGATGGCCTGCTGATCGCCTTCCTCAACCTCGACGAGGTGATCCGTATTATCCGCTTTGGCGATGAGCCCAAGCCCGAGCTGATGGCCGCCTTCAATCTCACCGAGGTGCAGGCCGAAGCCATCCTCAATATGCGCCTGCGCGCCTTGAACAAGCTCGAGGAGCTTGAAATCAAGCGCGAACATGACCAGCTCAGCAAAGAGCAGGACGACCTGCAGGCGCTGCTGAAATCCGACGACAAAATCTGGGATCGCATCTCAGGCGAGATCAAAAAGGTCAAAGAGCAGTTTGGCAAGACTACGGCCGTCGGCAAGCGCCGCTCAACCTTCGCCGATCCGCCCGACGTCGACATCGACATGGAAGAACTGCTGGCCGAGAAAGAGCCGGTGACGGTTGTATTATCCGAGAAGGGCTGGATCCGCACCCTCAAGGGCCATATCGACGATATGTCGGGCGTGCAGTTCAAGCAGGGCGACGAGCTGAAGCGTGCGCTGCAAGCCCAAACCACGGACAAGCTCGTCCTGTTTGCCAGCAACGGCAAATTCTTCACACTGCAATGCGGCCAGCTACCGGGCGGGCGCGGTCATGGCGAACCCGTGCGCCTGATGATCGATCTGGAAGAGAACCACACCATCGTCGATGCCTTCGTGCATCAGCCGGGCCGCAAGCTGCTGGTGGCCTCGACCGCGGCCAACGGCTTCGTCGTGCCTGAGGAAGAAGTCGTCGCCATGACCCGCAAGGGCCGCCAGGTGCTCAACATCACCGAGCCCGAAGAGGCGGTGGTGTGCGTGCCGGCTGAGGGCGACTACGTCGCCGTAATGGGTGAAAACCGCAAATTGCTGGTGTTCCCACTCGCCGAGGTCAACGAAATGACCCGCGGAAAAGGCGTGCGGCTGCAGAAGTACAAGGACGGTAACATCGCCGATGCGCGCGTGTTCGCAAAGAAGGACGGCCTGACCTGGCTTGACGCGGCGGGGCGGACGTTCCAGCTAAGTTGGGCCGAGTTGAAGGAATGGGCCGGCGAGCGCGCCCAGGCCGGTCAGCTGGCGCCGAAAGGCTTCCCCAGGTCGAACAAGTTCGGGCCGAGTTTTTGATTGCTCAACATCCTTTGCCAGTAGCGGAGGTGCGGTCCGACCCCATCAGTGAAGAGGTCTGAGCGCTACTCCACCAGTGCGCCGGAATCGTACCGCCAGCCCTAAGCCCAGCGCCGCGATCAGCGCCATCACCCAGTACGATCGCACGCCGAAGTGTGCATAGAGCGGTCCCGAGGCCATCACCACGGTGCCCGAAGCGATTCCAGCCGTCGCGGCCGCATAGAGCCCTTGCGCGGTTGCCGACAGCCGTTGTGGCACCGAGCGTGACAGCTCGTTCATGGCGCCGATGTGGGTAGCGCCAAAGCTCAAGCCATGCAGCGCCTGCAACGGAAACAACAGGGCCAGCGGCGGATCGAACCCGAGCAGAATCCAGCGTCTCAGCGCCGCGCTGCCGCCGATCACCAGCAGGCCGGCGGTACCAAAACGCGACAACATGCGGCGTGCAAAGGCCATCATCAGCACCTCGGCGATCACGCCGATCGCCCACAGCAGGCCGATGACATCTTCCGGGATGCCGCGCGCCTGCCACGACAAGCTGGCAAACGCGCTCAGCACGCCGTGCGAGCATTGGATGGTGGCGGCCGTCAAAAGCAGCGCGGCATAGCGGCGGTCGGCCAGCAGCACCGCCATGTCATTGAACTGCACGCGCTGACCGGACGCATTGGCGTCGCTGTCGCCTGGCAGCAGCAGGCTGACCACAAACGTCAGCGCCATGGCGATCAGGATCAGCTGCAGGATGACATCGGGGCCAAAGCGTACCAGTGCCGTGCCGCCGGCAAGATTGGCAAGCACGAAGGCGATCGAGCCCCACATGCGCATGCGCCCGTAGTCGAGGCCGAAGCGATGCACACCCGCCAGCGCGAAGGTCTCGGACAGCGGTATGATGGCGGGATAGGCAATGGCGTTGACGAGCGTGAGGATCGCCACGCCTGCCAGGCCTGGCAGCAGCATCGGAGCGCCGAAGCCGACCAGGCTCAAGGCCAACAGGATCAGCACCATGGCTCGATGGTTGCCCTGCCGGTCGGCCAGGAAGGTCAACAACGGCGTGCCGATCACGCGCACGAACATCGGTATCGACAAAATGACGCCGACCAGCCCGGGCGAGTAGCCCTGCCCCGCCAGCCAGACCGGGAAATAGGGGCCGTTGAACCCTAAAATGAGGAAGGACGCCGCATAGAACAGCGACATGCGCCGGAACAGGCTGGCGGCCGTCATTGAATCAGCCGCTGCCTTGGGCATATCCCACTTATCGCTTGCCTGCCTGCCGTGCCTCAGGCCCCGACACCCGGTCGCTTGCTGAGGCGGCAGCCAGTGATCTTCAGTGTGCCGTCGGGCGCGCGCGACAGCGAGTACTCAGCCGTCCAGGCGGTGCCATCGGCGGCAGTGATCTCGACGATCTGCTGCAGCCTATCGCCGTTGGTCGAGAACGGCCCGAACTGGAACTGCTGGGGATGATAGACCGCAGCATAGCCCGAGCGCACCATGTTCATGAACATGTCCGGGTTCGGAAACATCATCTGGATATCGCGACTGGCAAAGGAGTAGGCCTTGGCGCCGTCATCGTGCCGGAACGCCTCGATCTGACCGGTAATGATGGTCTGGACTTCTGCGGCCGAAGCGTCGGCGGCGCATGCCGGCACGGTTGGCACTGCAAAAGCAAGAAGGGCAAAGCATAGGAAGGTGCGGAACAAACTCAACATGGCGTGGCTCCCTGAGGTCGCTGCTGCGGCGAAATCCCATTCCGATCCCGAACGGGACAGGAGTCAACGGGATACGCTGGCAGCGCGTCCTCAGTTCACAGAGTCCTCATGGTCGCTCGCGACTCCCGTTCCGGGAGGCGGCCGCAAGCCGCGCATGGCGGTCGCCTCCCGGACGGGGGTCGCCATGCACCAGCAAAGAATCGCACGCTAATGCGTCCAGATGCCGATGCGGCCGAATTTGAAATTGTCGGAATAGGTCTTGTTCTGCCGCTTATGCGGGGCAGGTTCGAGCACCGTAACGGCGATGCCATTGCGCGTGGCATAGGCGATCGCCTCGTCTTTGGTCTGAAACTCCAGCTTCAGTTGGGTATCGGTATCGCCCGATGAGATCCAGCCCATCAGCGGATCGACCACGCGCGCGCTGGCCGGTTCGAACTCAAGCACCCAGTCCTTGGAGCGCGCCGATCCCGATTGCATGGCGGTCCTGGACGGCTTGTAGATGCGAGCGGCCATGAGGAAGTCCCGGTGTCGGCAATGGGCGAAACGACGAAAGTTACAACGCATGGTCGGGGCAGCGGGATTCGAACTCGCGACCCCCTGCTCCCAAAGCAGGTGCTCTACCAGGCTGAGCTATGCCCCGAAGGTGCGAACAAGCCTCATGATGTGCCCGTTTGCCGCCCTGGCGTCAAGCAGGCTGGCGGGGCCCCATGGTCAGGGGGCGATTGCCGGCAAGGATGGGGCGGCAATGCTGTCGCCGCGCTGCAGGCCGAGGCGGCGCGCCGTGCCAGCCTTCAACTCAAGCACCGACAGGACCATCGCACCCGAGGAAATCACCCGATCAGACAGTGGTTCGGCATGCTCCTCGATGCGGGCGACCCGGCCATCGGCGCCGATGAACACCATGTCGAGCGCGATGTAGGTGTTGCGCATCCACATGTTGATCTCTTGCGGCTTGCCATAGACGAACAGCATGCCGTCGTCGTCGCCGATATGCGTGCGGAACATCAGGCCCTGCTCCTGCTCGGGCGCCGATTTGGCGATCTCGGCCGAAATGGTCTTGGGGCCGGCCTGGGTTGTGAGGGTGATGGATTCGCGCCGCATGCCGTCAGCCTGGGCCTGATTCGCGCCACGCGTCGAGCCAAGTACCAGCGTGCCGAGCCAGCACAATGCGAAAAGGGCCGCAAGCGCGACCCTCTGCCGTTTTCTGTGTCTGGGTAGCTGCCCCGAGCCGATAAATGGGCTCGACTCAGTTCTGTTGCATATTGCGCGGTTGTGCGCCATCGGGCTTCAGCTCGGCTGCCATGCTGCCTTTGGACCCACCGCCAAAGCGCACCATTACATACTGTCCGGGACGCAGTTCTGTAAAGCCGAACCGGCGCAACGTTTCCATGTGAACGAAGATGTCCGGTGTGCCATCGCCGCGCGTCAGGAAGCCAAAGCCCCGGATGCGGTTGAACCACTTGACCATCGCGCGTTCCCATTCACTCTCAGGTTCGACCTGAACATGGGTGCGCTGCGGCAACTGGCTCGGATGTACGGCGGTCGATTCATCCATGTCGAGGATGCGGAAGGCCTGCAGACCCTTGGGCCGGCGCAGCACTTGCGTTACCACGCGAGCGCCTTCATAAGCGGTCTGGAAACCACCTGCCCGCAGGCAGGTGACGTGCAACAGCACGTCCTCGCCGCCGCCATCGGGGATGATGAAGCCATAGCCCTTAGAAGCATCAAACCACTTGATCATTCCCGCGACTTCAATGAAATCGACCGGTATCTCATCGCCGACGACAGTTCTGTCGACGCCGAGCATGTTGGATGCCTCAGGAGTTGCTTTCGTTGGCATTATGCTGGTCCCCGCATACTAGTGTGTACTGTGCCCCCTGGCCGCCGATCCTTGAGGAACTCTGTCCTCAACCCCCGAATCAACGACTCAGCGTTTGATGACGTAAAGATAGCATCGCGGCGCTCTCTCGCCAGCAGTTTGTTTCCGAGATGGCGGAATTCTCCACACTTCCCCTTCGGGCTTATTCCATGGGTGTTCAGCGGCGTCTGAGCACATGACGTCAAGCTATCGGAAAAGAAGGGATTTTTTTGTTTCAGACGGTGGTGTTGCGGCGCACGCACCATGGCATCGATAGGACGTGTTGAACCCACGTATATTGTGACGCAATTGCAACAAGTCGAGGATGCGCCAGTTCGAGCTACTCTGCCGGCGGCGCCGTTGCCAGGTCCGAAGTGGACTGCTATCCCGGCACCATCATCGCCAAACAGGGAAGGCTAGGCCATGCGGTATCTGCACACAATGGTGCGAGTGACCAATCTCGAGCAGTCGCTGGAGTTCTATTGCGGTCAGTTCGGCCTGGTCGAGACACACCGCATGACCAATGAGAAGGGTCGTTATACTCTGGTGTTCCTGGCCGGACCCGCCGATGCCAAGGCCTCAAGCCTGGATCAGTCCAAGTTGCTTGAGCTGACCTACAACTGGGACCCCGAGGAATATAGTGGCGCTCGCAATTTCGGCCATCTGGCATATGAGGTCGACGATATCTACGCCTTGTGCGATCGGCTGATGAAGGCGGGCGTGACCATCAACCGGCCGCCGCGCGACGGCCACATGGCGTTTGTGCGCTCGCCCGACAATATCTCGATCGAAATTCTGCAGAAGGGCGGATCGCTGCCGCCGGCCGAGCCGTGGAAATCGATGCCGAACACCGGGGCGTGGTAGGGACACAACTCGTCTCTCCGTCAAAACCGCCAGAACAGCTCGCACCCGCGACTCTTCGCCCACCGTGCGAGACGCAATCTCGCGCCACTTGACATTGCCTGGCTCCGGCAATTTTGCCATGGTCCGGCCTCGAATTTCCTTGGATCGGAGGGCCCTGCCCGGTCAGCACTGCCTAATGTGCGACTGTTCAGCCCACCGAACCGCGTCATCCAGCGATCAGCATACCAGCGTCGATTCCCTTTCGGGGACGCCTAAGCACGGGGACTAACAGCCATGCATACGATGTGGGCCATCATCGCCTTGGGCGCTCTTGCGCTCGTTTACGGAGCCTGGGCGACCCAGAGCCTGCTAGCCGCGCCGCAAGGCAGCGCCAAGATGCAGGAGATCGCCGGCGCGATTCAGGAAGGCGCGCAAGCCTACCTGTCGCGTCAGTACCGCACCATCGCGGTTGCCGGTGTCGCAATCTTCGCACTGGTCGCGGTTTTCCTGGGCTGGCCCGAGGCAATCGGCTTTGCCATTGGCGCCATCCTGTCGGGCATTGCTGGCTTTATCGGCATGTGGGTTTCGGTGCGCGCCAATGTGCGCACCGCGCAGGCCTCCAGCGTCAGCCTGGCTGACGGTCTGGGCATGGCCTTCAAGTCAGGCGCCATTACCGGCATGCTGGTAGCCGGCTTGGCGCTGCTCGGCGTGGCGGTGTACTTCTATATCCTGACGCAGATCGCTGGCCTCGATCCGACCTCGCGCACCGTGGTTGACGCGCTGGTTTCGCTGGGCTTTGGCGCCTCGCTGATCTCGATCTTCGCCCGTCTCGGCGGCGGCATCTTTACCAAGGGCGCCGACGTTGGCGGCGATCTGGTCGGCAAGGTCGAAGCCGGCATTCCCGAGGATGATCCGCGCAACCCGGCCACCATTGCCGACAACGTGGGCGACAATGTCGGCGATTGCGCTGGCATGGCTGCCGACCTGTTCGAGACCTATGCCGTGACGCTGGTTGCCACCATGGTGCTGGCCTCGATCTACTTCGTGGGCCAACCCAATGTCAGCGCAATGATGATGTATCCAATGGCGATTGGCGCGGTCTGCGTCGTCACCTCGATCATCGGTACGTTCTTTGTGAAACTGGGCGCCAATAATTCGATCATGGGCGCGCTGTATCGCGGCTTTATCGTCACCGGCCTGCTGTCGCTGATCGCCATCTACGTCGTCACCGACCGGCTGATTGGTCTTTCGACGATACTCGAACCGCAGGGCTTGAGCCATGGCCTGAAATTCACCGGCATGGACTTGTTCTTGTGCGGACTGGCCGGCTTGTGCGTCACGACGCTCATCATCGTCGTCACCGAGTACTACACGGGGAGCGGCTATCGTCCGGTGAAGTCGATTGCCGAGGCCTCGCGTACCGGCCACGGCACCAACGTCATCCAGGGCCTTGCCGTCTCGCTGGAAGCAACGGCGCTTCCCGCGCTTGCCATCATCGCAGGCATCATCGTCACCTATAAGTTGGCTGGCCTGTTCGGCATTGCCATCTCGGTCACGACCATGCTGGCGCTGGCCGGCATGGTGGTCGCGCTCGACGCTTTCGGCCCGGTCACCGACAATGCCGGCGGCATTGCCGAAATGGCGGGTTTGCCGAAGGAGACGCGCAAGACCACCGACGCCCTCGACGCGGTCGGCAACACCACCAAGGCCGTCACCAAGGGCTACGCCATCGGCTCGGCGGGCCTGGGCGCACTGGTGCTGTTTGCGGCCTATAACGAAGACCTGAAGTATTTCACCGCCAAGGCCGCGCCCGGCTCGTTCTTCCACGGCGTCACGGTCGATTTTTCGCTATCGAACCCCTATGTCGTGGTTGGGCTGCTGTTCGGCGGCCTGCTGCCGTATCTGTTCGGCGGCATGGCCATGACGGCGGTTGGCCGCGCTGCCGGTGCCATCGTCGAGGAAGTGCGCCGCCAGTTCAAGGAGAAGCCGGGCATCATGACCGGCAAGGACAAGCCCGACTATGCCCGCGCCGTCGACCTGCTGACCAAGGCCGCCATCCGCGAGATGATAATCCCGTCGATGTTGCCGGTGTTGTCGCCGATCGTCTGCTTTGTCGTCGTGCGCTGGATCGCGGGTACCGGTGAGGCGTTCGCGGCGCTCGGCGCCATGCTGCTGGGCGTGATCGTCAACGGCCTGTTCGTCGCCATCTCCATGACGGCGGGCGGCGGCGCCTGGGACAATGCCAAGAAGTACATCGAGGATGGCCATTTCGGCGGCAAGGGCTCAGACGCCCACAAGGCTGCCATCACCGGCGATACGGTCGGTGACCCCTACAAGGATACGGCCGGCCCCGCAGTCAACCCGCTGATCAAGATCACCAACATCGTGGCGCTGTTGCTGCTGGCCGTGCTGTCGCATATGTAGGCTGCGGCAGGCTGCAAGCATTGAACGACCAGGGCCCGGATCGATGCTCCGGGCCTTTTTGCTAGTGTTCTGACTCATTCAAATGGTTTCCGATTTTTCGTCATCCCGGCGAAGGCCGGGACCTGTCCAACCATCGGGACCTGCAGCAGTTGGCAATTCGGAAACAGTGCTTTGAAACAGAGGCTTGCCGCGTACGTCCTG
>JANLQJ010000238.1:0-8009 GCA_031367715.1 Hyphomicrobiaceae bacterium | reverse complement strand
CTTATGGTGCGCTGCAGACACGGGACCTTTCGGGGCTCAAGCCGTATTCCAACACGGCAGGAGCCCTTTGAGGTCCCGGATCAGCGCTGCAGCTTCCTTGTTTGCGCTCGGCGACTCCCGTTCCGGGAGCCGGCCGCCGAGCGCGTGCTGCCCATCCGAACTGTCATCCCGTGCGCGGCGCAGCGTTTTGACGGTGCGCCGCAGACACGGGACCTTTCGGGGCTCAAGCCGTGTCCCAACACGGCAGGAGCCCTTTGAGGTCCCGGATCAGCGCTGCACCATAAGAATGCTGCAGCGCATCCGGGATGACATCGCTTTCGAGGGCGCACAGCCCATCCCAACTGTCATCCCGTGTCTGCAGCGCAGCTTCCTTGTTTGCGCCCGGCGACTCCCGTTCCGGGAGCCGGCCGCCGAGCGCGCTGCAGCCCATTCGGGATGACAGTTGTGGTGTCGCAACAAGGCGGTTCACGCTCCGCCTTGCCAGCCTCGCAATTTCGCCACCAATCCCGCCGTCGACGCATCGCGACCGTCGGCCGGCGCCTTGCCCTCGACCATCGGCAGCAGCCCGGTTGCCAGCTCTTTGCCCAATTCCACGCCCCATTGATCAAACGCATTGATGTCCCAGATCGCGGCCTCCACGAACACGCGGTGTTCATAGAGCGCGATCAGTTTTCCGAGCGTGGCAGGATCGAGCTGCCGATAGGCGATCGTGATCGACGGTCGATTGCCTGGAAACACACGGTGCGGAGCAATCCGCTCGGCATCGGCATCGTTGCGCCCGACCTTGAGCAACTGCGCCTTGGCCTCGGCCAGCGTGCGCCCACGCATCAATGCCTCAGATTGTGCAAGACAATTGGCCAACAGCAGGCTGTGATGTGCCGCCATCGCCTTGGGTTCATGGGCACGGGCAGCCACCAGAAACTCCACCGGAATCACATCCGTGCCCTGATGCAGCAACTGGAAGAAAGCATGCTGACCATTGGTGCCGGGCTCACCCCACACGATCGGCCCAGTCGCCATCGATACGGGTACGCCCGATTTGGTCACCCGCTTGCCGTTCGATTCCATGTCCAACTGTTGCAGGTAGGCTGGCAAGCGCGCCAACCGTTGGTCATATGGAATGACGGCGCGAGCGGCATATCCGCGGATATTGCGGTGCCAGATGCCGATCAGGCCAAGCAGCATCGGCAGATTGCGCTCGGCCGGCGCCGTGCGAAAATGCTCGTCCATGGCGTGCGCGCCGCGCAGGAACTGCACGAAATTCCGCGAGCCAACGGCGATCGTCAGTGGCAGGCCGATCGACGACCAGATGGAATAGCGCCCGCCGACCCAATCCCAGAAGCCGAAGATGCGGTCCCGGGCGATGCCGAACGCCGCTACTTTGTCGAGTGCCGTCGAAATGGCCGCGAAGTGCGAGCCGACCGCCGCCTCGCCAAGCGCTGCCGCAATCCAGGCCCGCGCCGTGGCGGCATTGGTCATGGTCTCGATGGTGGTGAACGTTTTTGAGGCGATCAGGATCAAGGTGGTCGCCGGGTTGAGCCCCTTCAGCGTATCGGCAATATGCGCGCCGTCGACATTGGAGACAAAATGCAGGCGCGGGCCATCGTGATAGGGCGCCAGCGCCAGCGTCGTCATGGCCGGCCCGAGATCCGAGCCGCCTATGCCGATGTTGATCACATCGGTGAATGGCTGCCCGCGCGCGCCAACACCGCGCGGCTCACCATTACGGACCGCCTGGGCGAATGCGGCATTGGCGATACCTTGACCTCTGATCTCCTCCATGATGTTCACGCCGTCGACCATCAGCGGCTGGCGTTCGTTGCCGCGCAGTGCGGTGTGCAAAACGGCGCGGCCCTCGGTGGTGTTTATCGGCTCGCCCGCGAACATGGCGTCGCGCTTGGCGGCTACGCCCGCTCCATTGGCCAGCGAATGCAGGAGCTGCATCGCCTGATCGTCGATGGCGCATTTCGAGGTATCGACAAGTACACCCTCGGCCTCCAGCGCGAACCGCGCGAACCGGCCGGGATCGGCGGCGAAGGTTGCGCGCATGTCCATCGGTCCGGACGCTGCATGGTGGCGGGCAAGTGCAGCGAATGCCGCAGCCGTGGGGGAGTTCTGGGCGGTCATGGTAGGCTCCTCAAGTGGCACTGCGTGACATCTGCGACAGCTCAATAACCCCGCGGTTCAACTCGGCGCCGAGCAGGATCGCCACGCCCGTGGCTTGGAAAAAGATCAGCGCCACCATCACCTGCGTCGGCCCCTCATAGAATTGCGTATAGGTGCTGAAGGCAAGGTAGCGCGAATACAGCCCGGCCAATCCCAGCATCAGGGCAATGGTAAGCAGCACGCCGGGCCACACATCGGCGAGCCGCCGGTTGCCGGCCGCTAGCCATAAGTGCACGCCGAGCAGATAGACGGCCAGGATGATGCCGGCAAAACCATAGCGCAGCAGGGTCGAGAACCAGTCGGCCTCGAACAGTCCAGCAAGCAGCGGGAACTTAATGATTGCCGCCAGGTTCGGCCCCACCACCAGAGCCCAGGTTACCACCAGCATGGCCAATGCCGTCAGCAGCAGGAACAACGCCGAGAGTCCAAGGCACAAGAGATAGGGCCGCCGCTCAGTGACGCGATAGGCGCCGTTCAGTGCCGCCCGCAGTGTCTCGTTGGCGGTGGTGGCAAAGAACAGGGCGAGCACCCCGCTCAGCGTCAGCAGCCCGACCCTGCTCTCGCCCATGATCTGCTCGATCTGCGGCGCCAGAACCTCGGCAACGCTCTTAGGCATAATGTCAAACAGCTGCGTGATGGCTTGGGCCGCCAGCGCCCGGCCGCCGAACACGCCCGCGACCGCCCCAAGGAAGATCGAGAACGGAAACAGCGAGACGATAAACGAGAACGCGACGGCTCCCGCCATGGCGAACCCGCTGTTCTGATAGAGGCGATACAACGCCGCGATCATCTGTTTGTACTCGCTCATGAGAATCCCCGCCTGTTGCGCCCCTGGCGGCAGTCTATCGGGCGGCGGCCGCAAGGTCGATGGCCAGCCACGGGCGTGACGCTTGAACTGTTGCTGGCACCTGTTCCTTCCGCGCGTTTCAGCTACAGTGCGTGCAAAATCAGTAGGAGCCCTCATGACCGACGCCCCAGCCACCGACATCCAGAAAGCCCGCGGCGGCCGCACTGCCCGGCGTGGCGCGCGTACCGGCCAGCACGCCATCAATCAGATGCCTTGGAAAATCCCAGTCAATCTGGACCGGCCCACCGAACCGCTGACGGCCGAGGGCGTCGAGATGATCCATGACAGCGCCATGCGGGTGCTGGAAGAGATTGGCATCGACATGCTGCATGAGGAGGCGCGCAAGATCCTGAAGGAGGCCGGCTGCGAGGTCGAGGGTACGCGCGTGCGCATGGGCCGCAAGTGGGTCATGGAGCAGGTGAGGAAGGCGCCGCCGCAGTTCACCATCACGCCACGCAACCCCGAGCACGAGGTGACTATCGGCGGCAACCATATGGTGTTCGTAAACGTGTCGTCGCCGCCCAACTCGTCCAACCTGGATCGCGGCCGGCGCGTTGGCCAGCGCTCGGACTACCAGGACCTGATCAAGCTGACGCAGTATTTCAACTGCATCCACCTTGCCGGCGGCTATCCGGTTGAACCCGTCGACATCCACGCCTCGGTGCGCCACCTCGATTGCCTCTATGACAAACTGACGCTGACCGACAAGGTCTGCCACGCCTATTCGCTGGGCGTCGAGCGCATCGAGGACGTAATGGAGATGGTGCGCATTGCCGGCGGCCTCACCCACGAGGAGTTCGCCGCCAAACCGCGCATGTACACCAACATCAATTCATCGTCGCCGCTCAAGCACGACACGCCGATGCTGGACGGCGCCATGCGGCTTGCCCGCAAGGGCCAACCGACCATCGTCACGCCATTCACGCTAGCGGGTGCCATGGCGCCGGTGACATTGGCCGGTGCGATCGTGCTGCAGACCGCCGAAGCGCTGGCTTGTATCGCGCTGTTGCAAGCCATAACGCCGGGTCTTCCGGTGGTGTACGGATCGTTCACCAGCAATGTCGATATGAAGTCTGGCGCCCCTGCCTTTGGCACCCCGGAATACATGCGCGCGACGCAGATGTCAGGGCAGATGGCGCGCTTCTACGGCCTGCCCTTGCGTGCCTCCAACGCCTGCGCCGCCAATGTGCCGGATGCGCAAGCGCAATGGGAGAGCAGCTTCTCGCTCTGGGCCTGCGTCTCGGCGCGCACCAATGTGGTCTACCACGCCGCCGGCTGGCTGGAGGGCGGTCTGTGTGCGTCCTACGAGAAGTTCGTGATGGACTGCGAGACGCTGCAGCAGGTGCAGCACTACATGCAGCCGATCCCGATGTCGGTGGACGATCTGGCCGTCGACGCCATCAAGGAAACCGGCCCGCACGGCCATTTCTTTGGCGGCGCGCATACCCAGAGCCGCTACACGACGGCGTTCTACCAGCCGTTCATATCCGACTGGCGTAACTTCAAGGCTTGGGAGGAAGCGGGCGCCGAGCAGACCCCGCAGCGCGCCAACAAGATCTGGAAACAGATCCTGGCCGAGTTCGAAGCGCCGCCGATAGATCCCGGCATCAAGGAGGAGTTGGAGGCGTTCGTCGCGCGGCGCAAGCAGGAGGGCGGGGCGCCGACGGATTTTTGAGCGCTCGGTTCAATCGTGACGGGCTGCGGCGATTGCGGCAACATGCGAACAAAGAGGACCTTGGGTTTCCAATGGGCAAGATCGATATCATCATTGAACGTCTGAAATCGGCCCCACCCGAGGTCGTCGATGAGATCTATGCGTTGATGGAGAAGCTGGGGGGGACTCGCAGCACACCAGCGGCCCCAAGCGGCAAAGGCATCTTGAGGCACTTTGGCGCCTTGAAGGACAGTAAGGCCTTGGAGGGTGATCCGGTCGAAATCCAGCGGGCCATGCGAGATGAGTGGAACTGATTTCCTTCTCGATACCAATATTGTAATTGGAGTATTGAACCGGTCACCGGCCGCGCACGATGTTGCGCGGCATCTGGGCATTGACGCTGCTGGCAACGCCGTCAGTCAAATCACGCGAATGGAGTTGCTGGGCTTCCCGCGTCTTACTCTGGACGATGAAACAGGCATTAAGACGTTTCTCGCCGACTGCGAAATCCTGCTCATCGATGACCGCGTCGAGGCCGAGACGATTGCTATCCAGCGGCGCACCAAGCTTTCCCTTCCGGACGCCATCATAGCCGCGACCGCCGTTGTGTATGGTTTGACACTGGTGACGCTCGATCAGCGCCTCAACCGGATCTATCAGGCATGGCTCAAGCTGTGATCGCGAAGTGGTGCAGCGTCATGGCTGCCGTTGTCCAGCTGATCGAGGTTCAGCCCGCCCTCGCCTGCTCGCTCCCCGAAGGCCCCGCCCGCGCGGTGGTCGCCGTCATTGATGGCGATACCTTGTTGCTCGACGATCAGAGTAAACTCCGCCTGATCGGCGCGCTTCGGCCCGCCCCTCCAACGCCCGACACACTCGATGCTGATTGGCCGCCCGCCGCGATCGCCAAGGATGCTCTGGAGCGCTTCACGACCGGGCAAAGTCTCCTGCTCGAACAGGACCAGCGCACGACGGATCGCTATGGCCAGCAGCTGGCGCAAGCCTTTGTGGTCGGCGAAGCTGGTGGTTATTGGCTGCAGGGCCGCATGGTCGAGGAAGGGTTGGCCCGCGCCTATTCCTTCCCCGACAATCGCGGTTGCGCCGCCGAGTTGATCGCGCTGGAGGCCAAGGCACGCGAGGCGCATCGTGGGCTGTGGGCAAACGCCGCTTACGCCACGCGCGCCACCGACGCTACCCGCGAGTTGCTGCGCTATGTCGGCAGCTATCAACTGGTCGAGGGTGCGATTGTTGACGCTGTCGCAAGCAAGGGCCGCGTTTATCTCGATTTTGGCGCGGATTGGAAAACCGACTTCACCGCTGCCGTCGATCCGGCGGCCCGCAAGCAGTTCGAGACGGCGGGCCTGGACCTAACGACGCTGAAAGGCCACCGCATCCGTGTGCGCGGCTGGATCGAGGCAGTCGCCGGTCCGCAGATCCGCGTCACGCATCCCGAGCAGATCGAAATCATCGCCGACGACGGGTCGGCCGCTGTGATCAGTTCGGATGGAAAAAACGAGGCGCCGACGGATAATCCGTAGGGTCAAGCTTTGCGCGACCCAGCGCTCAATTCGCATCGTCCGGCAACGCTGGCAGCGCGTGCACCTCGATGCCTTCTTCATGCAGCTCGCGGGCCTCGGCGATGGTCGCCTCGCCATAGATGCCGCGCGCCGCGCTCTCGTCATAGTGGATGCGCCGCGCCTCCTCGGCAAAGCGGTCGCCGACGTAGTCGGAATTCTTGCGTACATGCTCGCGCACCTGGCGCAGCATTTCCAGCATCGGGGCGGGCAGTTGAGCGCCAAAGGGTTTGCGAGCCGGCAGGTTCGGCACCGGCGCGACGGCCGCTTCTACATCTGCCCGCTTGGCGACGTTCGGTGCCATTAAGGCCTTTTCGACCTTGCCCGTCCCGCACGCGGCACAGGTCAACAGTCCGCGCGTCGCCTGGTCGTCATAGGCGTCGCTGGAGCGGAACCAGGCTTCGAACTCATGCCCGCTGTCACAGTGCAGGCGGTAGCGGATCATTGGGGCGCCTTATACCGGCCGTGGCCGTTGGAAAGTCCGATCATGCAACAACGACGGTATCCTGCGACGGAAATCGTCAACAACGCTTAAATCTAGATGGGCGCTGACAACGCAAGGTTCAATGCCCGCCTCGGCGATCACCTCGCCGTTGGGTGACACAATCAGGCTGTGTCCAAAGGTTTCGCGACCATTCTCGTGCCGGCCAGCTTGCGCGGCGGCCAACACATAGCAGCCGTTTTCCACGGCGCGGGCCCGCAGCAGCAGGTGCCAGTGCGCCTTGCCGGTCTGAACGGCGAATGCCGACGGCACGGCGATGATTTTGGCCCCAGCCTGTGCCAGGGAGCGATAGAGCTGCGGGAAGCGCAGATCGTAGCAGATGGTGAGTCCGAGACCGGTGCCCGCCAGCTGCGCCACCACGGCCTCGCCGCCCGCCTCGAAATTGCGGCTCTCGCGGTAGCTTTCGCCGCCCGCGAGGTCGACATCGAACATGTGGATCTTGTCGTAGCGCGCCGCGATGGTGCCGTCGGGGGCGATCAGCAGCGAACGATTGGCGAGTTTGCCGGACTGATGCGCAACCGCCATGGAGCCGATATGCAACCAGATGCCCAACTCGGCCGCCAGCGCGCTGAAGGCGGTGAGAGCCGCGCTGTTCTCCTCGCTTGTGACGTTGGCCGCAAGGCGCGCCTTGTCCTCGTCCATTGCCGTGCTGTTTTCTGGCGTCTGCACATAGGTCGCGCCCAACGCGGCAGCTTCGCGCACCAGGCCGGCGATCACCGCCACATTGGCGGCGATGTCACGGCCCGTGCGCAGCTGGATCAGGGCGACATGCGCAGTATTGGCGGCCATCTCAGCCTGCCAGCAGGGCGTCGAGCTTGCCCGCCGCCTCCAGCGCATACAGGTCGTCGCAACCGCCGACATGGGTGGCGCCGATCCAGATCTGCGGCACGGTGTAGCCGCCATTGGCCTTGGCGGTCATCGCCGCGCGGGTGGCAGGATCGGACGAGACGTCGATCTCTTGGAAAGCCGCGTGCTTTTTCTGCAGCAAGGCCTTAGCCGCGTGGCAGTAGGGGCAACTGCGCGTGGTGTAGATGGTAGTGGCGGGCATGGGGACCTTGGCCAGCGATTCGTTTCTCCCCAGTTTACGCCAAGCGCCGCCGCATGCAATCGGCCGAATGCCCCCGCGCGGCTAGTGTTCTGA
Organism: Hyphomicrobiaceae bacterium; assembly: GCA_031367715.1. Taxonomy (GTDB): domain Bacteria; phylum Pseudomonadota; class Alphaproteobacteria; order Rhizobiales; family Hyphomicrobiaceae; genus JANYHF01. The sequence continues at coordinate 128 of JANLQJ010000238.1, read as the reverse complement.
CTCATTCAAATGGTTTCCGATTTTTCGTCATCCCGGCGAAGGCCGGGACCTGTCCAACCATCGGGACCTGCAGCAGTTGGCAATTCGGAAACAGTGCTTTGAAACAGAGACTTGCCGCGTACGTCCTG
>JANLQJ010000221.1:0-5082 GCA_031367715.1 Hyphomicrobiaceae bacterium | reverse complement strand
GTAATCTGCACATGACTGATGTGGTTGCGGTTCCAGATCGGCTCGAACAGGCCATTGGCGAAGCGGAACGCCAGGATGCTCTGTACCGTGTCCTTACCGAGAAAATGATCGATACGAAAGACCTGGTCCTCGCGCAACACGCCCAGGATTATCCCGTCGAGATCACGCGCCGACTCAAGGCTGTGGCCAAACGGTTTCTCGACCACCACGCGGCGCCAGAACTTACAATCCTTGCCGGTGGTATTGGTCAGCCCGGCTTGCCCCAGGTGCTCCACGGCGGTGGCAAAGAAGCGATCGCCGACGGCCAGATAGAAAATGGCGTTACCTTGAGTGCCATTGGCTTTTTCAGCGGCAGCCAAAGCATTGCGGATGTCGTCGTATACTCCGGGTGTCGTCAAATCGCCCTGGATATAGGACATTCTTGCCGCAAGAGCCTGCCACACGGCTTCGTCGATTTCGGCGAGGTTGTCCTCCGATTCCTTATTGCCGACAAAAGTCTTGAGTTCGTCGTAAAGATGCGTGCGCCAGCTCTCCGTTGTTCCCTCGCTGCGTGCTGTGCCGATCAGCGCGAAATGTTCCGGCAGCAGTTTGGTGCGGGCCAGATTGTAGAGTGCGGGAACCACCAGCCGTTTCGTCAGATCGCCGCTGGCACCGAAAATCACCATGGCGCAGGGATCGGCCGGTTTGGCGGCGTGCGCGGGAGGCGGATTCAACTGCGTAAGCTGCGCTGCGTCATAGTGGTGGTCATCCATGGCTCGCCTCGGGTGGCTTGGGCGTAGACTGAACCTCCGGCTGGCCTTTTATGCCTATCGTCTCTTTCCCCTCGATGTGGCCGCCAAAACCTAAGCGCATCGCCGAAAGCAACTTTTCCCCAAAGGTGTGGTCCTGGCGGGAGCGGAACCTGGCGTAGAGCGCCGTCGACAGAACGTCGGCCGGCACCGCTTCCTCGATGGCGGCTTCCACCGTCCAGCGACCCTCACCGGAATCCTGCACGTAGCCGGTAAAATCCTTCAGCTGTGGGTCCTTGGCCAGCGCGGCCGCGCCCAGGTCGAGCAGCCAGGACGAAATCACGCTTCCGCGGCGCCAGACTTCGGCGATGTCGGGCATATTCAGCGAAAAACGCTCGTTTTCGGGGAGATCCTTTGAATCCTTGTGCCGCAGGATGTCAAAACCTTCAGCATACGCCTGCATCAGGCCGTACTCGATGCCGTTGTGCACCATCTTGACGAAGTGCCCGGCGCCGCTGGGGCCGGCGTGGATGTAGCCGCGCTCGGCGCGCGTATCGCTGGTGTCGCGGTCCGGCGTGCGCGGGATCGTGCCGAAGCCGGGGGCGAGGGCCGAGAAGATCGGATCGAGATGATCGACCGCCGATGCCTCGCCGCCAATCATCATGCAATACCCGCGGTCGATGCCCCAGACCCCGCCCGAGGTGCCGCAATCGACATAGCGGATCCCGATCCCAGCGAGTGTTTTTGCGCGACGGATGTCGTCCTTGTAAAAGGAGTTGCCGCCGTCAATGATGATATCTCCGCGCTCCAACAGGGTGCCCAGCCGCGTCACCGTTGCGTCGGTGATCGCTCCGGCCGGCAGCATCACCCAGACTGCACGCGGCTTGTGGTCCAGTGCCGCAACCATATCTTCAAGCGACGCAGCGGGCACGGCCCCATCCTTGCCCAAGGCCTCGCGGGCCTGCGCATTGACGTCGAACACAACGCATTCGTGCGCAGCTTTCATCAACCGGCGGGCGATGTTGCCACCCATCCGCCCAAGCCCGATAATGCCAATCTGCATACGCCTTGCTCCTTGATACAGCGCGGTTAGCCAAGCGCGGCGCCGATCGCGACCGCCAGTTCCGGGAGGCCGTCGTCGACAGACTTGAGATGGACGCGCAGCGCGCGGCGGCCGCGGCCGGCTAGCACGTCAAGATCGCTGCGTCCCTGCGCCGCCTTGACGACGCCAAAACTGTAGGCATGACCGGGCACATTGATGTCAAAGGGGTCGTCGCAAGTGATTTGCACGAACACGCCAGAATTGGGACCGCCCTTGAAGGCTTGGCCGGTCGAATGCTGGAAACGAGGTCCAAAGCCAACGCAGGTGGCCGCACGGGTTTGGTCGCGGATGCTTTTGCGCATTGCCGCCAGGGATTGCGAATGGGCGTCATTGCGCTCGATGTAGGCCAGCAGCGCCACGTAATCGCCGGGTCCCGCACGGCCAAGATGACTTTTCAGATAGCCCTCAAGCGTGTTGTGCCGGCCGAGATCGGCAGCGTTGCGCGCATCTGCGTAGATCGCGATGCCATTGGCGCGAAATATCGGCTCGTCCTTCGGCAGACTGTGCGATGTCTCGTAGTCTTCGGTCAGCGCGCGCGTGCTATTTTTGCTCGCCTCGACATCGGGCTGGTTGAACGGGTTTATGCCGATGATGGCTCCCGCGACGGCGGTGGCAATCTCCCAGCGGAAGAACTCCGCGCCGATATGCCAGACGTCCTTGACGCTGATGTGCGCCACCGGATGCCCGGCCTGCACCAGCGCCGCCACGGTTTGGCGCTGTGCTGGCTCGGCTTGGCCTTCCAATTCAAGATAGGCGAAAAACCAGTCGCTGCCGCAGCGCTCAACCGCACCCAGCGGCTCGCCAGCCAGTGGAATGAGCCCACGTCCTTGTTTGCCCGTGCTTTCGGCCAGAAGCTGCTCAAGCCACGCGCCAAACGCAGCGATGCCTGGTGAAGCAATGATCGTTACTTTGTCGCGGCCAAAACGCGCAGCCGCCACGCCCATCGCGACGCCGAGTTGGGTGCCAGGATTGTCAGACGGCGGCACATCGGCGCCGCAATTCCGCGTCATGCGCCGTGCCATCTCCAGCACACGCCGGATATCCAATCCCGCCGCCGCGGCCGGTGCCAGTCCGAATTTCGAGAGCACCGAATAGCGTCCCCCGATCGTGGGCACGCCGTGGAAGATATCGGCAAATCCCGATTGTATGGCGTGGTGTTCCAGCGGCGATCCTGGATCCGTAACCGCAACAAAATGCTCCCCCGCCTTGTCCCTGCCCAGCACCGGGCCGACGCGATCAAGAAAATACGACATCAGTATATTCGGCTCGAGCGTGGTGCCCGATTTGGAGGATACGATGAACAGTGTGCTGGCCATATCCACTTGGCGTTCGACCGTCGCCATCTGCGCAGGGTCGGTACTGTCCAGCATGTGGAAACGCGGCCAGCCCGCTTGGTGACCGAAAACTGTGGCCAGAACTTCCGGTCCGAGGCTCGATCCGCCCATGCCCAACAGAACAAGATCCGAGAAATCGTGCTGCTTAACCTCAGCCGCAAACCGCTGCAACGGTTCGATGTCCGCCAGCTCCTGATCCACAATCCCCAGCCAGCCCGTCCAATCGGTCTCGTCGGCTCCGCTCCAAAGCGCCTTGTCGCCGGACCATAGGCGCCGGATCCGTCCGCCTGTGCGCCACGCGTCCATCTCCACCTGAACAGCCGTTGTCATCTGCGGCGACCCCGCTTGCAGTTCCAACGTGGAGCTTTGGCCCGCGTTGAACGCAACGCGGCGCTGGGCGATTGCCGCGAATAACGTGTCGAATGAGTCCGCAAATTTTTCAACGCCGTCCAATACCAGTTGCTCGGTCACGTCCCGCAAAGAGATGCCGTGCGCCTGCAAACTGGCAATCAGCGCCTTCGCATCCTCGACGCCATGCTCCAGGGCATCGGCCTGTATCTGGCCATGGCCCCGGAACGCGTCCATCGTCGGCGGCGGAATAGTGTCCACAGTATCGCGGCCGATCAGCGCCTCGACATACATTGTGTCGCTGTAGGCTTTGTCCTTGACGCCGGTGGACGCCCACAGCAGGCGCTGCGTACTGCCGCCTGCCGCCGCCAGAACCTGCCAGCGCGGGCCTGAGAATAATGCCTTGTAGCGAGCGTAGGCGATCTTGGCGTTGGCAATGCCAATTTTGCCGCGCAGATTTGCAGCCGCTGCTTTGTCCGCGAGTTCACGCAGACGCTTGTCGACCTCTGTGTCTATGCGGCTGACGAAAACGCTGGCGACGCTGGCAATTTCAGAAATATCGCCGCCAGCTTTCTGCAAGTCCTCAAGTCCGGAGATATAAGCCTCGACAACCTGTTCGTACACGTCCACGGCGAACAACAGGGTGATGTTGATATTCAGACCAAGCCCGATCAATTGCCGGATGGCAGGAAGGCCTGCCGAGGTCGCGGGCACTTTCACCATCAGGTTGGGCCGCGCCACCGCCTTCCAAAGTCGCATCGCCTCCGCCACAGTGGCTTGCGTGTCGTTGGCCAGATAGGGCGAGCATTCCAGGCTGATATATCCGTCCCTGCCTCGCGTTGCGTCATACACCGGTCGAAGCACATCGGCTGCCGCCTGGATATCGGCAATAGCCAGATGTTCGTAGATTTCAAAGATCGAGTGGTCGCCGTGCTGCAGGAACGGTTTGATCGCATCGGCGTATTCGTCGGTTTCGCCAATCGCCTTCTCGAAGATGGAGGGGTTCGACGTGACGCCCTTCAGGCCATCACGCTCGATCAACAAACGTAGGCCACCGCCCTCGATCAGGCTGCGCTTCAGATAATCGAGCCACGGCGCCTGGCCGCACGCTTCAAGTTGCTTGAGCGTGTTCATGGTCGCGATCTCCCTGATGCAATAGGGCGGAAATCCTTGCGCAGACGTTCTCGACGGAAAATCCGTACTCGCGCATCACTTCGGCGCCCGGCGCTGAGGCCCCATACCGGTCGATGCCCAACACGTCGCCAGCATCGCCGACATTGCGATGCCAGCCTTGAGTCGCGCCAGCCTCCACGGCCAGCCGCAAGCGTACCGATGGCAGCAAAACAGCGTCGCGATAGGATTTTGGCTGTGCGTCGAACAAGTCCCAACTCGGCATCGAGACGACGCGCGCCTGCACGTTCTGCTCCATGAGTTTCTGCCGTGCGGCCATGACCAGGCCGACTTCGGAACCGCTGGCAATCAGCATGACGTCTGGCGCGCCGCTGGGCGCATCCGCCAGCACATAGGCGCCGCGGCGCAGGCCATCCGCCGCGCCAAACTTGCTGCGATC
>JANLQJ010000185.1:0-10710 GCA_031367715.1 Hyphomicrobiaceae bacterium | reverse complement strand
CATCGACTGCAGTGCCGTTCAATCCGCTCGACTGTTGTTCGCGATCCGTTGGGCCGATCTCCCCGAGATCGCGCTCCGCCCCGCTTCCCTCCGGAGCCGCCGTCGCTCGCTCGTGCCACCCCCGAGGGGCGAGCGACGGCGACGCAGGAGGGGAGCGCTTCCCTCTGGTGGGCCAGAGTGAGCGGTTTCCTCGAATGCTGGGCGCCTTGGATGCTTGAGGACGTGCCCGAGCATGAACAACATCGATACCTGCACGGGCCCGCGCACAACGTTCCGTCCGACAACGTCTCACTCAATGTCACTGCGCCGACGGCTCAGAATACAGGAAAGTCCCATGCGTCATCGCCATGCCCTCTATCTCTCCGAAGGCCTGACCCGGCAGCTGGAGTTGACGGCCGAAACGCAACAGGTGTCGAAGTCGGCGATCCTGGAGAACGCTCTGCAACGCTTTCTCACTCCGGACAGCGCGGGCCAAGTACAGGCTCAACCGTTGCTGCAGCAGCAGGCCAACACGCGATCACTCTCCCGCCTGGAGCGCGACCTGGCCATCACCACCGAACTGTTGGCGACCTTGACGCGCTATTTCTTGATGATCACCGCGCCACTGCCCGAGGCCGAACAGACAGCAGCAACGACACTCGGCCAGCTGCGGTTCGAGCAGCTGATCGAGGAAGTCGCCAGACGGGTGCGGACGGATCAAAGCCTGACGGAACGGGTCAAGCTGAGACTGGGCGAGACAATGCAAAAGACGGGTACGGACAATCGCGGAAGGGAGCGTGATCATGCACCGCCAGCGTCTCAAACCGTCCCAGGCCGACCGCCGCAAAGTGACGGGGATGGATGATCTGTTTGCGCTGGCGCCGCGACCGCCAGCGATTCAAAACGACGATGAATTCTGGAACGTCAAAATCGTTCAATTGAAAACTGGGCTTTCAAGGGCGACGGTTTACAAATACGTCGAGCTGGGGCTATTCCCTCGCCAACGTCATCTTGGTCCTGGGCGTGTCGCTTGGCGGGCATCGGAAGTAAGAGGATGGATTGAAAGCCGGCCGCAATAGGCAATGTTGTCCACAGGCGATGGATCAATACAGACAGCACCAGAATGGTCTTGATTGCATAGCCTGAATGGGGGAACTTTCGGGGGGACTCAGGCAGCACACCCTCAAGAAAGCCCGCAGATTCGCTACCTTGCATCCCTCCCCATCCGCCAGATTCGCATTGAAATGATTGAGTTTTTCAGCGCAAATTTGATTCCGCCCTATCATCCGCCCTAACAAGCAGCGTGGATTGAGGCGACTTGGCACGGACTGCTGACTGCAAATGCGTCCTGGACCGATTTGGCTGCCCAATCTTTTTTTTGTCCCGATATGTGCGGATTGTAGTGGCTCGCGGCGAACCAAAGCGGATTTCGTGTTGACGAGACCGGATCTGGCACCCAAAGCTGCTGGCCGATTGGAACCGGTTTCTGCCGCACGGAGGGGGAGCAAATGCGTTCGTTGGCTTGCTTCTCCTTTGTTGCCGTTTCAGCGATGATCTGCGGGTGTGCGATGAGTACCGGCTCAGAGTTCCAGCAGCAAATGTCTGCGGCGACCGATGCTCAGATTGCGGCCCTAGCAAAGTGTGAAAATCAATTCCCAGACCCACTGCACAGGCCCGCTACGCCAAGGGTTAGATGCAAATCGGAAGCCAATTTGAGTTATGCCAGACGGATCGAACAACTGACCGGACACCCCGAATCCGACTTGGTTGGGGTTTGGACTTCAAAGCAAATTTTGTTGGCAGAGAAGTTCGACGGGAGGGAACTGACTGACACTCTGTATGATCTTGAAATGGCGAAGGCGTATTCGGAGTTTACAACTTCTTTGGAAAGCCGAAAAAACGGCGGTACCATTGCGGCCGCGGCACAGATGCAAGCCGCCGCGGCAGCACAGCAAGCTCAGGCGGTCGCGGGGCCACATCGCTGTTCGACATACATGAACCAGACGACCTGTTATTAAGTCGACAGAAGTGTAATCTCCGATTTCACGGTGACCTCATGTATCTCGATTCCTGACGATAGTTACCATCAACAAACTGCAGTCCTGCATTAATTTTGAGATTGCTCGGCGGTAATCTGTGGCCTCATTTGTGTGCCCACCGTGCCGCCAAGCGCCGTTAGCCTTTCCCTTTGGCGCTCCGGCGCGAGCCCCGTGCATTCTGCACACCGGTCGCCCCTTAAGCGCTGGGGCGCGGCAGCGGCACCCCGAGCGCTTGCTCGTGGCAGAGCAGCGCGGAGTCGCATTCATCAAATTTACTAGGTGCATGGGATTGGCTCGCGCTTTCATGTGGGCCCCCTCCCCCCCCTCCCCCCTGGCTAATGCCGACCACCGCTTGGCCGGCGCTGACTGTTACGTGCTGGACCCGGATGCTCTGCTCCCCAGTTGATCGATACTTCTTCAGGGCCTCGACCTGGGTCGCGAAGGTGCGCGCCAGCTTGTTGAAGGTATTCGAGGCCGAATCCCGCAGCTCGATATCCCTCGCCTGACGGAGGTTGCGGGCCATGGCCATCACGTTGATGTGGACGGCGGCCATCTGGGTCGCGAGCAGGGCTTCGAGTTCGTCTTGCGGACCTATCGCCTTGACCACCGAAAGCGCGAAATCGAGGTCGTCCCCGACGACTTCTTGACCAAAGCTGGCGACGTTGGCCAGTTGGCCCAGTATGCCGAGGCCGAACGCTGCATCTCCGGTCGCCAGTGCGTCCAACAGCCGGCAGGCGGCGAGGTCCTGGTCGGATGCCTTGTAGGAAAGGCTAACCCCGCCACCGGCATGCGTCTCGACCTGCATCGGCGACAACGGCAACTTTTCCGCCCGGCGGGTCAGCAGCCTGTCCAAGGCCCTTGCGTTCGCGCGGTCCTCTTCCCCGCGCTGCGTGGTCGGGCCGTGTTCGGTGCCCGTTTTCGCGATCGCCTTGCGATGTGATCTGGGTGTGGTGATCGCCACCTGATGCCCTCCGGTTGATGGCTAGCGGTACGCACGGCGACGCAGCGATGAGCAACAATGTTAGATGAGCCGCGTGAGGTCGAGTGCGATGGCGGCGGCCACGGCAAATCGCGAGTGGCTTTGTGCCCATGCGGTCGCCGCGTTGGCCGAGTCGAGGTAGCCGAGGAACGCGATCGCGAGGCCCTAGACGGCGATCGCGGGCAGATAGCGTAGAACCACGGCGAAAAAAGAAACTCGTCCGCTCAATGGGTTCGGCGTGGGGAGGGAATAGCCCTCTTGTCCGCATGGGGCGGACCCGATAGGACGGGGCACAGCCGTTTCTCCAAGGTCGATTTGGGGTTTCGTTTAGAAGCGGGCTGGCCTGCCAGGGCTGGCCCGTTTCGTTGTTAAGCTTATCAGATCACAAATCAATTTTCAATTGATGCCGGTATCATGGAAAGCGAAACCGACGACGGCACAAAGCTGCAATGGCCGTCCGGTCCATTCGCTGCCGCGAAAACAGCGGCGGCCGGGGCCGGCGTGGGCATAGCATTTTTTTGCCCAACTATTGGCCTGGACCTCGCCAACTACTTGATTCCGTGGATCGCAATCACGCTCTCGATTGGAGTTGGGGTCTTCGTCGTCCAATGGCTCTTCGCACGATACCTCAGTCGAAGGTTGAAGAAACTTGAAAGACAGAACCGCGCCTAAGGGGGCGGCGGCGATCGTTGTCGCGCTGGTTCCCGTCACCGATCGGCAACGGGTTTGCGGTTGACTTCGGGCACCGGCCGGTCGCCCTCGGTCACATAGAGCCGGATCACGGGTTGGTCTTTCTCGGCAAGGGTTTCCTCGAAGCCGATCACCTTGGCCCCGGCGAGATACCCCGTGTAGTAGACGATGCCGCGCTTGCTCGTGCGTCGCCACAGATCGCAAAGGTAGACCTTCGGTGCGCTCTGCCGCTTGCCGTCTGACGTGTCGGTCATGCGTTCACCGATCGGTGCGAGGGGCTGGTGATGCCGGTGAGCGCCGGGCACTTCCACCAGTGCATCACGTCGGCCAGATCGTAACGGAACCGTCCGTACGTGAGCCGGCTGCCAGAGCCGGTCACGAGCACCGCTCGATGACAGTCGACGGCATCGATCCGCAAGGCATGGCGGGACAGCGCAACCGCGACGGCGAGGCCCTGTCCGTCGAGACGGCCGAGCGGGCCGGTGGGGTTCACGCCGAACAGTTCAAGCATGTCCCATCCCTCGCTTACCGCACAAATGAAGTCAGAGGAGGCAAGGAAAGCCCGGGTCGCGGCAGCGAGCTTCGTCATGGCCGCCGGCCAGGCGCTGGCTGGCAGCCCTTCCAGCTCCCGGAGGATCATCCTCCGGTGCTCGTCCGCCAAGGCTTCGAAGGAGTCGAACCCCTCGGCTTGCAAGGCGAGGGCGTCGGCGGTCCCGGCGTCGAGTCCCGCCCCCTCGCTCAAGATGGCCGACCGCTCGGCAATTTCGGAAGGTTCGGGCAGTCGCCGCGCTGGGCTCGGCCCCACCGGCTCGGAGGCCGACGGGCGGGGCGCTTGGATCACGGCAACCAGGCCGTCCCGGTGAAGGCGGATGATGTCGCGGGCCTCTGCCGTGATCCGCGCTCGCGGCTGGACCGCGAGTTTGTCATGTACGGTGCTTATTTCGAGGCCCATGCTCTCAAGCATCGCGAGTGCGTCGGTGGGGTGCATCAGAATAGCTCCACGTCCGCTGCCGCATTGTGCGTATGGCCGTTGCGATACCCCCTTGCCGGGGTACCCCCGTTTTCATCCTCCGCAAGTTCCGAAACGGCGGACTTCCGGGCTTTTTGGCGATTTTCAAGCTCAACGACGGGTGATATCGTGGAACTTTCTTGCGCAGCGCGACGGTCGTCTAATGGACTGTTTTCACTTAGATAATCGGCACTCGCGGAGCTTGCGGAACTTGCGCCACGGCAGCCGTCAGAGGGGGGCGGTGCATACCGCTTCCACGCATCTTCGAAGTCGGCCTTGTGGTAGGAGTTTGCCAGTCTGCCGCGCCGGGGCTTGATCTTGAACCGGCCCAACAGCTTGGCCACCCCGCGCGGAGTGATCTCCTTGCCGCCGCGATATTCGCCCCACTCCCATTGCTCGTTCTCGTTGAGCAGCTTGGCAAGCTCCGTCGACTTGAACTCTCCGCAGTTCGCATTCTCGAACAGGCTTCGGATGTGGGTGACCAACTTAACGCCGGCCGATGCCTTGTCGTCATCTTCCGTACCCGCAGAGATTCCAAGTGCGGCCCGCCGGGCAACGACTGGCCACTGTCCGCCGGCAGCATCCGCTATCGCCAGCAGAGGGCGCCAGCAATCCTCAACCCGGTCGTTCAGGCCGGCCGGCAAGGCGGGTTCAGCACCAGTGATCCGCTGCACGTTGTCCTTTGCCCAGCGCGCGAGTTTCGAGCGTAACACGTGCAACTCTTCATGGTGTTTCCGAGTGAAGCGCTCGATTGGCTCGTGCTTCAACCGTCGGCGAAGGAGAACGACGAGCGATCGGTCTTCGAGAGTGTCGGGCAGGTTGCCGATCAGAGCGATCAGCTTCGCGCACCAGGTCCCGAACGGGCGAGGATCGTTGTCCTCACCATCGCACCGCAAGATGAACGCAGAAGCTCTACTGAACCCGCTGTTCAGGACGCCGCGCATTTCTTCGTTCTCCGCTCGAAGGAACGTGTCAGCTTCGTCTATCAGAAACGTTGGCTGGTACTTTTCAATTGACCGGAAAAGTGCCGCCGGACTCACGCTCGCCGCTGGAAGGTGCCGCGGAACGAGGGTGGCGACGATGCTGAGCAAGGTCGACTTACCGCACCGCTTCTCCGGGGACTTGATGCAGAGGATAGGCGAGTTGTCGGCCGCGTCGTGCACGTGCGCGAACATGGTCCACAGCGCGACGGTCCGCGCTTCGCAATCCGACAGGATCATGAAGCGCTTGAGGGCGTCGACAACTGCGTCGAGCACGTCGGTACCGTCGACCGGCGCCGACCAGGGAGTCGGGTCAACGAGAATGCCAGCGAGCCCCTGTTCCCGTGGCTTGGCACTCGCGTGTCGCAGTCCGGCAACCTGATCGTCGAGAGTCCCCACACGCACTCCAAGGCACTCAGCCGCTAGCTTCCTGGCTTGATCATATTCCAGGGGATCCATCGCGGCGAGCTTGGCGATCTCTGCGGTGAGGTCGGATTGGGTCACTTCCGTCAAGGTCCGACCCTCCCACGACCGGCCGGGACGGCATTTCCGACCGCTACGCGCGTGCGCGCGGTCTGATTCTGGAACTGTCGGGCAAGAGGCGGCAGCGGATCGCCACTGCCAAGCTCCAAGGCCCGGCGCACCGCACCCCGGGCAAACCCCGGCCCGTGCTTGGAAGCGCCGCCACAGGCGATCCAGGCAGCGCCCAGCGCCTCTTGAACCTCACCGGTGGTTAGAACGCCATGGGCGACGTACTTCGCCAGCCGGGCAGCCGCAGCGAAGATGGCGCCGCGACGGCCATCGGATAGGGCGGCGAGACGATCACCTTCCGTCGCCAGATCGTGCAAGGCTTGCCGGCGCATCGCCGAAGCGTCGGCCGGCGTGACCGGGGCTGGTGGCCGGTGCTGGCGCTCATGGCGGTCCACCATGCCAGGCCAATCGGACGCGCAGCCCTGACGGACCGCCAGCTTCAGTTCCGGATCGGACGCGATCCGCTGGCGCTGGGCTTGGTTGAAAGACGCGAGGTAGAGGAGCCCGCGCGGGGCCGGAAGCGCCTTCCGGAAGGCGTTGGCGATCAAATTCGGATCGGTCATCATGCGGCCTCCCTGATGGCGTCGGCTGGCGCCTCGATCAGCTCATAGCTGCGGCCGTCGGGCAGGGCAGAGCCGGGAGCGATGACATAGCCGGCCGCCTGGCCGTCCGTCGTGACGCCGCGCGTGTCGAGCCCAGCGCCGATATCCTTGGCGCGGTTCCGTGGCCGTTCGCCGGGTTCCAACCGGAAGTAGAGGTGAAGACCTCCGCCCGGCGTGCGCACGACCACGCGAGCGAGGTCCCGTGTGGTTTCGAGGTTGAGCCGGCTTAGCAGCTCGCCAAGGCTCCGGAGCCCCATCGGGCCATCCACGTCAAGCACCCACAGTCCCGAGCCCGGCCCGGTCGGAATTCCGACAAGGGCGCCGGGCCAGCGAGTCCACCAGCAGCGCACGGTTGATTCGTTGGTGGTCGCGTCGTGGTGCCCGTGCTCGGTGTAGGGTGCCTTGAGCCGCGGCGGTGCCTCCCGGACGGGAAAGACTGGCAACCTCGCGCCCACAAACGCGAGGGCCACCGCGCCGTTGTGCGACAGTGGAGCGAGCCTTGCGGAGTTGAAGTCGTGAAGCCGTTCAGAGGCGCTTCGGGCGCCCAATGGTTGCGTGTTCATTCGGTGGTCCCCCAAATGGAGGGCCAGCGGCCTGGATTTTCCAAGCGGTCCGCGTTACAATGCGCTGTCCCAGATTGATCGATTTGCCGCCGCTGCCGGTATCAGCCGGGGCGGCGGTGTTGTTTCAGGCGGCCTCGCGGCATGACCGGAGGTAGGCCTCAAGGTCTTCGCGCAGAATGAGCCGGCGGCCGGCCGCCCTGATCGCCTTAAGCTTTCCTTCGCCGATCAACTCATAGAGCGAAGTTCGTCCGATGCCGCATGCGCGCGCAGCCTCGTCTATTTGATAGGCCAGCTTCTGCGTCGGCGCGCCATCCTGGCGATGCGATGCTACTGCTTCGGCGGCGGTTTCCATGTGTGCCATCCCTGTGATGTTGACGACACATACGGAGTCGCATGAATAAGCCGCAAACTCTGGCCCCCAGACTTTGCGGGAGTTCATTTTGGCAAAGTTGTTTGCCGGTCGCGGGCGTGAACTTCGAGTTCAGAGAGCCCCAAATTCAGATACTCATTCAGCGGGCGCCCGTTTTGATTCCCCTCGATCTGACAGCGAAAACTTGCGAACATGCCGCGCATCCGCACGTCGGGTGGGTTCGACCGCGAGCCCGGCAAGCACTGGTTTCGCCAGTGCTGCAATGTTCGAACAGCCGGCGGGCGCGGCGTCTGGGGGGAGCCAACTCTGAACCCGCCGGCGGCCATGGCGCAGACGATCTTCTTGCCCAACTCGGCCTGCGTAAGTCCGTCAATCCGGTCGTTGAAGAAATCGAGGAACGCCGCAGCCAACGACTGAAGGATCAGACGATCTGGTGCATCTTGACGGGTATGCAAGTCATCCATCCGAAGCGCGGTAAGCTGGTGTAGTTTCCCATGCCCCGCCGTTTCGAGCACATCAATTGCTTGGCAGATGGACCAAGTTTGATCCACCCCAACGATTGGCATCAGGGCTTCCTGGACAAGCACGAGGGACGCGACGGCACCGGCCCGAACGGCTGCCAAATCGCCGGCCTTCCTCGCCCGATCGATCCCGAGCTTCGTGTTCTTAAGCCGAAGGCCGAGAACAGCGATCGCCTCGGCGATCTGATCGCGGTCCTTGCGCCACCAATGCCCTTCGAGACTTAATTCGCCATGCTTGTCAGGCGTAGGCAGTTTGTCCAAAAGGGGTCGGAAGTCGACCGGGAACATATCGAAGGGGGACTTGGCCACTGCGCATCTCCTTGCGCCTCCAAGGTGACGCGCGGAAGCCGGGTGGAGTGCCCGACTTGTCGGATGGCCGTCCTATCCGCGCTGCTGAAGCCTAGCTGACCGCTCGAAGCGGCACCACGTTCGAAGTCGTGTCGGGCTCGCAGAACGCACCCCAGGCTTCCATTAGCGGCCGGCGGCGCTCAAGGGCATCGTCCCGGCGGTAAGCCTGTTCGGCCTTGTCGCCGATAGCATGAGCGAGGGCGTGCTCGGCCAGCTCGCGCGGAAAGCTGGTGCGGTTGCCCGCCCAGTCGCGGAAGCTCGACCGGAAGCCATGCACCGTGACGGTGACGTTCATCCGCCGCAGCACCATTTCCAGGGCCATGGTGGACAGGGGTTTGCCTCGCCGCTGGCCGGGAAATACGTGGTCCGTGTCGCCCAGCGCCGCCATTTCTTCGAGGATCGCCAGCGTCCGGGCGCACAGAGGTACGCGGTGTTCCTTCGCGGCCTTCATTCGGCCGGCCGGAATGGTCCACACCTTGGCTTCAAGGTCGATTTCCTGCCAGCCAGCACTCAACGCCTCGGAAGATCGGGCGGCAGTCAGAATCGCAAACTCTAGGCAGCGCGCCGCCGCGGCTTCACGAGCCCGCAGAGCTTCGATGAAGGCGGGCACGTCGTCGATCGGCATCGCTGCATGGTGACCGCGCGTCAGTTTCTGTCGGGCTGGCAAGATCAGCTTCAAGTGACCACGCCATGCTGCAGGGTTTTCGCCAGAGCGAAAGCCCTTCGCCTTCGCCGCGTCGAGCACGTTCTCAATTCGGCCCCGCACGCGCGAGGCGGTTTCGGGGATCTTCTGCCAGATCGGTTGCAGCACCCCGAGAACATCTGCCGTCGTGATCTGGTTCACCGGCAAATTCCGGAGCGGCGCGGCATACGCCCTCAGCGTCATCTGCCATTGGGCTTGATGCTTCGCGTTCCGCCAGCCCGATTGCATGCTTGCGATGTGCGCGTCCGCCAGTTCGCCAAACGTCGGCATCCGATCTTCGGCGTCTTTGTCGGCCTTCGGGTCGCGGCCCTTGTCTAGGCACCCACGCGCCGCGGCGGCCTTCTCCCGGGCTCTCGCGAGTGAGACAGTGGATACACCTCCAAGACCGATCTCGCAGCGCTTCCCGCTGCCCGGCCGGCGGTAGAGGAACACCCACCGCTTGCCGCTCCTCTTGCCCGCTGAGATGCGCAGATACAGGCCGCCACCGTCGGCGTGCATACCCGGCGCAATCAAAGTCTCCACCTTTCGTGCGCTCAGCCGATGAATTTGTCTTGGCATCGCTTCCCCGCCCTAACATCCGCCCTAACACTGTACCCGGTTTCGGGCGAACGAGGAAGAACTCGTGTGAACGAGTTTGGCCTATTTTCTGTTGATTATCATGCTGATTGGCAAGTACCGGCGGTCAACCCCGAACGGGAGTATGGCGGGCTCCCCATCCGCCATGTTCCCCTAATGTTCACATTTTGACAATCGCGCGCCTGGTGCCGTCGCGGGCGTTCGCACGCGTCCAGACGGGTCCAAATCCGTCCGCAAGTTGCAATAAAATCAATAGCTTGATACAATATCAGCTCCGCCAATCCCGCGCGGAACGGCCCGGAATGCTGTCTATCGGCATCTCAACCGATACGCCCTCATCTCACCCTCAAAGGGGGAACTGAAGGGGAAACAACTTGGTGAACCTTGGCACCCACTACCGTCTGAATTCGTCTTTCGTCCGCTCGTGCACAACCCCAGGCGTCTACATGGACGGCGGCGGCTTGCGCCTGCGCGTTATGTCCAACGGCAGCCGCACCTGGATCATGCGCATCACCATCCATAGCCACCGCCGCGACATCAGCCTCGGTTCACTGGCGCTACTGTCGCTCGCCGAAGCCAGAGAGAAAGCGCACGCGATCAGAAAGGCCGTTTCAGAGGGGCGCGACCCGGCGGCAGAACGGCGCATCGAGCGATTGCCGCTCAAACTGGTCGAAGGCGATGAGATCGTCGACGACCGTCCGACGTTCGAGGACTGTTGGCGCGCATTTTGGAAGGTCAAGGAACCGCAGCTCTCGAACGGCAAACATCGGGATCCGTGGGTGTCGACCATCCCGAGCGGCGTCAGCCTTTCCATCGAGTC
>JANLQJ010000183.1:0-9071 GCA_031367715.1 Hyphomicrobiaceae bacterium | reverse complement strand
ACTTCGCCGGCCATCAGGCTGATGGTGACCCGTTGCAGCGCGCGCACCGCGCCGAAGCTTTTGGAGATGTCGCGTACTTCGAACGCCGCGTCCATGAACGCCTCCCGGATAAGGCGCGGCGCCGCTGCTCGGCGGCGCCGCGCTAGACGCCTGGCCTCAATTGCCGACGTTGTCCTTGTTGATAATGCGCGAGCCCGTCTCGTGATCCATCGGGATGGTGTGGCCTTGCGCCTTCTGCACGGCATACATGACCGACCAGTAGCCTTGTTCCCACTGGCGCTGCGCCATCACAGCAGTAATGACGCCTTCCTTGACGAACTGGATCGTCTCGGGGAGGTCATCCAGGCCGACGATCTTGACCTTGCCGGACAAGCCCGCATTCTTCACGGCGCGCGCGGCGCCGATCGGATTGGAGGCGTTGCAGCCGAAGATGCCGACCAGGTTCGGGTGCGCCTGCAGCGCATTTTCCGTCAGTGAGACGGCCTTGTCGAGATCGTCGTTGTCGGGAAGTTCAAAGACGATCTTGATGTTGGGATGCTTGGCCATCGCCGCCTTGAAGCCTTCGATGCGACGGATGTGATCCTGCGCGGTCAGGCTGCCGGAGAGAATGCCGACCTCGCCTTTGTCGCCAACCTGCTTGGCCAGATATTCCGCCAGGTCGAAGCCGTCCTGATAGGATTCCTTCTGCCCGACGAAGGGAAAGCGGTCTGCGCAAAAGGAGTTGAAGGTGATGACGTTGACGCCGGCCTTCACAGCCTCGTCGAGGATCTGGTTGTTGGTCGCGGGATCGAGGCAGGACACCACGAGGCCGTCAGGATGCTTGGCGATGTTGGTCTCGATGCGCCGATTGTGGTCGGTGACTTCGGCCTGCGGCGGCTGGTCCCACTGGACATCGACCGTGACGCCGGTCTTTTTCAGTTCTGCGGCAGCGAACATCGATCCTGCCTTCACCACTTCGTACCAGGGATGAATGACCTTGGGAATGAAGACGACCGTAAGCGGCTTGGTAGCGGCATGGATCAAGGCGCCCTGATCTGCGGCGAAGGCGGCAGGCGCGTTCATCAGCACGAGCGACCCAAGGCCGCCGAGCAGCACTGTTTTCAACGATCTCATCGAATTCTCCCAGGTGAAAATCTACTGTCAGCCGCGTCCGGAACGGACGTGTCCCGACCGATGCGAAGAGAACTCCGGAGGGCCGCCTTGAGCGCGGTCCCGATCGCGTGCCGCATTCGAGTGCCCGGCAACCGAGTGGATCTCTTCCCAACCTTGTGATGCGCGCAGCGGTGAAGGAGAGTCAATACAAATGTTCAGTTAAAAATTAAAATGTTCGATCTGGTTCTTGCATCGCAGTCAAAGAAATTTTATTTATCTAGCTGAAATACAATGATAAAATTGAAAAACGCCGCCATCAATAGGAATGCCCATGCGATTTTTGCTCAAACATATTGACTTTTCACGATACGAATGTTTGAGTTTTGTGCGAGGTGTTGGGCATTCCCAGCGCCGCCCGCACTTCGGCCTGAACCCTCTGACGCCGCCGCTGCTTTGCGGGTCGGTGTGAGTAATTTTGGAGACACGGCCATGAAAGCTGGTTTGTTCCGAGCGCCGAATGTCATCGAATACACCGATGTTCCCGACCCGGCGCCAGGTCCGGGAGACCTGATCGTGAAGGTGCACGCCGCCACGGTTTGCGGAACGGACATCCGGATATTTCGCGGCCGTAAAACCGCCGGCATACGTTACCCGTCCGTGATCGGTCACGAATTCGCCGGTGAGGTTGTCGCAACGAACGGAGGAACACGCTTTCAGGTCGGCCAGCGCGTCAGTGTCAATCCGGCGATTTCCTGCGGACACTGCGCGTCTTGTAAGCGCGGCGAGGAAAACATTTGCGAGAATCTACAGGCGATCGGCTATGAACTCGATGGGGCCTTCGCTGAATACATCCGTGTACCGGCGCGAGCGATTGCGGCAGAGAACGTGCACGAAATCCCAGACACGCTGGCCTTCGAAGAAGCCTCGCTGGCCGAGCCGCTGGCTTGCGTGATCAACGGCCAGGAGAAGGTGTCGGTCAGGCCGGGCGATGCCGTGGTCGTACTCGGCGCCGGTCCGATCGGGCTTTTGCACGTAAAACTCGCGCGCTTCTCAGGCGCCCGCAAGGTCATCGTCAGTGAGCCAAATTCCGCACGCCGCGTGGCCGCCCTTTCGGTTGGCGCGGACATCGTGGTGGACCCGAACACCGAGGATCTCCTTGCTGTAGTCCGCGATCATACCTTTGGGCTTGGAGCCGATGTCGCCATTGTCGCTATCGGCGTTCCCGCGTTGGCCAATACGGCGCTCAAACTGGTTCGCCGCAGCGGTAGGGTGAGCCTGTTCGCTGGTTTCTCCGCCAACGAAACGGCCGCTCTCGACGTCAACCTGATCCACTACAGCGAACTGTTTTTGACGGGGGCCTTCGGCCTTGGCCGGCGTCATTTTGAGCGTGCGCTCGATCTGCTCGCGTCCAAGCGCATCGATGTCGCGCCGTTCGTCACCCACCGCTTCCCACTCTCTGAAATCCAACATGCACTCGCAATGGCGGAGAACGGCGCAGCCATAAAAGTAGCGATCATGGATACCTGAACACGTTGGTCAAGACCGAGATGGAACCGTCAGAAAATCTGTACCGATTTTCGCGCTCCCAGAGGCCGGCGGCCCACTATGACGCCGTCATCCTGGGCGGCGGGATCAATGGCGCGGGCGTCTTTCGCGATTTGTCACTGCAGGGTGTGAACTGCCTGCTGGTCGACTCCGACGACTTTTGCGCTGGCGCCAGTGCCGCGCCGTCCCGCCTGATTCATGGCGGCATCAAATATCTCGAAACCGGAGAATTTCGCCTGGTCGCTCAGTCCACGCTGGAACGCAATCTGCTGCTCCGCAACGCCCCCCATTACGTCACGCCGATCGAAACCGTGCTGCCGATCAGAAGCTGGTTTGGCGGCATCGCGCCGTCAGTGATGCGCTTCTTCGGCGGGCGGGCGCGGTTGACTGACCGAGGCGTCCTGATCACAAAGCTCGGCTTGGAACTTTTCGACTTCCTTGGACGGCGCCGGCGCGTCCTGCCGCGGCACTCGATGACGTTCGGGCGTTCGGTTCATAGGGCCTTTCCTGAAATGGCCGAGGACATTGTTGCGACGGCCACGTACTTCGACGCCAAAGTAACGCATGCAGAACGTCTCGGGCTCGAATTGCTGCTCGACGGCATGGCAGCGAACAGCGGCAGTTTGGCACTCAACTATTGTGCATTGATGGGATCCGACGGGCGGTCGCTCGAGTTGCAGGATCGGCTGAACGGACGGTCCCACCGTGTTACCGCGGACCTGGTGATCAATGCGGCGGGCGCCTGGATTGACCGGGTGAATGCCAAGCTCGGGATCGCAAGCGCCTACATCGGCGGCGCCAAGGGCTCGCATCTCATCCTGGACAATCCGGCGCTGCATCAGGCGCTTGCCGGCAAGATGGTCTACTTCGGAGCCTCGGACGGCAGGGTCGGGCTGCTCTATCCCTTCCTCGGGCAGGTGCTCATAGGCTCGACGGACATTCCGATCGCCGACCCTAATCTCGCCGTCTGCGAGGAGACCGAACGCGATTACATGCTCGCGATTGTGCGGGAAGTATTTCCGCGCATTCCCGTTTCCGCCAACCAGGTGACATACGTTTACAGTGGGGTGAGGCCGCTGCCAAAAAGCACCTCGCGGGATCCGGGCGTCGTCAGCCGCGACCACTCGATCGCCGAGGATCGGATGCCTGGAACCGAAGTCCCGGTCTATTCCTTGATCGGCGGCAAATGGACAACGTTTCGAAGCTTCGCTGCCGAAGCTGCAGATCGCGCGCTCGCGCATCTCAGCCGGCCGCGCCGCATCTCCACGGAGCTGGAGCCGATTGGCGGCGGCCGCGATTTTCCGCGTAACGAGGTTGAGCGCGCCGAGGCCATCGACGATTTGTCGGCACTTGGACTCGAGCGCGAGCGTTGCGCGACGCTGTTGGATCGCTACGGATCGCGAGCGGCACTGATCGCAAGGCGCTGCGCGGCGCCGGCGGATTTGCCGTTGTCCAGCATCGCTGGCTACTCGCGCTCGGAAATCTCCTTTATTTTCCAGAACGAGATCACTGGACGCCTGGCTGACGTGCTGTTCCGCCGGACCGATATCGCCCTATCGGGACGATTGACCAGGGACGTCGCCCGCGAGGTCGCAACCCTCGGGGCGCAGGCGCTGGGTTGGGATGCACGCCGGGTTGTTGACGAACTCTCTCATGTTGCAGAGATTGCGCACACCCGGCATCGCATCGCCGATTTTGATCCACGGCCAAGCCCCGAGCACCATCGCCGTGCGAACGTGCGTGAAATGACAACTACGGAGCGGCAATCATGAAATTCGACTACTCCTCGATTGGTTTCATTACCTTCGATTGTCTGGGATGGCCGGTTACAGATATCCCGAAGGGCGGCGGCACGTTCTTTATCGATGATTTTACGCTCGCGGTGTCCGGCGCCGCCGGCACGGCGGCCATCGCGGCCGCCAAGATGGGGCTGAGCTGCGCGGCGGTCGGCGGCCTCGGCGTCGACATGATGGGCGACTGGGTTCTGCAGCGGCTGCATCACTTTGGAGTCGACACGTCGGCTCTCAAGCAGATACCGGGCTCACGAACCTCGTCGTCCATCGTCTGTACACGTCCAGATGGATCACGCCCCGCGCTGCATATGAAGGGCGCCACCGGTGATTTCTATATCGACGACGATCTGATGCCTCAGGTCATCGACGCCCGGGTTGTGCACCTCGGCGGCGTCGGCCTGATGACCAAGATGGATCAAGGGCGCAACGCAGAACTCGCGCGCCGCGCGCAGCTCGGTGGCGCACAGGTCACGGTCGATATCTTCGCAGGATCCCCAAACGACCTTCCGGCGATCGCCAGCGTGCTCCCGTACACCGACTTCTTCATGCCCTCGATTGAGGAAGCCCATGCGCTGACGGGACGGGACGATCTCGAAGGCACGGCGGCGTTCTTCCTCGATCGCGGAGCCAAGTGCTGCATTTTCACGCTCGGGCCCGACGGGGCCTATTACCATCACAGCGACGGAACGCGCTTCCTGGTGCCAGCTTTCGAAATCAATGTTGTCTGCACCTGTGGATGCGGCGATGCCTTCGACGCAGGGTTCGCCGTGGCGCTCTGCAAAGGCATGGACCCGGAACCGGCCGTGCGCTTTGCCCAAGCGACCTCGGCGCTGAATGCGACAGGGTTGGGATCGCAGGCCGGGGTCGTGAATTTCGACCACACATTGAACTTCATGCAGCGGACCCCCACAAAGGCGACGCGCTTCAAGACCTATCGCTAAACCGCCGCCGCACGCGAAGCTACGCAGATCACATTGACTGAACAAAATGATTGACGAAAAGTCAAAAGTACAATAGTCCAAGTCAACCAGATACGATTGTCATTAAGTGGGATAGGATCGTCATGCATCCCGTCGAACACATTGGATTCGCTGCTGCTTTGGCGCGCCGAGCGGAGACCCACGGTCCAGTCACCATCGGTCTTGCCGGCGCTGGCCAAATGGGCGCTGACATCATCGTCCAGGTGACGCTGATGCCGGGCGTGCGCATCGGAGCGATCTCCGAGGTGCGCGGTCAGGCGGCTCTCGACGCGGCGCTGATGGCCGGGCACGAGCGCGGGCGGATCGTAACGGCGTCCAGCGCAGCCGACATCGACCGCGCCATCGAGGCCGGCAAGGTCGCCATCACCGAGGATTTTCACGCGCTCTGTGCGGCTGGCCGCATTGACGTCGTGATCGACGCCACCGGCAATCCGAACATCGGTTCACTGATCGCTCTTGAGGCGATGAAGCACAAAAAGCATGTGGTGATGCTGAATGTCGAAGCCGACATCACGGTTGGGCGCTTCCTTAAGGCCGAAGCTGCCAAGGCCGGCGTCGTCTATACCGGCGCGGCGGGCGACGAACCGGCGTGTACGCTGGAATTGATCAGTTTTGCGCAGTCCATGGGTTTCGACATCGTCGCGGCCGGCAAGGGCAAGAACAATCCGCTGAAGTTCGATGCGATCCCTGCGGAGTACGAGGCGGAAGCCAAAGAGCGCAACATGAACGCGCGCATGCTGGTGGAGTTCGTCGACGGCACCAAGACCATTGTCGAGATGGTCGCGATCGCCAACGCCACCGGCCTGGTCCCGGACGTTCCGGGCATGCACGGCCCCAACGCCACGCGCGAGCAATTGGCGCAGGTGCTGTGCACCAAGGCCGATGGCGGCATTCTCTCGCGTGCGGGCGTGGTCGATTATACCATCGGCAAGGGCGTGGCGCCGGGCGTGTTCTGCATCGTGAAACCGCGCCATCCGCGCGTGCTCGAACGCATGATCGATCTGAAAGTCGGCCCCGGCCCGTGCTTCTCGATCAATCGTCCGTATCACCTCACCAGCCTGGAGACGCCGCTGTCCGCAGTGCGCGCCGTCATTCAGGGTACGGCCGATATGCAGCCGCTGGATCATCCGGTGGCGGAGTGTGTGGCGGTGGCAAAACGTGATCTGGCGCCGGGCGAAACGCTTGGGCGGATCGGCGAAACCGACTATCGCGGCCACGCCATGATCTGGCGTGAGGCGCGTCAGGCCAAGGCCATTCCCATTGGCATCCTCGAACGCGCCAAGGTCATCCGCCCGATCAAGGCTGGCCAGCAGATCTCCTACGATGCGTGCACGCCCGATACATCCATGGTGGTGACGCAGATCCGCCAGCGCCTGGACCAGGCGGACGCGCAGTTCGTGACGGCGTGAATGGGGTCAGACCCCTATTCGCTCTGCGGTTGCCGGTAGCCACCCAGCTAGATGGGAGCGAATAGGGGTCTGACCCCATTCTCTCCGCGAGTACCGGCGTTGATACAGAAACAAGAGCAGCGAGACAGTTCGTGACACCCACGTTGACAGTCCCTTCACCCGCCACTAACCGTCCCCCGGTCTATGACCGGATGAGCACGGAGCAACTCGCCGGCGCCTACCGGAAAATGTTTCTTACACGTCGCTTCGAGGAGAGCGCCGAGGAGTGCTACGTGCGCGGCCTGATCCACGGCACCATGCATCTCTCCATCGGCCAGGAAGCCAGCGCCATCGGCATCTGCGCCCCGCTCACCGATGCCGACTACATCACTTCGACACATCGCGGTCACGGCCATTGCATCGGCAAGGGCGCAGAGGTGAAACGCATGTTCGCGGAATTCTTCGGCAAGGAAGACGGCTACTGCAAGGGCCGCGGCGGCTCGATGCATATCGCCGACGTGGCCAAGGGCAATCTCGGCGCCAACGGCATCGTGGCTGGCGGCATCCCGATTGCGGTGGGCGCGGCGCTGTCGGCCAAAAAGCGCAAGACAGATCAGGTGGTGGTCTCCTTTTTCGGCGATGGGGCGAACAATGAGGGCGCCTTCCACGAGTCGCTGAATATGGCGGCGGTGTGGAAGCTGCCGGTGATCTTCGTCTGCGAAAACAACGGCTACGGCATGTCGACCAGCACGCAGCGCTCGACGGCGGTCGCCAATATCGCGGACCGCGCAACCGCCTACGCCATGCCTGGCGTGATCGTTGACGGCAATGATTTCGCCGCCGTGGCCGAAGCCTCGTTCCTGGCCGCCGAACGCGCCCGCCGCGGCGAGGGGCCGACGCTGATCGAAAGCAAGACCTACCGCATCCGCGGCCATTCCAAGAGCGACCGCAACCGCTACCGCACCAAGGACGAAATCGAGGAATGGCAGGCGAAAGATCCCATCGCGCGTTTTGGAACCGAGCTGACGGCGCTCGGTATTCAGACGACGTCGCAACTCGAAGCCATCCGCGCTGACGTCGAGCGCGAAATCACCGAAGCCGTCGCCTTCGCCCAAGCCAGCCCTGCTCCGCCCACGTCGGATGTGACCCGCTATGTCTACACGAACCAAATCTGACGTCGACGCTGCAACTGCGGCGCCCCGCGAACTCACCTACGCCCAGGCCATCCAGGAGGCCATGTCCATCGCCATGGAGCGCGACGAACGCGTCTTCCTGATGGGCGAGGACATCGGCGTCTATGGCGGCGCGTTCCAGGTCACCGGCGACCTCGTGCACCGCTTTGGCGAGGATCGCGTCATGGACACGCCGATCTCCGAACTCGGCGGCGCAGGCGTTGCTGTCGGCGCGGCGATGACGGGTATGCGTCCCATTTTCGAATTCCAGTTTTCCGACTTCGCCGCGCTGGCCATGGAGCAGATCGTCAACCAAGCGGCAAAAATGCGCTACATGCTCGGCGGTGAGGTGTCGGTGCCGCTGGTGTTCCGGATGCCCGCCGGCTCGGGGACGGGCGCGGCGGCGCAGCACAGCCAGAGTCTCGAAGCCTGGTTCGGCCACGTGCCAGGCCTGAAAGTATTGCAGCCGTCGACGCCCTACGACGCCAAGGGCCTGCTGCTGGCGGCCATCGAAGACCCCGATCCGGTGCTAATTTTCGAGCACAAGCTGCTCTATAAGATGAAGGGCGAAGTGCCCGAGGGCTACTATACCGTACCGATCGGGAAAGCCGAGATTCGCCGTCCCGGCCAGCACGTGACAGTTGTAGCTAGTTCCATCATGGTGCACCGGGCGCTGGAGGCGGCGGCGACCCTGGCAGTCGAGGGCATCGAGGCCGAGGTGATCGACTTGCGGTCGATCCGTCCTTTGGATACGGCGACCTTGATCGACAGCGTCAAGCGCACCACGCGTCTCGTGTGCGTCTACGAAGGCGTGAAAACGCTGGGCATCGGCGCCGAAGTCAGCGCCTTGATCGCCGAGAGCGAGGCGTTCGACTATCTCGACGCGCCGATCGTGCGCCTGGGCGGCGCCGATTGTCCGCTCCCGTACAATCCGCAATTGGAAAAAGCGGCGGTGCCGCAGGTTGAGGATATCGTCGCGGCGGTGCGCGCCAGCGCGTGTGGACGGACTTAATAAGCGCCGATGCCCATGGCGTAGGGGCGGGCCATGTGTCGCCCCCGGCCGGCCCGGCGCGCCGCCCGAGAGGCGCGGCAAGTCACGCC
>JANLQJ010000179.1:0-39071 GCA_031367715.1 Hyphomicrobiaceae bacterium | reverse complement strand
GATTTCTACCACGCCTACAATCTGTTCCGCTTCGCCGCCATCTGCCATGGCATCCGCGGACGGATGCTGCGGGGGAATGCGAGTTCGGCGCAGGCCGAGCGCTATTCGCAGCATGTCGAACCGCTGGCGGCGCTGGCGGTGCAGCACGCAAGGCGGGCTGGGTACTAGTTTACAGCGGCGGCAGTCCGTGCCGCTGGCGCGCCATGCTGCAGGCATCGTCGCCGGGCTGGCAGGCGCGGCAGACTTCGGGACGGATGGCGTAGATGGTGCAGGCCGTCGCGGTGCCGACCGTGCCGCTGAGCGCCGAGCAACGGTCGCCCAGACAGCGCATGCCCGAGAGATTGGCTGCGATGAATTTTTCTGGGATCAGCGCGAGCGTCGCATCGCTTTCCAGCGTGAAACGCGGCCAATCGGCCGAATACTCGCAGCAAGCGCCGCAGGTCTGGCAGGGGGAGGAGGTTGGGGACAATCGATCTCTCGCTCGTCGTAGTCCTGTCGTCCCGTGCGCGGCGCTGCGTTCTTCACGGTGCGCCGCCGACACGGGATCTCAGGGCGGCTAAGGCGCGTTGCAACACGGCAGGCGCCTGATGTCATGCCGGGTCAGCGCAGCACCGTCAAAACGCCGCAGCGCATCCGGGATGACATTTTCGAGCGCCACCCCAAAAACAACAAAGCCGCCCCTTCTTGAGGAGCGGCTCTGCCGGATTGCTAAAAACATCGGGACCGAAGTCCCGACGCCTTAGGCCGCCTTGATATTGGCGACAGCGATCTTGCCGGTGCGGCGATCGGCTTCGGTGTCGAAAGCGACCTTCTGGCCTTCGGCCAGACCGCGCATGCCAGCGCGCTCAAGGGCAGTGGCGTGAACGAACACGTCCTTGCCGCCCTTGTCCGGGGTGATGAAGCCGAAGCCTTTTTGATCATTGTAGAATTTGACGATGCCGGTTTCCATAGACTTTCCTTTGTGACGTCCAGAGTAGCAGATCAGGCCTCACGCTGTGCGCGAGGATGATCAGATATCGAATTTTGCTGGGGGGGTCTGAACGTGCGCTTGGCTGGGCCACGGCGTAGGGGCTCGGTCGTCCGGCCAAACTCGATGGGCGTGTGGGTAGCACGGGTGCGGGTGGGATGCAAGGGCGGATTTTTGGGGGTGGGTGGGTCGATGGAAATTGCATTCAGAGTAACGATGCCTTGACCGTCGCACCCGAATTCTGATTCTGTACTCTAAGACCCAGTCTCCAATTGGAGCCAAGACCGCGTCATGCCAACTCAACCCACTGCGATCAACATCCCACTGGGGATTGGATTTTATACGACGTCTGAGGCCGCGCAGCTTGTAAGGATGCCTGCCCAAAAAATCCGGAGGTGGCTGTCCGGGCATAACTACAAGATCGGTGATGAGCTTCGGAGCATGCCAGCCCTCTGGGCGCCACAACTTCCAAAATTCGACAATCATCAAGAACTGGGGTTTCGCGATCTTGTTGAACTGCGTTTTGTAAATGCGTTCGTAAAACAAGGTCTCGGTCTTTCGACGATCCGCCGCTGCCTGAACTACGCGCGCGACTGCATTGCGGACGAGCATCCCTTTTCTACTCGGCAGTTCCGCACCGACGGCCGCACGATCTTCTTCGACTTTGTCGAACAGGCAAATGCCGTTGCCGCGACTTCGAATGACAACCAAAGTGATGACGAACTTCGGAGCCTGCTCGATCTCAAGCATCGGCAGTTCGTGTTCCGGAACGTTGTCTCGCAGACGTTCAAAGATCTGGACTTTGACGAAAGGATCGTAACACGCTGGCGTCTTCTTGCTGGCAAAGACAGCATTGTTATCGATCCGAGACGCGCCTTCGGTCAGCCGATCGCTGCCGGGACCGGCACACCCACCGTGGCTTTGGATCAGGCAGTCAAGGCAGAGGGATCTGTTTCCCGGGTAGCTTTTCTGTTCGATTTACCACTTCAGGTTGTTCGAGACGCGATGAAGTTTGAGGCCGAGCTCCGAGCAGCGTGAAAGTCTTCTTCGATCACAATTTGTCCTTCACGCTTGCACGCGCGTTGCAGGGCTTGTTCAATGACGAACATGAAGTTGTCGCACTCATCGACAAGTTTCCTCGCGATATTTCGGATGCTGATTGGATCCGAAACCTAAGTAACGAAGGCCACTGGATCGTCATCTCAGGTGATCGCCGAATTACTCGCAATCATGCCGAACGCCATGTCATAATGAACTCTGAATTGACTGGATTTTTTATGGCGCCTAGCCTCAACAAAGCGCCAGTTTTGAAGCAACTCGAGCGGCTATGCGCACTGTGGGACAACATACTGAACCTAGCCCGAAGCGCCCAGCCGGGAGCGCTCTATGAACTTCCCATCTCGGGCAACAAGCCCCGGCCGCTGAGGACTCGGTAAACTCCTCACCCCCTCTTATTCTGCCGGTTCGCCGCCAGATCCTCCACCACGGCCGGATCGGCCAGCGTGCTGGTATCGCCCAGCGCGCCCACATCATCCTCGGCGATCTTGCGCAAAATCCGCCGCATGATTTTTCCGGATCGCGTCTTGGGCAGCCCCGGTGCAAACTGGATCTGGTCGGGCGTGGCGAACGGCCCAATCTCCTTGCGCACCCATTGTTTCAACTCAGCCTTCAGCGCCTCCGATCCCTGCTCACCCGCCATCAGCGTCACGTAGCAATAGATGCCCTGACCTTTGATATCGTGCGGGTAGCCGACCACGGCGGCTTCGGACACCTTGGGATGCGCCACCAGCGCCGATTCGATTTCCGCCGTTCCCAGGCGGTGCCCCGAGACGTTGATGACGTCATCGACCCGCCCGGTGATCCAGTAATAGCCGTCGGCGTCGCGGCGGCAGCCGTCGCCGGTGAAGTATGCGCCTTTGTAGGTCGAGAAATAGGTCTGCACGAAGCGCGCGTGATCGCCGTACAGGGTGCGCATCTGGCCGGGCCAGCTGTCGGTTAGGATGAGATTGCCGCTGCACTCGCCGCCAAGTACCATGCCCTTGTCGTCGACCACGGCAGGACGCACACCAAACAGCGGCAGCGTTGCCGAGCCGGGTTTCAGGCGCGTGGCGCCGGGCAGCGGGCTGATCAGAATGCCGCCGGTCTCGGTCTGCCACCAGGTGTCGACCACCGGGCAGCGCGATCCGCCGACAACCCGATAGTACCACTCCCAGGCTTCCGGATTGATTGGCTCGCCAACCGATCCGAGCAGCCGCAGCGATGAACGGTCGGAGCGTTTCACGAAATCGTCGCCGGCGCCCATCAGTGCCCGGATGGCGGTAGGCGCGGTGTAGAAGATGGTAACTTTCCACTTGTCGATGACATGCCAGAAGCGCGACGCGGTCGGATAGTTCGGCACGCCCTCGAACATGAGCGTGGTGGCGCCGTTCGCAAGCGGCCCGTAGACAATGTAGCTGTGGCCGGTCACCCAGCCGACGTCGGCCGTGCACCAAAAGATATCGCCGTCGTGATAATCGAACACGTATTGATGGGTGAGCGCCGCAAAGACCAGATAGCCGCCGGTGGTGTGCAGCACGCCCTTGGGCTTGCCAGTGGAGCCTGAGGTATAAAGAATGAACAGCGGGTCCTCGGCATTCATCTCCTCGGGCTTGCAATCGGCGGACACCTTTGTCAGCTCGTCGTGTAGCCAGATGTCCCGCGCGGCATTCCACGCGATCTTGCCGCCGGTGCGTTTGACGACCAGCACTTTCACGTCCGCCCCAGGCAACTTAGCCAGCGCATCGTCCGTGTTCTTCTTCAGCGGCACCGGTTTTCCGCCGCGCACGCCCTCGTCCGCCGTTATGACAATGCGCGACGCGCAATCCTGGATGCGCCCCGCCAGGCTCTCCGGCGAAAATCCGCCGAACACCACCGAATGCACCGCGCCGATGCGTGCGCAGGCCAGCATGGCGTAGGTCGCTTCCGGGATCATCGGTAGATAGATGGTGACGCGGTCGCCTTTCTTGACGCCATTGGCCTTCAGCACATTGGCAAAGCGGCAGACCCGGTGATACAACTGGCGGTAGGTGATGCGTTCGTCCTGGGTCGGATCGTCGCCCTCCCAGATGATGGCGATCTGGTCGCCGCGGCTGGCCAGGTGCCGGTCGATGCAGTTGGCCGCCACGTTCAGCGTGCCGTCCTCGTACCATTTGATCGAGACGTTATCGGGCGCGAACGAGGTGTTCTTGACCTTGGTATAGGGTTTGATCCAATCGATGCGCTTGCCCTGCTCGCCCCAGAAATTCACCGGATCATCGATGCTGCGCTGGTACATCGCGCGATAAGTTTTCGCATCGACCCAGGCGTTGGCTTGCCAGTTGGCGGGAACCTCGTAAACCTTGTCGGTGCTCATCGTCAGTCCTCCCGGATCGAATTCTCGTTGTTGGGCACGATATTAGAGAGCATCGCGCAATGGGGGCAACCATCCTTTTTGGCAGGGTCACATGTCGGGCCTAACGCAAATCTTGTTCGTCATCGGCCTGGGCCTGTTCTGGGGCATCTCGCCCGTGCTCAACAAAGGCATGGGGCTGACGGGCGTGCCGGTGACGCACATCCTGGTGGCGTCGGGCTTCGGCGTCGGCCTGGGGCTGACGGCCTTGCAGCGCGCGATGGGCGAACGGCTGACGATTGGCCGTCCGGAAATCCTCTTCGGATTGGGCTGTGGCCTGCTACTCAACATCCCCTGGGGTATCGGGCTGGCGGCTATCCGGCATGTGCCGGTGACGCTGTCAGCGGTGGTCATCTCGACCACGCCCTTGTGGACCTTTGCGTTCGCCCTACTGCTCGGTCGCGAACGCTACAGCTGGCAGCGGCTGCTGGCCCTGATCGTGGGACTGGCGTCCTGCATCGTCGTGATCGTGACGCGGCCAGGGGCCAGCCTTGCGGGTATCGATTGGTGGGTCTGGGCCACGTTCGCGCTGCCGTTGCTCTATGCCAGCTACAATAGCTTTACCTCGATGGCGTGGCCCAAGGGCATGCCGGCACTGACGGCCGGGGTGGTCGAGTCCTTTGCGTCAGGTGTGCTGTGCCTGCCACTGCTGTTGTGGATCGATCCCGTCGGCGGCAGCACGCTGATCCTGCATCCGGCGGGCTATCTGTTGCTATTGGCGACCACTGTTATGTGGATTGTCGAACGCGTCTGCTATTTCAACATGATCCGCTATCTTGGCCCGGTGTCGACGGTGCAAGCGGTTTATGTCGCCACACCCGCCGCCGTGCTGTTCGGCTTTGCGCTGTTCGGCGAGAGCATCGATCTGTGGCTGCTCGTGAGCCTCGCCCTGCTGATGGCATCGCTGTGGCTCAACAACCGGGCGACGCAGCCGGCGAGCCCGCTGGCGACGTTCGCCTCAGACGCCCATCAGGCCGACAACAAGGGCCTGGATCAGCAGCACGCCCAGCCAGTGGGCGCCGTCGATGAGGGTCAGTGAGCGCTTGTTGCCCTGATAGCCGTGGGTCGTCACCAGGACTGTCAGCACAAAGCCGACCCAGATGAAGGCGGCCGAGATCATGGCGTTCTTGACGCTGAGCTGACCCACCCCGAGATGAGCGATGGAGCCAGCCAACATTTCGGCCATCACGATCTGGGCGATGAAGCTAATCAGCAAAGTTGCTGTCGTTGGCCGCCCACCCGGCATCAGCTCGTCCTTGGACTTACCAACCGCTGCCGCCCATTGGGCGCCGAGTACGCCATAGTAGATCGCGCCAAAGATCCAGCTAGCCACCGCCGCTGCGACCACAGCCAGATGATTGATGCCACCGACGTTCATGGGATCGATCCTTCGGTTCAGCCGCCGGTCTTGGCAGGCTCGGCGGGGGCCGGCGTCGCGGCCGCAGGCTTCACCGGCTTCACGACGCCGATGCCCAGATCATTCAGCCCGCCGATGATGATGCCCATGGTGGTCAGCACCAACAGCCAGTGAATGCCGTCGATCAGCGTCAGACCGAGCCGTTTGCCCAGGTTGGCGTAATTGACCAGGATGGTCGGCATGACAAAGCCGACCCAGAGCAGCCAGGCCGTGTGAATGCCGCCGCCCCAGCCGTCGTAGCCCAGCCGGACCATGAACGAGCCGAGCATGATGGTCATCAGCACTTGGGCGATGCCACCGAAAATCTGCCGGCGCGGCGTGAATTCGCCGACCTTGCCGGTGCCCACCGACTCTTTCCAGACGTTGCCCACCAGCGCGTACCAGATCCAGCCCACCACCCAGCCGCCTATCAGGGCGGCGAGCACAGCCGTGGAGTTGATGTGCGAGACCCATTCGGCCGCGCGCGCGGGCAGGTCCAGGCCCATGGCCTTGAGCCTGGCTTCGAGTGACGTGACATCCATGACAGTACCCCCGGTGATCGATTTGGCACGCTTCTACAACACGGGAGCGGCAAGCGAAACGCGGCCAATGTGTTGTGCACAGGGCCGGTGTCAGGAACTTGTGGCTCACAAGTGGCTGACACCCAGTATTCTGCAGGGTGGTGGTCTGGCCAGTTTACGAGCCGTAAGTGCCTGATACCGGTGTCAACTTCCAAACACTCGTCTGCTTGATCTCGGCATCCTCCAGCTCGCGGCTGACGGGCACTTGATACTCCGCAACCCGCGAAAACCGCTCTTGCGGGAAATACGTGCGTTGCGGGTCGCCGGTGAGGATAACCGCGCCGGCCTTTTGGCAAAGGTACAGCCAGGCCAGCACACGCTCGGCCAGAGGTTTTTCATAGAACAGGTCACCGACCAGGATGACGTGGCCGGCTGGGGGCGGACCTGACAGCATGTCCCCGAGCTGCACGTCGATCGCGACCCCATTCAACGCGGCATTCAGCGTCATCGCAGTGCCCGCAAACGCATCGATATCGTTGCCGGTGGCGCGTGATGCGCCAGCCTTCAGCGCAGCAATCGCGGTCAACCCGCAGCCTGCCGCCAGATCGAGCACGGGCTTGCCGGCCACCAGCGACGGATGGTCCAACAGATACCGTCCGAGCGCCTGCCCGCCGGCCCAGGCGAAGGCCCAATAGGGCGGCGGCAGGCCGGAGGCGCCGAGTTCCTCCTCGGTCTTGGTCCAGATCGCAAGCGATTCCTCGGCCAGATGCAGCCGGATTTCGGGGATCAGCGGCGGCGAGAGAATCTTGGTATTGGCGCGAATGAAGGTGATGGGATCGCTGATCCTGGCCGCACTCATGCTGGCGCCAGATGCCAGACGCGAGCGATCTCCACATAGCCGTCTTCCAGCGGCGGCGCGACGACGGTCTCATACTCAGCTATCTGCTTGAACGGCAGCGCCGGCAGCCGCGAGGAGGCCCGATCGCCAAACAGCACCGGAATGCCGGCCATTTGCGCTCGCACCAAAAAGGCGTGCACGCGCTTTTCCAGGTGCGGCTCGTAGACCAGATCGCCGATGATCATCAGGTCTGCCTTGACGCCCCTGTCAAGCAGATCGTCGGCGCTCACTTCGATCTCCACATGGTTGTGCTCGGCATTGAGTTCGGCTACCGCGCAGGCCAGCGGGTCGATGTCGTTGGCAATGCAGACGGCGGCGCCGGCCTGCAAGGCTGCGATGGTTGCCAGGCCCGAACCGGCCCCGACATCGAACAAGTGCTTGCCGCGCACCAGCTCAGGATTGTCCAGGATAAATCGCGCCAGCGCCTGCCCGCCCGGCCAGGCAAAGGCCCAATAGGGCGGCTCGGAGCGGTTGACCTTGTTGAGCGCCGACTCGCGCAGGATCTCGCGTGGCGTGGTTGCCAGATAGAGGCGGATTTCGGGGACGAGGTCGCCTGCTTGTTCAAAGGCCGTGTCGGCGAGAATGCGTTCGCGCAGGGCTTGCTGGTTCACAGTTTGGCCGGTTTCATTTTTTGTGGGTCAAAGCCGGCGAGCGCGCAGACGGCGTTCCATTCAAAAGCCGTGACAGGCTGCACGGACAGCCGCGAATTCTTCACCAGGACCATTTCGGATAGTCCCGGCACAGACTTGATGGTCTCAAGCGACACCGGCACCGGCAGCGCCGCGACCGCGACCACATCCACGCAGTCCCACTTGCCGGTGTCGTCTTCGGCGTCTGGATGTAGGCCACTGCAAACCTTGACAATGCCGACCACGTTGCGCTCCCCACCCGAGTGATAGAAGAAGCCGAGATCGCCCAACTTCATGGCGCGCATGTGGTTGCGGGCCTGATAATTGCGCACGCCAGTCCAGGATTCGCCCCTGGCACCACGGGCCTGCTGTTGCGCCCAGGACCAGGTTTCAGGTTCGCTCTTGAACAACCAGAAGTTCGGCACGACGCCCCCACTGTTCTGCGACGATCAGGTCTCGGATTTCTGCGGCCGGTCCGCCAGCTCGTCGATTGCGGCCTCCACGGTCAGCTCGCCGCTGACAATGCGGTGCACTGCCGAGGCGATCGGCATGTCGATAGCATGCTTGCCCGCGCGTGCCACCCGGTCGACCACGGCAGCGGTATAGATGCCTTCGACCGTGCCTCCGGTCGCTGCAAGGGCCTCTGCAACCGTCAGCCCCTCGCCCAGATGCCGGCCGAAGGTGAAGTTGCGCGATTGTGGACTGTTGCAGGTGAGCAGAAGATCGCCGAGGCAGGACAGGCCAGTAAATGTTGCGCGAGAGCCACCCCACTTGTGGCCGAACCCGGTCAGCTCGTGAAAGGCGCGCGTTACCAGCGCGGCGTGGGCGCTGGCGCCCAGTTTGCGGCCAGCGACAATGCCGGCGGCGATGGCGAGCACGTTCTTGACCGCGCCACCCATCTGCACACCCAGCACGTCATCGCTGAAATAGATGCGCAAGGCCTTGTGGCCGATGGCATTGCCGAGTTTGGTGGCGGTCTTCCAGTCGATCGCCGCAAGCACCTGGGCGGTGGGCAATCCGCGCGCCACGTCACTGGCAAAGCCGGGGCCGGACAATACCGCCGAAAACCTATCGGTGGCCTCGTTCACCACGCGGCTCATCTGCGACCCACTCACTTGCTCAAAGCCCTTGGCGCAGATCACCAGTTGCGTGTCGTGCGTGAGATGCGGCTTCAGCAGCAGGCAGGTCGCGCGCATGTGCTGGGCCGGTACGGCCAACAGCAGCACGTCGCTCGCGGCCGCCTCGGCCAGTTCGCTGGTGGCACGTAAGCGTGGATCGAGCGCGATCCCGGGCAGGCGGCGCTCATTGCGGTGCTTGGCGTTGATGTCGGCAACCACGCCGGCATCGCGCGCCCACAGCACGACCTTGCGGCCAGCCGCCGCCTGTGATTGCGCCAGCGCGGTTCCCCACGCTCCGCCGCCGATGACTGCAAAGTTTCGCATCTGCGCCTCGTGCCTTGCGCGACCCCTGCGTTTGGCGGGACCATAGAGTGGGCAGACCGCGCGGAGCAAGGCGATGCTGCGGTGCGAATCAGTGACCGTGTTGGCGATGCGGTGCATGCAACCGGATAATTCAAATGCGCAAAAGTCTGGAAAGCACTGAAATAAATGGGGATTTTATGCAACAGATGACAAGTAATAACACGCCGAAATCGCAGAAACCCTGGAAAATAGCCTGTTTTGACCATCAGGAGGCATAACCCCCATTTAATCTCTGTAGAATTTTCGTAATGAAATCAGATATATCCACCTCACTGAATAACTTCCCAGGGCGAGGAGAATGGATATGGCAGCAGATCGCAAACGTGGCAGGCCGAAGGGTACGGGCATCAACGATCACGAGATGCTCGTGAAGATTGCGCACTTGTTGGCGGCAGATCCCACCAAGAAGCGGACGACGGCAATCAAGGAAGTTGGCATCTCCGATCCGTCGGTGGTGCGCCGGCTGCGCGACAAGTACCAGGTGCATGAGGCGACCTTGCTCGCCCAGGCGCATGCTGCAACGGTCAAGCCGTCTCGCAAGGCCGCTGGCGTTCCGGCGGCTGCTGTGGCCACTCCGGTTGCCGCGCAGTCCGTGAACGGCCATGCCGCAACTGCAAAGACTGCGGCGGCGCCGGTCGCCAAGAAGGGCAAGTCCGCACCGCAAGCTGCTGCTCAGGCCACCGCGCCGTCAGCCGCGCGGGTCATGGAAGAGTCGATCACGGCTGCTCCGCAGCCCACCGCGCACGCTAAGGCAGCCCCGCAGGCGGCGGCTTCGGCCGGCACCACCAACGGTCAGGCGATTGATCCGCTGGCTGCGTTGTTCGAGGGCCACAACATCGAGACCCTGGTCACCCAGTTCATCGGCCACGTGCTTGGGCTCGATGCCAACGAGATCAAGAACTCGCCTATCACGGCGCTCATCAAGCAGCAGGCGCAGCTCGCCGATCTGGTGCTGCCGCTGCTGGCCAGCCAGTTCTTGAACCAGAAGTCGACGGCCAAGGCGGCCTGATCGCTCTGATTACAGACAATACACCTCGGGCCGCCGATCGTGCGGCCCGATTTGCATATGCGGCTGGCAACTATAGTGTCTTGTAGAGAAACGTTGTCGCGCACAGCGCGCCATGCGGCGTGAGCGCAAAGCCGGGCACCACGCCCACTGTCTGCCATCCCAACGAACGATACAGCCGCTCGGCCCCGTCATCGGCGGTGTCCAGCACCAGCAGAGTCTTGTCAGCGGCCGCGGCGTGGTCGTGAGCCGCTTGCATGAGGGCGCGCGCGACGCCTTGCCGGCGTGCCCGCGGTGCCACCAGCAGCTTGGCGATTTCACCGCGATGCGGCTGGTTTTCGCGCATTGCCAGAATAAGCTGAACCGTGCCGGCGAGGCGGCCGTCCCGTCTTGCGACCAGGAGAGCGGTATTGCCCGAGCTGACGGCTGGCACAACTTCGTCGCGCCAATAGGCCAATGCCTTTTCGCTTGTCAGCGGATGCATGAAGTTGACACCGGCGCCGCCGGCAACGCAATCGATCAGGATGCCGGACAATACCGGTGCCGCCGCCATGGCGCCGGCAGTGTCCAGACGCTCGATCGTGATGCCCGACGCGGTCACGCCGCCAGATCCTGCTTGCTGGCGACCGTGGCGTCCGCATTCATTTGATAAATCACGGGCGCGCCGGTCGCCAACTCGCGCTTGATGATCTGATCGCCGGTGAGGTTCTCCAGCCGCATGATCAGTGAGCGCAGCGAATTACCGTGGGCCGCGATCAGCACGCGTTGACCCGACATCACCACGGGGCGGATGACCTTGTCCCAATACGGCAGCACGCGCGCAGCGGTATCCTTCAGACTCTCGCCGCCCGGCGGCGGGATGTCGAACGAGCGGCGCCAGATGTGCACCTGCTCTTGGCCCCACTTCTTGCGCGCCTCGTCCTTGTCGAGCCCGGTCAGCTCGCCATAGTCGCGTTCATTCAGCGCCTGGTCCTTGATCGTCTTGAGCCCGCTCTGCCCCAGTTCGGCCAGGATCAGCTGCAGCGTGTGCTGCGCGCGCACCAGATCGGATGTGTACGCAATATCGAATTGCAACCCGAGTTCCTTCAGTTTCTGCCCCGCGGCCTTGGCCTCGGCAACACCAAGCGGCGTCAGGTCCGGGTCCTTCCAGCCAGTGAACAAGTTCTTGAGGTTCCAGTCGCTCTGGCCGTGGCGGACAAGCACGAGGGGGTAAGGCATGGCGGCTCCGATCCGTTCGAGGGTCAGCCGTCATCTAAGGGAAGGGCGCGCGGCAGGCAAGTTCACTCGCCATGCCAGCTGCTCATAGTTCGTCATACCAGCGAGGGTGGGAATCCATGCAAGCCAGTGGCGGTCAGAGCGTCAAGTCCGGGGGAAGGTCGCCTACGCGTACGCCGCGGCCGACAGGTCCATCTTCTTCCTGCGGCGGCGCTGCACCGAAGAGGCGATGTTCATGCCTTCGCGGTATTTCGCGACGGTGCGCCGGGCGATGTCCATGCCGCCGGCCTTCAGCAGTTCCACCAGCTTATCGTCGGACAGCACCTCGTCGGCGGGCTCGGCGTCGATCAGCTGCTTGATGCGATGGCGCACAGATTCCGATGAATGCGCTGCATCGCCATCGGTCGAGGCGGCGATCGAGGAGGTGAAGAAATACTTCAGCTCGAAGATGCCACGGTTGGTGGTCATGTATTTGTTCGAGGTGACGCGCGAGACCGTCGATTCATGCATGCCGATGGCGTCGGCCACGGTCTTCAGGTTGAGCGGGCGCAGATGCTGCACGCCATAGGCAAAGAACGCATCCTGCTGGCGCACGATCTCTTCCGACACCTTCAAAATGGTGCGGGCGCGCTGGTCGAGGCTCTTCACCAGCCAGTTGGCGGTTTGCAGGCAGTCCTGCAGATAGGTCTTGTCCTTGCTCGATTTGGCGTTGCCGGCCACGATCGAGAAATAGCTCTGGTTGACCAGCACTTTGGGCAGCGTCTCGGAATTGAGTTCGACACGCCAGCCGCCGTCGCTGCGCGGCCGGATGATCACATCGGGCACCACTGGCTGCACCATCACCGAGCCGAATTTCAGGCCGGGCTTGGGATTGAGCGAGCGGATCTCGGCGATCATCTCGGAAAGTTCGGACTGGTCGACCTTGCACAGCCGGCGCAACGCCGGGAGATTGTGCTGGGCCAGTAGGTGCAGATTGTCGACCAGCGCGCCAATGATGGCGTCGTAGCGGTTGGCTTCTTTCAGCTGCAGCGTCAGGCATTCGGCCAGAGAACGCGCAAAGACGCCGATGGGATCGAGCTTCTGCAGCGCATAGAGTGTCGATTCAACCATTTTCAGCGGCGCGCCGAGGCGGTTTGCAACCTCGTCGAGGTCGCCACGCAGATAGCCGGCCTCGTCGACCAGGTCGATCAGCTCGGCCGCGATCAAACGGCGCGCCGGATCGGCGATGGCCAATGGCAGCTGTTCGCGCAAATGGTCGTGGAGGGTCTTTTCTTCCGCCAACGTGGCGTCGAGATCGAATGAGTCATCGTTGATCGATTGCGACGACGTGCGTGTACTGGCCCAGCCCGAGTCCATTGGCGTGGCGCCATCGCTTGCGCCGCTCTCGGGATCGACGTTCTCATAGGCGGTATCGAGCGCGCCGGCCGGATCGCCGGCAACTTCGCCACTGGTCATGACGTCGTCGGCGCCCTTGGGTTCGGCATCGGCGGATTCGACCACGCGATCGGGCGACTCCTGCGGGCCAGGCTCGGCAACCTCGTCATTGCGCTCGAGCAGCGGATTGCGCTCAAGTTCCTGCTCGACAAATGAATTGAGTTCGAGATTCGACAGCTGCAGCAGCTTGATCGCTTGCTGCAGCTGCGGGGTCATCACAAGTGACTGACCCTGCCGAAGTTCGAGCTTTACACCTAACGCCATGCCCTGAGTGTCCTTGAAGGCTGCGAGGTGATCAATAGGCCATTGCCATTACGGTTGGCTTAACCGCGGCAAAATTGACGGAATTTTAACCATAGTCGGGTGCGCGTGCCAATTTGAGCCATTGGCGAGGGCGGGGACATGATGTTTATGTTCGGCCCGCTGACAAACGCGCAAGGCCGACACAGATTAAGCGCACATGAACGTCGTGTCCTCATGGGACGGACAGCGAATGGGGACACGACGTTCATCGCTGGCGCGGTGTTCGACGTCTTTCAATGAGCCCGGTTTTTGCCGGCGATGCACATCCTGTCCCCATCCATACCAGCGCGGTCCCGATGTCTCCCACTCTTCCGACTGCGCGCGACTATCTGATGCTGCTACTGCTCGGCATGGTCTGGGGCGGCAATTTCCTGCTGATCAAGATCGGCGTCGCGACCATCCCGCCCACCACCTTCGCCGTGCTGCGGCTGGCCATCGCCGGCATCGTGATGGCCGGCTTGGCCCGCTTTCTGCGCGAGCCATTTACCTTCCCAATCCGCGCCTGGGGGCCGATCCTGCTCGCCAGCATCTCGGGCAATGCGCTGCCGTTCATCCTGATCGGCTGGGGACAGCAACGCATCGACGCTGGTATTGCGGCGATCTGCATGGGCGTCATGCCGCTGGCCACGATCCTGCTGGCGCATGTTTTCACCTTCGATGAAAAGCTGAACCCGCGCAAGTTGATCGGCGTGTTGTTCGGGTTTGCCGGGCTGGTGGTGCTGATCGGGCCAAAGACGCTGATGGGGCTCGGGCATCAGGCGTTGGCGGAACTGGCGGTTTGCCTCGGCGCCTTCTGCTACGGCATCAACGCCCTCGCCACCAAGGCACTGCGTGGCTATCCGTTGAGCGCGCTCGCTGCCGTGACCTTTGGCGTCTCGGCGCTGATCGATCTGCCGTTGGCGCTGCTGTGGGACCGGCCCTGGGCGCTCTCGCCAAGCTGGCAATCGCTATGGGCGATTTTTATCCTGGCAGCCCTGCCGACGGGGCTCGGCACGCTGCAGATGTTCGACATCATCAAGCGCCTGGGCGTGTCGTTTTTCTCGCAGATCAATTTCATCGTGCCAGTGTTCGGCGTCTTGTGGGGCGCGCTGCTGCTTGGCGAGACCCCGCCGGTGAACGCGCTGCTGGCACTCGGCTGTATATTGGCCGGCATCGCGGTGACGCGGCGGCGGGTGTGACGGCAACACAACGAATTCTGTGAGTACTTCCCGAATGTGGCTGTTTCACTACAGCCGCCGGCGGCCTTCGGCGCTATATCGTGAATTAATCAACGAGTTCAATTGGTTGAAGCTGCGTGCCTAGACTTTCAGCCCAATTCGAGGTGGTTACCGATGCGATTCTTAAAGGCTGTGGCTATTGTTGCTGGAGTGTCGGCTTTGGCAGGAGCAAGCGCAGCTGATGCAGTGGGCGCGCCCAAATGGGGCGGGTTTTATGTCGGCGCGAGTGCTGGCCTGAATGGCGTCAGCGCGACCGAGACGGATACAGCTACTATCCCGCCCTCTGTGACGACCTTCAGTGGCGGCCCATCCTGGGGCGCAGTGGGATCTCTGACTTGGGGCTATGACTTCCGCATTGCGCCCGGTCTGTTACTCGGCACGTACTCTTCGCTCGATATCACCAACGCCGAGGCCACTTTGACGAGCCCAGGCGGCGACGTGAACAAACTGCAACAGAATTGGGCATACAATAGTGGCGTGCGCCTGGGCGCCCTCGTCAATTCGAACACGCTTCTCTACCTTGACGGCGGGTTCAGCCGGGCAGGCTTTACCTTCAGCTACAATCCTCCGGCCCCAGGCGCGCCTTACACCAACGGCCATGTCTTCGACGGCTGGTTTGCGGGGCTGGGCGCACAGGAAAAAATCACTGATGCGCTTAGCGTGAGCCTGGACTACCGATTTGCCCGGTATGGCAGCGATCAAGTCGGTTGTGGCGTCGGTGGCGTCGGTTGCGTCGTGCCGATCGAGATTCATGAGATTCAGCCGGACCTCCAATCGGTGCGTATCGGTCTTGTCTACAATGTCGGCGGCCTGTGACGTCCTTTTATACCTACGGAAGTTGCTGAACCGGCGCCGCTCCGACCAGGACGGCGCCGGTTGGCTGTCGTGCCCCTCACCCTCCTGCGGCAACGTGCAATCTTGCAGGCGTGTTGCGCCGCCCCGGAAGCCTATGCTAGACGACGCGCAGTCTTCGTCAGGGTCTGAGGCCGTCCCCGTCGTTCGCATGGGGCGCCTGGCATCCAAAAAATCCTCGAATTGACAGCAATCTGGTTGCCTCCTGGCGCGGGGCACCAACCGGCGGGCGGGAGCGTTTACGTGGCAGGCGACGAATCGATTGTGGCAGGCATGGCCGGGCGTTATGCAACTGCGCTGTTCGATCTGGCCAAGGAGCAGGGCGCGGTCGATGCCGTCGCCAGTGACCTCACCACGATCGAAAAACTGCTGGGCGAGAGCGTGGATCTGATGCGCCTGGTACGCAGCCCGGTGTTCTCAGCGCAGGATCAGTCAAACGCCATGTCGGCCGTGCTCGGCAAGGCTGGAATCTCTGGCCTGACGCAGAATTTCATCAAGCTGATCGCGCGCAACCGGCGGCTGTTCTCGCTGCCCGACATGATCCGCGATTTCCGCACGCTGTTTGAGCGCATGAAGGGCCGCGTGTCCGCCGAAGTCACCTCGGCGCAGCCGCTGACCGAGGGGCAGCGCAGCCAGCTGCTCGATAGCCTGAAAGCGTCCCTCAACAAGGACGTACAACTCAATACCAAGGTCGACCCGTCGATCCTGGGCGGCCTGATCGTGAAGGCCGGTTCCCGCATGATCGATTCATCGATCAAAACCAAACTCAACAATCTCAAGTTCGCCATGAAAGAGGTTCGCTGATGGAAATCAGAGCCGCCGAAATCTCATCGATCCTCAAGGACCAGATCAAGAATTTCGGCAAGGAAGCCGAAGTGTCTGAGATCGGTCAGGTGCTCTCCGTTGGTGACGGCATTGCCCGCGTCTATGGCCTCGACAAGGTGCAGGCTGGCGAGCTGGTGGAATTCCCCGGCGGCATCCGCGGCATGGCGTTGAACCTGGAAGTCGACAATGTCGGCTGCGTGATTTTCGGCGATGACCGCTCGATCAAGGAGGGCGACACCGTCAAGCGCACCGGTGCCATCGTCGATACGCCCGTCGGCAAGGGCCTGCTCGGCCGCGTGGTCGACGCGCTCGGCAATCCGATCGACGGCAAGGGTCCGATCAAGTTCGACAAGCGCTCGCGCGTCGACGTCAAGGCGCCCGGCATCATCCCGCGCAAATCGGTGCACGAGCCGGTGCAGACCGGCCTGAAAGCCATCGACGCGCTGATCCCGATCGGCCGCGGCCAGCGTGAGCTGATCATCGGTGACCGCCAGACCGGCAAGACTGCCGTCGCGCTCGATACCTTCCTCAATCAGAAGTCGATCAATGCCGGAACGGACGAGAGTGCAAAACTCTATTGCATCTATGTCGCGGTCGGCCAGAAGCGCTCGACTGTCGCCCAGTTCGTGAAGGCGCTGGAAGAGCGCGGCGCGCTGGAATATTCGATCATCGTGGCCGCCACCGCATCCGAGCCGGCGCCGATGCAGTACCTGGCGCCGTTCACCGGCTGCGCCATGGGCGAGTATTTCCGCGACAACGGCATGCACGCGGTCATCGTCTATGACGATCTCAGCAAGCAGGCCGTCGCCTATCGTCAGATGTCGCTGCTTTTGCGCCGCCCGCCGGGCCGCGAAGCCTATCCCGGCGACGTGTTCTATCTGCACTCGCGCCTGCTGGAGCGCGCCGCAAAGTTGAATTCTGATAACGGCTCGGGTTCGCTGACGGCGCTGCCGATCATCGAGACGCAGGCCAACGACGTCTCGGCCTACATCCCGACCAACGTGATTTCGATCACCGACGGTCAGATCTTCCTGGAAACCAACCTGTTCTACCAGGGCATCCGTCCGGCCGTGAACGTCGGTCTGTCGGTGAGCCGCGTCGGCTCGTCGGCCCAGATCAAGGCCATGAAGCAGGTCGCCGGCAAGATCAAGGGCGAGCTGGCGCAGTACCGCGAAATGGCGGCGTTCGCGCAGTTCGGCTCGGATCTCGATGCCGCGACGCAAAAGCTGCTGGCCCGCGGCGCGCGTTTGACCGAGTTGTTGAAACAGCCGCAGTTCTCGCCGCTGAAGGTCGAGGAGCAGGTGGCGGTGATCTATGCCGGCACCAACGGCTATCTCGACAATCTGCCGGTCTCGGCGGTGAGCAAGTTCGAGGCCGAGCTGTTGCGCATGCTGCGCGACAAGGGCAAGGACATTCTGGAAGGCATCCGCGCCAAGAAGGAGCTGACCAAGGAGCTCGGCGCCCAACTCAAGGACGCCATCGAGGTGTTCGCGAGGGGGTTTGTGGCTTAGTAGGAATGTTGGACTGCGAACGTTGGACGACGGGTGACAGCCATGGTGACTGCAACGGTCTCGAAGAAACGGGCTTTGCCGCATCAAGAACTCGTCGGGACCCTTCACTCGATAGGTCCTGACGGGCCGACTTATGAAGTCGTGAAAATCATCGACGAGAAGCAAGCGCTGATCTGCATTCTCGATGCCGAGCGAGAGGTTTCGTACGACATCGAGGATATCCTGACTGACCCTGGTCCAGATGCAGCCTGGAAAGGCCGCTGATGTTCGCAATTACGTTCGATCTAGATACGGTGGTTGCCAAGCGAGTCCACCCGAAGGGTTCGGCGCGGGACTATACCGATATCAGATTGACGTTAACTGATCATGGGTTCGAACGCATTCAAGGCAGTACTTACGCTGCAAACCACGAGGATCATGGGAAATTGTTCCTGGCACTGACAGCGCTTCGTGCGCTTCCTTGGTTCGGCAAGAGCCTGCACGACGTACGGGTTTTCCGGATGGAACAGGGTACGAATTTCACTTCGATCATGAAGACAGGTCGATAAAGGACTGAGCGACAATGCCCTCGTTAAAGGACCTGCGCAACCGCATCGCTTCGGTGAAGGCGACGCAGAAGATCACCAAGGCCATGCAGATGGTGGCCGCCGCTAAGCTGCGCCGCGCGCAGGAGGCGGCGACCGCCGCGCGTCCCTATGCACAGCGCATGGACCGCGTGCTGGCCAATCTCGGCGCGCGTGCGTCGGGGCAATCCGGCGCATCACCGCTGCTGGCGGGCACGGGCAAGGATGCTGTGCATCTGCTGGTGGTGTGCTCGGCGGACCGTGGTCTGTGCGGCGGCTTCAATTCCTCGATCGTGCGGCTGGCGCGCGAGCACATCCGCAAGCTGACGGCATCCGGTAAAACCTTCAAGATCCTGTGCGTCGGCCGCAAGGGCTGGGATCAGCTGCGCCGCGACTATGCCAAGAACATCATCGACCTGGTCGAGCTGAAGGAAGTCAAACGCGTCGGCTTCGACAA
Source organism: Hyphomicrobiaceae bacterium (assembly GCA_031367715.1). Classification (GTDB taxonomy): domain Bacteria; phylum Pseudomonadota; class Alphaproteobacteria; order Rhizobiales; family Hyphomicrobiaceae; genus JANYHF01. The sequence continues at coordinate 20,369 of JANLQJ010000179.1, read as the reverse complement.
CGCCAAGGCGATCGGCGACAAGGTGCTGGCCCTGTTCGACAAGGGCGAGTTTGACGTCTGCACGCTGTTCTTTTCCGAGTTCAAGTCGGTAATGTCGCAAAAGCCGACGGCGCTGCCGTTGATCCCGGCCATGGTGCCGGCGGCCGGGGCAACTGCCGATGCCAACAAGGTCGTCGCCGCGCCGGAATACGAACCGTCCGAAGAGCAGATCTTGGAACGCCTGCTGCCACTCAACATCTCGACGCAGATCTTCCGGGCACTGCTGGAAAACGCCGCCTCGGAACAGGGTAGCCGCATGAGCGCCATGGACAACGCCACCCGCAATGCCGGCGACATGATCAACAAGCTGACCATCACCTACAACCGCTCGCGCCAGGCGCAGATCACCAAGGAGCTGATCGAGATCATCTCGGGCGCGGAGGCGGTGTAGGCAGGGGGCTGGACGGCGTGGTAGGGTGGCAGGGTCAACCTTCAGGCGATGGAGCGGACAATGCAGAATGGCGGCATGAAAGAGTCTGAGACGGCCTATGCCTTTGTCGACCCAAAGACGTTGGTTGGGCAGGTGCGACGCCTGAGCGAATTCGGACCTGCCTATGAAGTGCTGAAGCTGGTCGGCGACTCGAAAGCGTTGATCCATGTATTCAGTACTGGCGAAGAAGTGGCGCTGAAGATCGAAGACATTATGTCGGACCCAATTTCTGAAACGATTCCGTAGTGGGTTTTCATGTTTGCGATAGCTTTCGATCTGACTGTGGCAGAAGCCGACTCGCACCATGCTAAGGGTTATAAAGGCGCTTATACGGACATCCGTAGAACAGTAGGAAAACACGGTTTCAAGTGGGTCCAGGGCAGCGTCTATATGAGCGAGAGCGACAATCTGGCGGATATCGCGTCCGTGACGGAGGCGCTGAAGGCGATGCCGTGGTTCCCGCTGAGCATTCGGGATATTCGAGTGTTCAGGGTCGAGAACTGGTCCGACTTTACGCCGTTCATGAAGACGAAGATCTGATCGGAAAACAGGACTGAACTTGGCGTTCCAAAGTGAAGGCCGACAAAAAAAGAAATCACAGGCACGAAGAGCCCAAACGGCTTTCCACAAATTCGAATACGAAGGACGGGTACAATGGCAGACAGACGGATCGGCAAGGTACGACAGGTGATGGGCGCGGTGGTGGACGTGCAGTTCGAGGGCGGCTTGCCCGCGATCTTGAACGCACTGGAGACCACCAATCAGGGCAGCCGCCTGGTGCTCGAGGTCGCTCAGCATCTCGGCGAGAACACCGTCCGCACCATTGCCATGGACTCGACCGAAGGCCTGGTGCGCGGTCAGGACGTGGCTGACACCGGCGACAGCATCACGGTGCCGGTTGGCGAAGAGACGCTCGGCCGCATCATGAACGTGATCGGCGACCCGGTTGACGAAGCTGGGCCGATCAACACCAAGCAGCGCCGGGGCATCCATCAACAGGCGCCCTCGTTCGCCGAGCAGTCGACCGAAGCCGAGATTCTCAATACCGGCATCAAGGTGGTCGATCTGTTGGCACCTTACGCCAAAGGCGGCAAGATCGGCCTGTTCGGCGGCGCCGGCGTCGGCAAGACCGTGCTCATCCAGGAGCTGATCAACAACATCGCCAAGATGCACTCAGGCTATTCGGTGTTCGCGGGCGTCGGCGAGCGCACGCGCGAAGGCAACGACCTCTATCACGAATTTATCGAGAGCAAGGTCAACGCCGATCCTAAGAAGCCAGAAGCTGGCGTGAAGTCGAAATGCGCGCTGGTCTACGGCCAGATGAACGAGCCGCCAGGCGCGCGCGCGCGCGTTGGCCTGTCGGGTTTGACGGTCGCCGAATATTTCCGCGACCAGGGCCAGGATGTGCTCTTCTTCGTCGACAACATTTTCCGCTTCACCCAGGCCGGTTCCGAAGTCTCGGCGCTGCTCGGTCGCATTCCGTCGGCAGTGGGCTACCAGCCGACGCTGGCCACCGACATGGGTAACTTGCAGGAGCGCATCACCTCGACGCAGAAGGGTTCGATCACATCCGTGCAAGCCATTTACGTGCCGGCGGACGATCTGACCGACCCCGCGCCAGCGACGTCGTTCGCGCATTTGAACGCCACCACCGTGCTCAACCGGGCCATCTCGGAAAAGGGCATCTACCCGGCGGTCGATCCGCTCGATTCGACGTCGCGCATGCTCGACGCCCGCATCGTCGGCCAGGAGCACTATGATACGGCGCGCCGTGTGCAGCAGATCCTGCAGCGCTACAAGGCGCTCCAGGACATCATCGCCATTCTGGGCATGGACGAGCTGTCGGAAGAAGATAAGATTGCGGTCGCCCGCGCGCGCAAGATCGAGCGCTTCCTCAGCCAGCCGTTCTCGGTCGCCGAGGCGTTCACCGGTCTTAAGGGCGAGCAGGTGCCGTTGGCCGATACCATTAAAGGCTTCAAAGGCCTGTGCGATGGCGCCTATGATCATCTGCCCGAGCCGGCCTTCTACATGGTCGGCAATATCGAGCAGGCGATCGCCAAGGCACAGAAGATGGCTGCGGAAGCGGCATAGCTACCGGATTGAGATTGGAGGACAGCAGCATGGCTCAGGAAGACAAAAGCGAGGTCAAGGCCTCGAAATTCGGCACGTGCTGTCAGGATCTCAAGGAGGTTCTCGAAGCCGAGGACTTTGATCCGTTATTGTATGAGGCAGAGGACGGCGTGCTGTATCTGTCGGTGGGTATTCTCGACATCGATGACGGCAGCAACGGTGAAGCCGCCGAAGCCTCCGATGACGATGACGACGAAGAGGGCTCCGGCTTCCTCGACCACCCGGTCTATTTCTGCCCGTTCTGCGGCAAGAAACTGCAGACCCCCGAAGAGGTCGAGGCCAAGGCACACGACGCATGACGTCGCCTTTGGCGATGTCCGCACGCGGGGTTGGCCGGGCGGCCGCGCGCAAGAAGAGAATCATATCGGCGTCGCTGACTCAAGTTGATTGAAACTTTAGGATCGCCGACATGAGCACGTTCAAGTTTGAATTGGTCTCGCCCGAGAAGCTGCTTGTGTCGGCCGACGTCGAGCAGGTTGTCGTGCCGGGCTCAGAGGGCGATTTCACCGTCTTGCCTGGACATGCTCCAGCCATGACGACTCTTCGGCCAGGCGTGATCGACGTCAAACTGGTTGGCGGCAAGACGCAGCGCCTATACGTGCAGGGCGGCTTTGCCGAGGTCGACCCGGTCAGCCTGACGATCTTGGCGCAAACCGCCACCGATATCGCCGAAGCCGGCAGCGACTGGCTGGCCGCGGAACGTAAGCGCGCCGAGGCCGCGGTAGGGGCTGCGAAGGATGATGAAGAGCAGTTCTTGGCCCACGCAGCCGTCGCGGCGCTTGCGGGGTTGAATTGAGTTTTTGCGCCGCCCAAAATGTCGACGTTCGGTTGCCATCGATTTTTAGATGAGCTTCGTGCCCTGACCATTTTACAGTTGGATGGGCTTTGCAGCGAATCGTGTTGACTTTCGTATCCGTCGGATTCATGATTCGTTCTTGGATCGTCGATGGAGGCGCTCAACATGCCGCATTCTATCCTGGCTGTAGCAAACGAATTCATCAGACGTAGCCAGCGCGAAGCCATCACGCTTACAAATATGCATTTGCAAAAATTGGTGTTCATTGCTCATGGCTGGAGCATGGCTGTGAACAATGAGGAGTTGGTTGACGAGTCATTCCTTGCTTGGGAATTCGGGCCGGTAGCGCCCGGTCTCTATCAGGCATTGAGGAAATTTGGCCCCAACCCTGTGACCCGACTCATTCACAGGGGTGAGGATACTCCGACACCTGATGATGACGGGGATGTCGCGCAGTCCGATTTTGCAAAATCGGAGATGGATATAATTGATCAGATCTGGACTGAATTTAAGCAATACCAGGCATTTCAGTTATCTGCCCTCACGCACAAACCAAATTCCCCTTGGGACAGGGCTTACAAACGCGGAAAGAATTCGGTAATATCAAATAACTCCATCAAAGACTACTTTGACGTGCTGGCAGATGCCTGGTGCCAAATTCGAAAAAGCCGAGTTTGGCCGATGCGAAGAAGTTAGTTGAGAATATATCGGAAGAGGACGACAGAGATAGACTCGCCAACGCTGCACTAAAAGGCGAATTTGTCAAAACTGAAATTCACACGCGCTCGCTCAGGGAAAAATATTCTGTGTGGGTGTACCGATATCTGGTTGGATATTCCGTCGCGGCACTTGCGATCATTTTGATGCATGGTTTCAAACTCGGGAGCTTTCAGCTCGATCCGACCTCGTTGGCATTAATCGTTGGAAGCACCGCCGTCAGTGCCCTTGGTTTGGTAGGAATTGTGGCTCGCGGGCTCTTTCCGCACGTATGAGGTCACCACCATGTTGCATCGCACAAAATTCCCCGCTTGACTTGTGCGCTGCACAACGTCATACACCTATCCATCGTTCGGATGAACGATTTCCGGTGCTCCAGCCGCGTGTAGGGACAGGTTACGGGTTTCCAACCCAATTCGTCCTCTCTGTTGAGCGCCCTGAACGACTTCCCAACCGATTGCCCAGGACACGCGGGGCCGTCTCAACGACGAGCCGTGTGTGCGGTTTGCGTGAGCCCGTTGTGGCCCCGCATCCGTTGTGACGCGTGCTCACACCAGAAAGCACTGACATTGACAAATTTTTCTGATCTTGGCCTAGCGCCGAACCTTTTGAAGACCCTCACCGAAGAGGGCTACGATATACCTACCCCGATCCAGGCCAAGGCCATCCCGATCGTTCTCAGTGGCGCCGATCTGCTCGGCATCGCCCAAACCGGCACTGGCAAGACCGCGGCCTTCGCCCTTCCCATCCTCAACCGTCTGGCCGCCGACAAGCTCCCTGTCATCCGCAAGGGCACACGCGTGCTGGTGCTCAGCCCGACCCGTGAGCTCGCCAGCCAGATCGCCGAAAGCTTCAAGACCTATGGACGCCATGTCGGCGTCACCGTCGGTATCGTCTACGGCGGCGTCGCACAGGGCCCGCAGCGCAATATGCTGGCGCGCGGTGTCGACGTGCTGGTGGCCACACCCGGCCGCCTGCTCGATCATATGCAGCAGGGTAATGTTGACCTTCGCAGCACCGAGGTATTCGTGCTCGACGAAGCCGACCAGATGCTCGATCTCGGCTTCCTGCCGCCGATCCGGCGCATCGTGGCCAAGTTGTCCACCAAGCGCCAGAACCTGTTCTTCTCGGCCACCATGCCGGCCGAAATCGGCAAGCTCGCTGGCGAACTGTTGCGCGATCCGCAGAAGGTATCGGTGGCGCCGGCGGCCACGACTGTCGAGCGCGTCAAACAGAGCGTCATCCACATCGAAGCCAACAAGAAGCGCGCTCTCCTGGTCGATCTGTTCAAGGACCCCGAGCTGACCCGTACCCTGGTCTTCACGCGCACCAAGCGCGGCGCCGACAAGGTTGCCGCCCATCTTGAGGCATCCGGCATTGAAGTTGCCGCCATTCACGGCAACAAGAGCCAGAACCAGCGCGAGCAGGCCCTCTATGCCTTCAAGCAGGCGCGCATCCGCGTGCTGGTCGCCACCGACATCGCGGCTCGCGGTATTGACGTCGATCTGGTTAGCCACGTCATCAATTTCGAGCTGCCGGATGTGCCCGAAAGCTACGTGCATCGCATCGGCCGCACGGCCCGCGCGGGTGCCACTGGCCAGGCCATCTCGCTGGTCGATAGCGGCGAGCGCGGCCAACTGCGCGACATCGAGCGCCTGACCCGCCAGCAGATCACGTCCGAGGATCGCCGCAACGATGCGGCACTTTCGGCCGACAAGACACCGATGCCGGCCGATCGGGAGCCGCGTGGCGCCCGTCCGGGTGCCGGCCGCGGTCGTCCGGGCGGACCGTCGCGCCGTGGCGCGTCTGAAGGTGCTCGCGAGCCGAGCCGTGGCCGTGGCCAGGGCCGTCCGGCCGAGGCCCGCACGCGTCCCGAAGATCGCGCACCGCGTCCCGAGTGGCGAGCCGAGAACCGTCCGGATCGGCCTGAGGCTCCGGGCCGCGCCGAGCGTACCGAGGCGCCGCGTTCGCGTCCGGCCAGTGCCCGTCCCAGTCAGCCGTCGAGCGGCCGTCCGGCTGCTGAGCGTCACCGTTCTCCTGGCGGCGAGCGGCGTCCGCAAGGCGAGGCCGGCCATCGTGGCCGCGCCGACAGCACACGCGGCGCGGCTCATGTTTCCGGCCATGGTTCTGATCGCAAGACAGCGCCGTCGGCTCCGGCCGGGGACCTGTCGAATGTTCCGTTCCTGCGTCGTCCGGCCGAGCCGCGCAAAGATGGTGCCCACAAGGCACGTCCCGCTGGCGATGCCCGGCACGCACATGTGCGTGCCGACGATCGGTAAACGTCGCGAACGTCGTTGACTGTCTTGCCAACACAAACGCCCGCTCCGTGAGGAGCGGGCGTTTTGCAATTCCGAGGCAGTAAGCCTCAGCCACGACAGAGCCTTCCGGACTTCCCGCCCTGGCCCTCTCCCTCAAGGGGGAGGGTCGGGGTGGGGGAGATCTGAATGCAGACGTTTTGGATTTGAAACAGCTGCGGGTCAGAACGTCTGTTGTTCAGTATTATACCATCCAACTTATGGTTTGACCTGTCTCTCTGAAGGTTCGTGACAGAGGTCATGGCGTAGGGGCGCACAGCAGTGCGCCCGTCTAGCTGCGCGGCAAGCTCTTGGACGGGCGCACTGCTGTGCGCCCGTACGCTTGCGAGCACGAGTCAAACCATAAGTTGATCAGTATTACACCATCCACCAACGCTGGAACACCTGCCCGCCGTCGTGGTCGGCATTGCTGTTGAGGTCGCCATGCGCCAGCTTGGTCGAGTGCGCCGCCACGTAGTTCTCGAACATCAGTACCAGCGCGCCGCCGTCGTCATGCAAAATCTGCTGCATCTCGGCGTACTTCTCGGACCGCTTGGCATCGTTCATTTCGGCTCGCGCCGACTTCAGCAAATCGTTGAATTTGGGATATTTCCAGGCGCTGTCGTTCCACGGCGTGTCATCCGAATAGGCTGTCGTCAACATCCAGTCGGCGGTGGCGCGGCCGTTCCAATAGGACATGCACCAGGGCTTCTTCATCCAGACCAGGTCGAGATAGCTCTCGGCCGGCTCATTGATGACATTGATGTCGATGTTGGCGCGGCGGGCCGAGGCCTTGATGAGCGCGGCAGCGTCGGTCGCGCCAGGGAAGGCGGCTTCGCTGACTGACAGATCCAGCCGCAGCTTGTTGTAGCCAGCGACCCGCAGGAATGCTTTCGCCTTGTCCGGATCGTAATGGTATTTCGGCTCGGGCGAATTGGCGTAGCGCATGTTCGGTGACAGCGGCACGTCATTACCCGCCGTGCCGTAGCCGCCCAGTACGCGCCGGATCAGATCATCGCGGTTGATCGCCCATTTGATGGCCTGGCGCACATGCACATCGTCGAACGGCTTCATCTGGCAGTTCATTGGCGCCACATAGTGGTCGAAGCCGGGCACGTCGGTGATCTTGACGGCGCGGTTGCGCTTCAGGTCGTTGACCCTGCGAACATCGACCTTGTCGATATAATGCACCGCACCCGACAGCAGCGCATCGTGGCGCTTGGCGGCCTCGGCGATCACCTGCAGCTCGACCGCGTCGAACCAGGCGGCATCCGAACGATGGTAGTTGGGATTGCGATGGGCACTGAACTTAACGCCCGGCTTGAACTCGTCCATCACATACGGGCCGGTGCCGGCGCTGGTCGCCACATCGATAGCGCCATCCTTGGCGGCGTAGATCGGCAAGTGCATTTCGCTGGTGACATAGGGAAAATCGGCATGTGATTCAGCCAGTGTGAAAACGACCATATTGGCGCCATCGGCCTTCACGTCCGTCAGCCCACTGAGGGCCGAACGGGCCGCGGACTTGTTCTTCTTGTCGCGATGGTAGTTGTAGGTCGCCACCACATCGTCGGCGGTCAGCGTCTTGCCGTTGTGGAAGGTGACGCCCTGCCGGAGCTTGAACACCCATTTCTTGCCCCCCTCCGATGGCTCGAAGGCCTCGGCGAGATCGGGCTGCGGTACATTGCGGGCATCGATCGAGACCAGCGCGTTGCCAGTGATCTGGCCCACATCGGCCATGAAATCGTTGCTCCAGGTCGCCGGATCGAGCGCATCCTTGGCGCCGCCCGAGGCCGTTGCCATCTTGAAACTGCCGCCGCGTTTAGGCGTTGGGGGCGGCGGTGGCGTTGGCGGCGTCTTGGTGGCGGCAAACAATTCCCCCGCCGAAGCGATGGAGAGTCCGGCCGCCAGACCGATTTGGATGAACTCGCGCCGGTTCAAGCCACCCAGGGCGGCTTGGCGCTTCATCCAAGCGATGCGGTCTGTGTCAGACATGGCCTTCTCCTAGGGCGGGCAGCAATTGCGGCGGAGATTACAAGATCAGCCGCCAAGCGCAATGTGCGACGCTGGCAATAGGTCGCTTGTGAATGCGACATAAGTTCGGATAGTCGGAATTCAGCGCCGCCAATGGCGCCGCATGTCGGCATTTGACCGCGAAGTGTGATTTGCGCCACTCTAGGATTTTGGCGACCTCAGGGAGCGCGATGGAATGACGCCAGCAAGCGGACACGGATCCGGCATCACGGCCGGGATTCTGCCCAAGGAGCAGTACGCGACCAACTTTGCCGATCTGCACTCACCGCTGTCCAAGCACGAAGCCGCGGTCGAGGCCGATCGCTGCTATTTCTGTTTCGATGCGCCCTGCATCACGGCCTGCCCGACCGGGATCGATATCCCGCTGTTCATCCGGCAGATCTCGGCCAGCAACGCCAAGGGCGCGGCCAAGACAATTTTCGACGCCAACATTCTGGGCGGCATGTGCGCGCGCGTCTGTCCGACCGAAACGCTGTGCGAGCAGGCCTGCGTGCGTGAGGCGGCGGAAGGCAAGCCGGTCAAGATCGGGAATTTGCAGCGCTTTGCCACCGATGCGTTGCTGGCGGCGGGCGAACAGCCGTTTTCGCGCGCCGCGCCGACGGGCAAGCGCATCGCCGTGATCGGCTCAGGGCCAGCGGGATTGGCCTGCGCGCACCGGCTGGCGCTGCATGGGCACGAGGCGACAATTTTCGAAGCGCGGCCGAAGTCAGGCGGGCTGAACGAGTTTGGGATCGCGGCGTACAAGACAGTTGACGACTTCGCGCAGCGCGAGATCGCGTTCATTCTCGCCGTGGGCGGGATCAGGATCGAAAATGGCAAGGCGCTCGGGCGCGATTTGAAACTCAGTGATCTGGCCCGAGATTTCGATGCGGTGTTTCTCGCTGTCGGGCTGGCCGGCGTCAACGGCCTCGGCGTACCGGGCGAGGAGCTGCCGGGCGTCGAGGACGCGATCAAGTACATCGGCGAACTGCGGCAGGCCGAGGATCTGTCGACGCTGCCGGTTGGGCGACATGTGGTTGTGATCGGCGGCGGCATGACGGCGATCGACGTCGCGGTGCAATCCAAGCTGCTCGGCGCTGAGGACGTGACTATCGTCTATCGTCGCGGCAAGGAGCACATGAAGGCGAGTGCCTACGAGCAGGATCTGGCGCAGACCAATGGCGTGCGCATCAAGCATTGGCTGAAGCCGACGCAGATTCTGTCCGCGGGCGGGCGCGTCTCGGGGATAGAATGCGCGTATACGAACGGTTCGACCGAAAAGGTGCGCTTCGAGGCCGACATGGTCTTCAAGGCCATCGGCCAGACCTTTGTTGGCGATCCGCTGGAGGGGCTGGTCGCTACCCAAGCCGGCCGCATCCGCGTCGACAGCGAGAGGCGCACGGCTAGCGCCAAGATCTGGGCCGGCGGCGACTGCATCGTCGGCGGCAAGGACCTCACCGTCTCCGCCGTCGAGGACGGCAAGCAGGCGGCGGAGTCGATGCATCGGGAATTGAGCGGTGAAAAATGATGCGAGATACTGCTGATCCAATTCGCCAGGCCTACGGACCCATCACCTTCTCCCATAGGGCGAAGTCAGCCTGCGGCGCTCGCTCCACCCTGAATACGGAGACTCACCATGGCTGACCTCAGATCCACATTCGTCGGCATCAAATCACCCAATCCGTTCTGGTTGGCCTCGGCGCCGCCGACCGACAAGGAATACAATGTGGTGCGCGCCTTCAAGGCGGGCTGGGGCGGCGTGGTCTGGAAGACGCTCGGCGAGGACCCCAACATCGTCAACGTCAACGGTCCGCGCTATGGCTATGTGCACGGGCCGGACCGGCGCCTGATCGGCCTCAACAATATCGAGCTGATCACGGATCGTCCGTTGGAGGTCAATCTGCAGGAGATCGCCACCGTCAAAAAGGCCTGGCCGGATCGGGCGCTGGTGGTGTCGCTGATGGTGCCATGCGAGGAGGCCAACTGGTCCGCCATCCTCAAGCGTGTCGAGACCACCGGCTGCGATGGCGTGGAACTCAACTTCGGTTGTCCGCATGGCATGAGCGAGCGCGGCATGGGCTCGGCCGTGGGACAAGTCCCCGAATACATCGAGATGGTGGCGCGCTGGTGCAAGGCGCATACGCGCATGCCGGTGATCGTCAAGCTGACGCCGAATATCTCAGACGTCCGTAATCCGGCGCGTGCGGCCAAAAAGGGCGGCGCCGATGCGGTGTCGCTGATCAACACCATTTCCTCGATCGTCAGCGTCGATCTCGACTCGTTTTCGCCCAATCCGAGCATCGATGGCAAGGGCAGCCATGGCGGCTATTGTGGCCCGGCGGTCAAGCCGATCGCGCTCAACATGGTGGCCGAGATCGCGCGCGATCCGGCAACGCGCGGGCTGCCGATTTCCGGCATCGGCGGCATCACGACGTGGCGCGATGCGGCCGAGTTCATGGCCTTGGGCGCCGGCAATGTGCAGGTCTGCACGGCGGCCATGACCTATGGCTTCAAGGTGGTGCAGGAGATGACGTCCGGCCTCGGTGCCTGGATGGATTCCAAAGGCTACACGAGCCTCGACCAGTTCGTCGGCCGTGCCGTGCCCAACGTCACCGACTGGCAGTATCTCAATCTCAACTACGTCACCAAGGCCCGCATCAATCAGGATCTGTGCATCAAATGCGGGCGCTGCCACATCGTCTGCGAGGACACCTCGCATCAGGCCATCACGGCGATGGTGAACGGCAAGCGGCGTTTCCAGGTCATCGATGACGAATGTGTTGGCTGCAATCTGTGCGTTTCGGTTTGCCCGGTCGAAGACTGCATCGACATGGTGCAAATGACTGCGGGCGTCGATCCGCGCACCAAGGCGCCGATCGTGACCAAGCCAGCCAACTGGACCACCCATCCCAACAATCCTGCCCGTAAGGTTGCGGCGGAGTAGGTTTTGGCTGGGCCGAAGTTTGCGCATCGTATGTCTTGTTTTTCCACTTTCAATGCAGTAATTGTATTGAAAGGGGAAAACGTGTCCGATTTCCAGAACCTCAGCAACGACCAGGCGCGCCAGCAGATCGACGCCCAGCAGCTATTTGCAACCTATCGCGAGGTCCGCGCCGAATTGGCTCGCGACTACTCGGGTTCGATGCGCTGGCGGACCATTTCGGGGGCCGATTACCTGGTCAAGAAAATGGATGGTCGCGAAACCTCGCTTGGCCGCCGGACGCCGGACACCGAGACGCTTCACAGCGCCTTCATCGATGGACGAGCGACGCTGCGCAAGCGCAAGAAGGCGACGCTCGCACGCTTAGAGGCGATGGACCGGATCAATGTTGCCCATCGGCTTGGGCGCGTTCCTGATCTTGCGGCTCGCATCATGGATGCTCTTGATCGCGCTTTTCTCATGGGAACGGGGCTGCGGATTGTCGGCACCACGGCCATGTATGGCTATGAGGCGATGGCGGGCGTCCGGTTTGATACCGGGATCGTGGCGACCCAGGACTTCGACCTGCTCATTGGGGGGCGGGACGGACTGGAATTGTCCGCCAGCAACGACCACCGCCAAGCCGTCATGACTGCGCTGATCGCAGCCGACCGCTCTTTTGTGCCCCGTTTTGGCGAGTTTGCCGTCAACAATGACGGTTATGAGGTTGATTTTCTGTCCGAGGATGCGGGCGCGCCGGCGCCTCTGGCCGGCCCGGCAACGGAGGCCGTCGCCATCGGCCAAAGCGGCCGCCCCGTGCGCATGGCGGTGCCAATGCCAGCCGCCTTTGCCGCGCACAAGGACTGGCTTGCCAGCCAGCCAAGCCGCAATCCCGCCAAGCGCCAACGGGACGCGGCTCAGGCTGTTGCGATCAGGGCGGCGCTTGGCGGGTTCGTGCCAAAGGCGCTGTGAGCGGCTACCGCTGGCGCGCCCGGCCCGTCGGAGGCTATGTTCGGTTACGGCTTTCAAGTGACACAAATATTGGTCTAAACTGGTCTCAAGCGGTTAAAATTGGTGTCGCGACCGACAAGAAGCACAACGGGAGGATGTCTGGCATGAACGCCATCAAAAAATGGGGCAACGAGCCGTTCTGGGGTCTGGGCTCGGAGTACGACCCGCAATGGGTGTTGACCGAAAAGCAGCGTGATCTGCAGGCCCGCATCATCGACATGTGCCAGAAGGAGATGCGCGCGAACGCCATCGAGAGTGATCGTAACCTATTGTTTCCCCGCAAGAATTTCAAGATCCTGGCCGCCAATGGCCTGCTCGGACTGCTGGTTCCCAAGGAACTCGGCGGCATGGGCGAGAACCATACCTGCGCGGCCATGGTGGTCGAAACCATCGCCCGCTACGGCTGCCCGTCGACCGCCATGTGCTACACCATGCATACCGGCGCCGTCGCCGCCGCAGCGCTGCGCCATCACGACAATGCGACCATCCAGGACATCTTCAAGCGCATCGACAAGGATTGCCTGGTCGGCACCTTGTCCTATTCCGATCCCGAGACCGGCAGCCATTTCTGGTATCCGATTTCATCCAGCGCGACCGAGACCGCCGATGGCTGGCACGTCAAGAAGAAGGCCTCGTGGACCACCTCGGGCGGCTTTGCCGACTGGTACATCGTCCAGACCACCAGCCCGAATTTCAATGGCGACTACGCCAATCTCTCCTGCTTCTTGATCCTGGGCGACGAGGTGACGGCCGATCCATCGAGTTGGGACGGCATGGGCATGCGCGGCAACCAGTCCGGCCCGATCCAGGTTGACAAGGTCATCCCCAAGGACCGCATGGTTGGCCCTCCCGGCGATGGTGCCTTGTCCAACGACGAATGCGTTGATCCCTTCTTCCTGCTCTGTTCGTCGGCGGCCTGGAACGGTATCGCGCTGGGCTTGATCGACATCACCAAACAGCACACCACCCGGAAAACCCATGCCGACGTCGGCATGCGCGTGGCCGACTACCCGACCATCCAGGACTATGTCGGCGAGGCCATCATCGACACCAACACCTGCCGCTCGTTCGACTTCATGATGGCCAAGGCCATGGACGACGCCACCAACAATTGCGACTGGTCGGTGCATCGCGACCTGACGAAAATACCGCGCTCGGCGTTCCTGACCTTCATGTGGCAGGTGAAGTTCGCCGCCGCCAAGAACGTCGCGCACGTCACCGACAAGATGCTGCATGCCTGCGGCGGCACCGGCTACAAGCCGGCGTTGGGCATCGAGCGCTACCTGCGCGACGGCAAGGCCGGCTGGGTGATGGGCCCGACCAACGAGGTGCTGCGCCAGTTTGTCGGCAAGTCGGCGCTGCTCGGCTTTGACAGCCTCGACTACTGGAACAAGAGCATTAACGAGCGCATGCTGAACAACGAGGTCAAGAAGATGACCAAGGAGCAGAAGCGTGCGTTTACGGAAAAGATGTTGAAGGATCTGGCGGGCGTGGCGGCGGAGTAAGACAAGCCCACAAGTGTTATCCTCGGGCTTGTCCCGAGGATGGCACTTGCTGTGTGGCTATCGTTGAAGCTTACATGCCGAGTTGGGGAGAAGGAAGTGGTTGCCACGTACTGCGGTCTCTCCTAGGTTGCGCTTTCACATTTCCGCCATACGCGCTTTACCGTCAGCGCAACCGCACGCGAGCCCCCAATGCGCGCCTCCAAGCGTCAGCCAGACGAGCTGCGGCCGATTCAGATCGAACGGGCCGTTTCCATGCATGCCGAGGGCTCGTGCCTGATCAAGTTCGGCAACACCCACGTGCTGTGCATGGCGAGCCTGGAAGAGCGCATTCCACCGTGGCTGAAAGGCCAGGGCAAGGGCTGGGTGACGGCGGAGTATTCCATGCTGCCACGCGCCACCACCGAGCGGACCCGTCGTGAAGTGACGCAAGGTCATGCGTCGGGCCGCACGCAGGAAATCCAACGGCTGATCGGGCGTTCGCTGCGCGCCGTGGTCGACCTGAAGGCGTTGGGTGAAAAACAGATCACGGTCGATTGCGACGTACTGCAGGCCGATGGCGGCACGCGCACTGCCTCGATAACCGGCGCCTGGGTGGCGCTGAAGGACTGCCTGAGTTGGATGAAGGCCCGCGACATGATCGGCGACAATGTGTTGCGCGATCAGGTGGCGGCGATTTCCTGCGGCATCTACAAGGGCGAGAACCTGCTCGATCTCGACTATTCCGAGGATTCAAACGCCGACGCCGACGCCAATTTCGTCATGACCGGATCGGGCGGTATTGTCGAGGTGCAGGGCACCGCCGAGGGCAAGCCGTTCAGCGGCGAGACTTTTGACCAGCTGATGGGCCTGGCGCGCAAGGGCATCAAGGAACTGGTCGAGCTGCAGAAGCTGACAGTGCTGTAGGTGGGTGTCGAACGCGTACCAGTGTCATCCTCGGACTTGTCCCGAGGATGGCACCTGTTGATTGGGGGGCTGCGTGGGCGATGCGACGAACCGACAGATTGTCAGGCCGATAGGCCGGGGACGGAATGAAACTCGCACGCGGCAGTAAACTGGTTCTGGCGACCCACAACAAGGGCAAGCTGGTCGAAATGCGCGACCTGTTGGCACCGCACGGCATTGCGCTGGTTTCGGCCGGCGAGCTTGGCTTGGCCGAACCCGTCGAAACCGAAACCACGTTCATCGGCAATGCCACGCTGAAAGCTGTCGCTGCGGCCAACGGCTCGGGGCTGCCCGCGCTCTCCGACGACAGCGGCATCGAGATCGCTGCGCTCGACGGTGCGCCCGGCGTCTATTCCGCCGATTGGGCTGGGCACGCCAAGGATTTTAGCGCCGCCATGCGTCATATCCACGAAGCCCTGATGGAGCGTGGCATCGGCTTTACCAAACCGTTGAAAGCGAATTTCACTTCGGTGCTATGCCTCGCGCGGCCCGGCGGAACGCCGGAATGCTACCAGGGCAAAGTGTTCGGCCACATCGTCTGGCCGCCGCGCGGCAGCAATGGTTTTGGCTATGACCCGATGTTCGTGCCGGAGGGGCACAAGCAGAGTTTCGGCGAGATGGACCCGGCCGCAAAGCATGTCCTGTCCCACCGCGCCCGCTCATTCGAGAAATTCGCGGCGGCGTGTCTTGAGTAATACCGTCCAACTTATGGTTTGACCTGTCACTTTGAAGGTTCGTGACAGAGGTCATGGCGTAGGGGCGCACAGCAGTGCGCCCGTCTAGCTGCGCGGTAAGCTCTTGGACGGGCGCACCGCTGTGCTTGCGAGCACGAGTCAAACGATAGGTTGGACGGTATAAGTTTGGATAACGTTCTTCGTTGCCAGCAGGCGCAACACGTCCTGCTCCCGTAGGGAGGAGGTGGCGCGCCCTTGCGCGGAACGCAAAGAGACTGGGCGCCAGATGAGGGTTACAGGGGGTGTGGAGCTCAATAGGCCGCGCCTCAAAACTGCCTCCGGCTCCCATCATCCGCCCTTCGGGCACCTTCTCCCTATCGGAGAAGGACGTAAGCAGCGCGCCAGGTGAATAGGATTGATCAGCACAACTGAGTCAGCCGGCGGTTTCGGCGTCTACATTCATTGGCCGTTCTGCGCCGCCAAATGCCCCTATTGCGACTTCAACAGCCATGTCCGCCATGGTGGCGTTGATGTTGCCCGCTTCCAGGCCGCGCTGCTGGCCGAGCTTGCGCACATGGCTCAGCTCCAGCCCAATCAACCGGTCCACAGCGTCTTTTTCGGCGGTGGCACGCCTTCGCTGATGCCGCCGTCCCTGGTTGGGGCGCTCATCGACGCGGTGGCCAAACATTGGCCGCAGGAGCCGGGCATCGAGATCACGCTGGAGGCCAATCCGTCCAGCGTCGAAGCCGGACGCTTTGCCGGCTATCGCGCGGCCGGCGTCAATCGCGTCTCGCTCGGCGTGCAGGCTCTGAACGACCGCGATCTGAAATTCCTGGGGCGCCTGCACAACGCCGCCGAGGCCAAGGCGGCGCTGGCGCTGGCGCGCCGGCAATTCGAGCGGGTGTCGTTCGATCTCATCTACGCCCGTCCCGATCAGGGCGTTGCGGCGTGGTCAGACGAACTGCGTGAGGCGCTCGGCTACGCGCCGGATCATCTCTCCGTCTACCAACTCACCATCGAAGACGGCACGCCGTTCGCAGCGCTGCACCGCGCCGGCAAGCTGATCACGCCACCGGCCGAGATCGCCGATGATCTGTATGCGGGCACCCAGGAGTTGACCGAAGCTGCCGGCCTGCCCGCCTACGAGGTTTCCAATCACGCGCGTCCGGGTCAGGAATGCCGGCACAACATGGTCTATTGGCGCTATGGCACCTATGCCGGCATCGGCCCTGGCGCACACGGACGGTTGGTCGTCGATGGGCAGCGCACAGCTCTCGCGACGCAGCGCAATCCCGAAGTGTGGGCGTCAGCGGTCGAAAAAGACGGGCACGGAATTGTCGAGCGCGGCGCGCTGTCGCTGCCCGATCAAGCCGACGAACGGCTGATCATGGGGTTGCGGCTGAGCGAAGGGCTGGATCTGGCGGCGTTCCGCAGTTCGACGGGGCTGGCCCCGAAATTCCCGGTGCTGAGGGATCTGGCGGCGCAGGGGCTGCTGAGCATTGGCCAGGATCGCATCACGGTCACGCGGGCGGGCCGCATGGTCCTCAATCGGATGGTGTATGAATTGTCGAGCGCGCTGACTTCCGCCGACCCTAACTTTTATCCCGTGCACAGCGCAGCGCTTTGATGGTGCGCTGCAGGCACCGGACCTCGCGGGGCTCCGGCAGCTGTGGCAAGATAGCAGGAGCCGAAAACGATCCCGGATCAGCACTGCGCGGTCAAAACGCTGCGGTGCTTGCGTGACAATGTCCGGTCAATAATGTGTACGTTCAAAACTGCGCCACGGTAAACGCGCTGGGCGCGGCATCGATCACATGCGGGCCGAACTTGGTCACTTCAAGGATCGCCAGCCCACGCTCACAGGTGCCATCGGGGCGCAGGCGGAACAGGCCGTCGACGCCGGCAAATCCGCTGGTACGGGTCAGTTTGTCGGGCGTGAAGCGCTGGCCCGGCGGGTTGGTGGCCAGCGACAGGGCCAGCGTCACCGCATCGTAGGCGAGGCTGGCCAGCCGCACCGGCGCCGCACCGTAGGTCTTGGTATAGCGCGCGGCAAAATCGGTCCAGGCGGCGGGATCGGGTCCAGCAAACCAGCCGCCGACCAGGCCAGCCTCCTGGCCGATGCTGGGATAATTCCAACCGCCGCTGCCAAGCAGCCGCACCGACTTGGTATCGATGGCATTGTAAGGCAGCATCGGCGCCACGATCGGCAGCACGTCCTGCCCGCCAGGAATCAGCAGAGCATCGATCGGCGCGCCGGCCTTTTGATTGGCGACGAAATCGGCCTTCAGCCGGCTGACCGGATCGGCCACGGCATTGGCATCGACCGGGAAATGCTCGACCGCGGCGACCCGCGCGCCAGCCTTGGCGGCGGCGGCGCGGAACGATTGCTCGACGATGCTGCCATAGGCCGTCTGCGGCACGATAGCGGCAAAGCCCCGCTTGCCGTTGGCCGCCGCATAGGCGACCACGCGGGCAATATCGTCGCCGGCCAGGAAGCTGAGCAGATAGACGCCGTTGCCCGCCACTTTGCGATCGGACGAGAATGCCAGCACCGGCACATTGGCCTGCCGTGCCACCGGAGCAGCACCCTGCACTTCTGCCGCATACAGCGGACCAAGAATCAGCTCGGCTCCTTCATTGACGGCCGCCTGGGCCGCCGCCGCCGCGCCTTGCGCGGTTCCGAGCGTATCTTTGGGTATCAGCGTGATATTGGCGCCGTTGACGTCGAACAGCGCCAGCTCGGCCGCCTGTTTCAGCGCCGTTGCCACCTGCGCGCCATCGCCGGCCTTGCCAAACGGCAGCAGCAGCGCGACCTTGACCGGTGCGCCCGACAGCGTGCTGCCGGTTGGCACGATAGCCTGCGTTTGGCTCAGCGACGTCTGCGACTGCTCGCCCCCGCCACCCGACAAGGCGCATCCGGCCAGCATCAGGGCTGTCGCGCCCATGACAAAGGCGCGCCGGCTGAGCAGCCGGGCAAGGTGGGAAGGGTTGCGTATGGTGCGGCTGGTCATGCCATCTGGTTCAGGTTCGGGGCGATAGCGGGACCGGTTGTCCGCCCCCGCCAGGACATAGCAGAAATAATTCGCGAGTTTGTCGACAACAAGTTCGCTATTGACGCGCATATGACGCGGATTCGCGTGGCCGGGCAAGCGCATGGCGGCCACGCCGTTACGCAAATGACCGTAAAATTGACCGTGGAAGCAGCAATTTCAGGCGGAAAGCTGTGGACGATCGTGTGACAACGCAAACCGTTTTCGAGGCCCTGCTGCGCGCCACCCGCGACGAGCTAGCGCAGCTGCTGGCCAAGCCGCTGGCCGGCGGACTCTATCTGGTTGCCACGCCGATCGGCCATCTTGGCGATATCACCTTGCGGGCGCTGGCGATTCTGGCCCAGGTCGATGTGCTCTATTGCGAGGATACGCGCCACAGCCGCAAACTGCTGGATCGCTACGCGCTGCGGCCAAAGCTGCGCGCCTATCATGAGCACAATGCGGAGGCTGAGCGGCCGATCATCGTCGCCGCGTTGACTGAAGGCCGCAGCGTGGCGCTCATTTCCGACGCCGGCACGCCGCTGATCTCCGACCCCGGCTACAAACTGGTGCGTGCCGCATTGGTCGAGCAGCAGCGCGTGTTCGCCATCCCCGGCGCGTCGGCCACGCTCACGGCCCTGGTGGCGAGCGGCCTGCCCACCGATTGCTTCACCTTCGCCGGATTTCTGCCGGTCAAGGCCGGAGCGCGCGCCGAACGCCTCGCCGAACTGGCGGCCGCCCCCGGTACTCTGGTCGTCTTCGAGGCCCCAGGCCGCACCGCCGCCACGCTCACGGCGATGGCCGACAGCTACGGCCCCGCCACCCCCGCCGCCGTCGGCCGCGAACTGACCAAGCTGCACGAGGAGATGCGCACCGGCACGCTCGCCGAACTGGCGAACTGGGCGAACACGGACGATCTGCGCGGCGAAGTGGTTATCCTGGCCGCGCCCGTGCGGGACGGGGCGAAAACGATCACCGACACCGACATCGCATCGGCGCTGGCCGCAGACGCATCCGGCACTTTGCGCGACCGCGTCGACGCCGTCGCCGCCAGCCTCGGCGTACCGCGCAAAAGGGTCTACGCGCTGGCGCTCAGGCAGGCGGCGACACCCGGGTAAGCTCCTGGCTGCGGGCCCAACCGCTCCGGCCTAGGCTCCGACAATGCGCCAACCCGCCGCCATCGATGCCGCGCTCCGCCGCCGCCGATCCGAACGCGCGGGCCTGCGCGCCGAACGCCTCGCCGAGCTGATGTTGCGCCTGAAATTCTACCGCATCCTGGCGCGGCGCTACAAGACTCCTGTCGGCGAGATCGACCTGATCGCCCGTCGCGGCAAGCGGCTGGCCTTCGTCGAGGTGAAGCTGCGGCGCTCGCAGGACGACGCCCTGGAAGCGATCACGCCGCGTCTGCGCGGACGGGTGCGCAGGGCGGCCGAGATGTGGCTGGCCCGCCACGACCGGGGCGGACGCTGGCATCCGGCGTTCGACGTGGTGGTGGTGCTGCCGGGGCAATGGCCGCGCCATCTCAAGGACGCGTTTCCGTTCGAGTGAGGGGTCTGATACCGGCCAACTTATGGTTTGACCTGTCACTTTGAAGGTTCGTGACAGAGGTCATGGCGTAGGGGCGCACAGCAGTGCGCCCGTCCAAGAGCTTGCCGCGCAGCTAGAGCACTTTGCGATTGACGTGGGTCATCCCGACGCTGCGACGCTAGCAGAAGTGGGTCAGACCCCGATTTAGCCCCGACACGGGGTTTGGCTCGAATGGGGTCTGACCCCACTTCTGCGGCCACCGCTGATGCAGATGAGGTGCAAACCGCCCTAGTGTTCTGACTCATTCAAATGGTTTCCGATTTTTCGTCATCCCGGCGAAGG
>JANLQJ010000149.1:0-4300 GCA_031367715.1 Hyphomicrobiaceae bacterium | reverse complement strand
CCCGTCTAGCTGCGCGGCAAGCTCTCTTGGACGGGCGCACTGCTGTGCGCCCCTACACTTGCGAGCACGAGTCAAACGATAGGTTGGCCGGTATGCCTCATTCCGCTAGGGTCCGAAATCCACATCACGATTGAACGTCTTGCGTTTGCCGGCAAATCCGCCGGGCAGCCGTGGGACAAGCTTGAGCATGACACTGTGTGGAGATTTGAACGTTACTGAACCCGAGAGCGTCACCGTCCGTTGACGGACTTGCAGCGCTCAGGCCCTGCCGATGCCGACATAGCTGAAGCCGGCCGCCCGCACGTCGGGTGGATTGAAGACGTTGCGCAAATCGACGATCGCCCGTCCTCGCATGTTCTTGGCCAGCGCCTCGAAGTCCAGCGCGCGGAACTCGTTCCACTCGGTCAACACCACCAGAACGTCGGCGCCTTTGGCGGCTTCCATGGCACCATTGGTCCAGATCACGTCCGGCAACAGGCCTTCGCCATGCCGGCGGCCCGCAGGATCGCAACAGCGGATGGTGGCGCCGCGCGCTTGCAGGGCGGGCAAGATGACCAGGCTGGCCGCCTCGCGCATATCGTCGGTGTTCGGCTTGAAGGTGACGCCCAGGATGGCCACCGTCTTGCCGGCAACCGAACCGCCCGCCGCCTTCTCGATGCGGCTGGTCATGGCAATCTTGCGCTCGTCGTTGACGCGGCTCACCTGCTCGATGATTGACAGTGGTGAGCGATTTTCGCGTGCGGTGCGCACCAGCGCGGCCACATCCTTGGGAAAGCACGAGCCGCCGTAGCCCGGCCCCGGATGCAGGAATTTGCCGCCGATGCGGTCGTCCGAGCCGATCGCGCCGGCAACTTCATGCACGTCGGCACCGACCTCTTCGCACAGATCCGCGATCTCGTTGATGAAACTGATCTTCATGGCCAGGAACGCATTAGCCGCGTATTTCGCCAGCTCGGCGGACTCGCGCGAGGTGAACATTACCGGCGCGTTGCGCAGCTTCAACGGCTTGTAGAGCCGCTCCATGACGGCGCGCGCCTTGTCGCTGTCGCAGCCGACCAGCACGCGGTTGGGATGCGTGAAGTCGATGATGGCCGAGCCCTCGCGCAGGAATTCCGGGTTTGAGCAGACCGCGAATTCGGCGTCCGGCCTGAGCTCCTTGAGCCGCTTCTCGATGCCCCGGCTGGTGCCGACGGGCACGGTCGATTTGGTCGTGATGACGGTGAACTTATCGATATACGGGGCCATATCAGCCACCGCCTGGAAGATGTAGCTGAGATCGGCATGGCCATCGCCGCGCCGCATCGGGGTGCCGACGGCCAGGAAAATAACGTCCGCGCCTCGGACTGCGGCCTGATAGTCGCCGGTGAACTGCAGCCGCCCGGCCGCGAAATTGCGCGCGATCAAATCGTCGAGTCCCGGCTCGAAAATCGGCACCTCGCCGCGCTTCAAGGCGGCCACCCGGTTCGGATCCTTGTCGATACAGGTGACCTGAAACCCGAACTCGGAAAAGCACGCCGCCGAGACCAGGCCGACGTAGCCCGCGCCGATCATGCAGATGTTCATTGGGTGCTCTCTTGTTGTTCCGGCCTGGCGCGAACTCCGAACGCTCGTGCACAGATAACCGGATTCGGCCCTTCAGAACATAAGACAACTCAACCGGTGCTGCCGGCCAGCAACGCTTCGACCTCGGCGCGGGTTGGGGCGGCCGCGGCGGCACCGCGCCGGGTGGTCGACAGGGCGCCGCAGGCTGAGGCAAAGCGCACCGCCGCGCCGAACGATTGCCCTTCGGCCAAAGCCACTGCCAGGCCGCCATTGAAGCAGTCGCCGGCGGCCACCGTATCGATGGCATTGACGGCAAACCGAGGCACCGTTCCAGAGCCGCCCGGCTCGCTCCAATAGGCTCCCTGGGCGCCCAATTTCAGCGCTATACGGTCAGCGCCGGTCAGCGCCAGCGTATTGGCGGCCAGCGCCGCAGTATCGCTGCTGCCCGGCCGGATGCCGGTGAGCGCTTCGCACTCGACCTCGTTCGGCGTGATTACGCTGACATGTTGCATCAGCTCATTGGGCAACCCGGATGAAGGCGCGGGAGCCGGATCGAGGATCACGGTCATTCCATGCGCGCGGGCAAACTTCGCGGCAGCGATGTTGATCGCCAGCGGCACTTCGAGTTGCAGCAGCAGCACGCACGGAGGTTTCGGCAGCGCGCGCAAAGCCGCCAGCTCCGTTTCGCCGACCGTGAAATTGGCACCGGCAATGACGGTGATGCAGTTCTGCGCCGCCGCATCGACCGAGATGATGGCGATGCCGGTGCCGGCCCGGGCATCATCGCCGACATGGTCGGTGGCAACCCCGTATCGCTCCAGTTCGGCCCGCGCCATCACGCCGAATGCGTCGCGCCCGATGCGGCCCAGAAACGTCAGCGCACCGCCCAGCCGCACGACGGCCACCGCCTGATTGGCGCCCTTGCCGCCGAGCCCCAGCACATAGTTCTGGCCGTGAATGGTCTCGCCAGGCGCCGGCAATCGATCCGAGTACGCCGTAACGTCGATGTTGATGCTGCCGAGCACGGCAATAGTCATGGCTGTCACTCCGTCCAGGCGCGCAACAGGTCGTCCGTGGTCAGCACTTCGATCTGCTGATCGTAGCGTGGATAGATCGCGGTCATCGCCGCCGCGTGCCCCTCGGAGCTGGAACTCGCCACCGCATCCTCGACGATGATGACCCGCAAACCCAGATCGATAGCGTCGAGCACGGTCGCCAGCACGCACACGTCGGTTTCCACTCCCGTCACAATCAGCCCGCTGGCGCCGAGCCGATTCAGCGCCGGCTGCAGCGCTGGGCCATCGAAACAGGAATGGCCGTATTTGTCGATGATTGAGCCCGGACGCGCTAACCCGGCCAGCTCCGGCACCAGATCCAGCATCCCCGGTGCCAGCTGCTCGCCCGTCACCGCCGCCCAACGGCGATAATACTGCTGCCATTGGCCTTTGGCATCGCTCGCCCGCGCCGGCGTCAAAAAGCGCGAGAACAGCGTCCGCTCCGGCCGATGCACCGCAATGCGAGCGACCGCGCCGGTGATCGTGCCAAGCCGCGGCGTGTGCCACACGGTGGGCTCGGCGAACAGCCGCTGCAGGTCGATGACGACCGGCACCATCTGACGGCCAAGTGGGCCAAAGCGCAGGCCGCGGATATCGGGGAGTGTGGGCATGGGGTGACCGGGCTTTCCAGGCGGCGGTTGGTGTGGCGCAGGTAGTTTAGCTGATTGGCTGGCCGGTCGACACTGCAAGCTGACGAAAGACTGCTGTCGCGGTGGGCAATCCGCCACTTATCGTGAGGTTGCGATGGTGCGGGCCAGCGGACGCTGGACCCAGCCGGTAGCAGCGAGCACGGGCAACACCATGACCACCATGGCCGCCGAGAGACGCGCGCTCGCCTCGGTGTCGCCATCGACTTGCGCCGCTTCCTCCTGTTCACCGGCGACCTTTCCGAATACCGGCAGCAGCAGCCAAACCGCCACGGGCAGGTTGGCGCCGGGTCAATCGCTACGTTCGCCCCTGAGATGACCGCCGCAGCCCCTCCATCGCGGACCTGTCATCGAGACCGGCCCCTCCGCCGCCCTTGCCGAACCCATCCCACCCGGTCACATCCAGCACGCAAAAAGTTGACCTCCCGCCACCTCTCGCAGTTCGCCCGCGTCTGCCCCATATTGCCAGCTGACCCCAGGCCCGCAACCGAGAAAGGCTCGTCCCATGGCCAACCCCACCACCGCTCCCAAAATCACCAAAACCGAGGCCGAGTGGAAGGCGCTGCTCTCGCCCGAGGCGTTCGCGGTGGCACGCAAGCACGGCACCGAGCGGGCCGGCTCGAGCCCGCTGAACCGGGAAAAGCGCGAGGGCTCGTTCAATTGCGTATGTTGCGGCCAACCCTTGTTTGCGTCCGCCGACAAGTTCGAGAGCGGCACCGGCTGGCCGAGCTATACGCGTCCGATGCAACAAGGCGCGGTCGCCGAGCACGAGGACAACGGCTTCTTCATGCGCCGCACCGAGGTGCGCTGCGCCAATTGCGACGCGCATCTGGGCCATGTATTCCCGGATGGGCCCAAGCCGACCGGCTTGCGGTATTGCATGAACGGCGTGGCGATGACATTTGCGGCAAAGGAGTAGCGGGGTCTGACCCGCAATACTAGTACCCACTATCACAACTCCCTGGCGCGTATGACGGCCCAAGACGCTAGCCGGGCAGGAGCGCGGTCGCGGCGATGTGGGTCAGCGGCCAGGCCGCGCGACGCCCCCGGCAAGCG
>JANLQJ010000145.1:0-7928 GCA_031367715.1 Hyphomicrobiaceae bacterium | reverse complement strand
TTCCGGTGGGTTGCCTGGGAAGCTCTCGATCCGGGCTGGCGATCGCCGAGATTCCGGCGGCGTCCGCGCGGCAGCATTCTTCACCCTGATCCGAACTGCCAAACTCAACGGCGTCGAGCCGGAGGCTTGGCTGACCGACGTGGCGGCGCGCATCGGCTCGCACTCCATCAACTGCCTAAGCGAACTGTTGCCCAGGAACTGGTCATCGCGGGCGACGCAAAGCGTCGCTACCTGACCCGGCCACCGTCAAGCAGAAGATCGCGTAGTCTTGAGGGGCCGCTTACCTTTTTGCGGAAAGTCACGGTGGAGCCACTCTTTACAATTAGCGTATTTTGTAAAGAGTGCCGCGCAGCAACCCGGGCCTGGACAACGATTTGATGTTAAGCACAAAATGCCCCCCGAGCGGCATTTTGTAAAGAGTCGGGTTGTTTCAAGCTTTCGGCGCACCCGCATTCGATGAATGTCACAACAGCCGAGCGTTCTTTCAACACCTTCGCCGACGTTCGGGTTAGATCAGGACGAACCCACCCGGACAGCCACGGCTTCCTCGGTACAGAGGCTGTGGGCGCGCGCCAGAAGTGTTCCGATGCGCCGAAATTGTCCACAAGCTCGCCCGATGCGGTGCATGGAAGTTTGGTGCGAGGTGGGGCATGATGACAGTGCTATCCGAAGCCCGAGAACAAACAGAACTTAGCAGCTCCCAGCATGACGAACGAAACGCAACTGCGCGAGAAGCTGCGCAAGATCGAAGCGCTGTTTGCCGGTTCGGCGACACCAGGCGAGCGACAAGCGGCGGGCGCTGCCGCCGAGCGTATCCGGCAACACCTGCACACAGCGGAACGTGCTGAACCAGAAATCGAGATGCGCTACAGTATCCCCGATCCATGGTCGCGGCGCATGTTCGTTGCGCTCTGCCGGCGCTATGGGTTGAAGCCCTTCCGTCACACGCGGATGAAACATCAGACCGTTGTCGTCAGGGGGCCGCGTACATTCCTCGAACGCACCCTATGGCCGCAGTTCACTCAGATCGCCGATGCGTTGACCGTCTATCTCGATGAGATCACGGACAAGGTCATTCGCGAGGAAGTGCATGGAATGGCGGGTGAGGCCGAAGAGGTCGCTGAGACGCGCGCCATTGCGGAGTAGTTGAATTGAACTGGGCCAGGATGGTGGCTCATGCTTCGGCCGAACATGGCCGCCGTCGACAGCCTGCGTCCGCACCCGCGCGGTCCTGAACCCGGCCCTGCCGGCAAGAACCAGTTCGCTTGGCCGACGACCAGGGAGCCGGACATCCTGCGTGTCCGGACATCCTGCGTTGCCAGTCAAAATTTTACACTGTAATCTCAATCACATAGGAGTTCGCACTTTCAACCTGTCCGGCGCGCCAATTGAACAAATCCACATTGATTTCATTGGATTTTTCGGGATTTTTCCCAACCCCCTTGACAGGGGTTGGGACTCTTTGTGCGGACTGTCTGGCCGTCAGGCGGTCAATTGCGGTCTGGGCGAGATGCACTTGGTCGGCGGCCTTGGTGTAGCGCGATACCTCGACCAGGGTGCGGTGACCGGTGATCGCCGCGATCTCATTGGCGGTGCAGCCGGCTTCGGCCAGGAGCCTTGCGGCGGCCTTACGCAGGCCATGGGTGACGCAGCGGTCGGGCAGCCCCGCCTCAGCGATTTTGTCGGCCATGAAGTTCCCAAATCCGTTCGACGTGAAGGGTTTCCCAAACGTGGTCACAAGAATGCGCTCGCCGCGTTGGGGCCAGGAGGCCAGGGCAGCCTGTAGATCGGGATGTAGCGGGACCGAGAGCATCATGCCGGTCTTGCCCTGGACGACCCGGATGGACCCACCGTCGACATCGTCCCAGGCCATGCGCACCACGTCGGAGCGGCGTTGGCCCGTGCACAGCAGGGCGAAGGCCGTGCGCTCGCAGGTTCCCTTTGGCCAACGTGCCTCGAACATCGCGATTTCATCGTCGGTCCAGGTGTGCCACTCGCCGGCTGCATATTTCTTCATCCGCAGCGTCGGGTCGTCGGCGCGCCAGCCGTTGTCGATGGCGAGTTGGTTAGGACTCGGATCTTCTTCAGGAGATCGTTGGCTGCGCCCGGTGTGTCCGCGCGCTTGGCAATCATGCGATTGACATGCTCGCGGCGCATCTCGGCGACCAGCCGATGCCCGATCTTTTCGACTGGCGGCTCCGGTGGTGCCGAAGAAGGCGCACGGAATTCCGCGCGCGCCTCACGCCCCATGCCCGTCATTTGAAGCCGGTGAATGCCGCGGTGACGGTGACCGAGTCTAAAGCTGCTTGCCGCGTTTGGTCTTCTCTACGGCTGCGGCCATCTGGCGCTTCATGTCGCGACGCTCACCGAGGCCCCATACCAAGCCGATGATAACAGGAAGCAGCAAGTAGGTGATGAGAGCCGCTGCGAACCCGAGATACCAACTGGTGCCGAGGCCGTATTGCACTCCAGCCCAAGCGCACGCTGCGGCCACGATGGCGATAATCCTGATGAGACCGCTCCAGTGCATGTCTGTTCCTCGCCTACGTTGATGTCGCGCTGCATGCTGCAACGTCTCGGCAGTCTTGCTCATGTCGGTGCCATCCTGCACACTACCTATGCCACGACGGAGGGGAGAGCATGAGCCATTTGATGAGCTTCACCTGGATTGCAGGGAGCATCGCCATAGTCGTCGCCTTTTTAACTTTCGGGTGGAGCGCATGGACGGCTGCTGAGGCTTGGGTCGCCTTGACTGTAGCGACGATGGTCGTTTCATCCTGGAGCATGATTCGCGAGAGTCGCCGCATTGACGAATCCATCGACAGGGCGGGTAGTTCGAAGCGGCCGCCCGGTGTGTGACCGCCAGCTCAGGAGGGCATTTCATTGTCTTACGCCGAAGAGTGGTCCGCCATCGTGGCGCGAATCCGCAGTCTGAAGGAAGCCGGCAGCTTTTACGCTCAACTCGTATCGGTGAACAAAGATGACTCCTTCGGCGTAGGGCGTGGACTGACGAATCAGTGCAAAAGCATCACGGACGAGATTGTATCGTTTCGAGACCGACACGTCATAGCCTTGCCGACCACTGCCACCGCAGTAGTTGAGCGGTACGTCAGCAGCAGCGCGGCGCGCAGCTTGTCCGAACGTGGCGAAGGAAGCGGACAACCGCGAGCGGGTCTGACAGCACTTGCTGCCTTCGAGGGCGAGATGACATACGTGCTTTCCGGCAGGCAAGAGCGGCTGCGGCTTCGCTCATTCAGAGCGTTTCAGCACCTACAGCAGTTGCTGGCCGTCGATGAGGAGGCTCGCAAGAGGTGGAAAGAGGCAAACAAATCAAAGAGAGGCGAAGACCATTGCGAGCGTCTCGGAGCAGTTCATCTGATGCAGCATGGCATTTTTGCATTCAAGGTGGCTGGTATCGGAGCCGTCACAGACTTGGTATTTCGAGAGCCGGTGGATGTTGAATCCGCCTCGCTTGGCGCTGAGGGGCTCGTGTTGACCGAGTGGAAGGTGGCCAAGCCGGACAACACTGACAAGATGTTCGAGGAAGCCAAGGAACAAGCCGCTCTATACGCAGGCGGGGTTCTTGGAGGTCTGGAACTTCGTTCACACAGATTCCTTGTCATCGTGACCGAGCAGAGACTACCTCGCGCAGTCATCCCGAGTTACGCGGAGGCTGGCGGCGTGAAATATCATTGTGTGAATATCGCCATCGCTCCGCTCACGCCGTCAGTGCAAGCGAGGTTAGAGACAAAAGTCGCTCGAATGAGTCAACGACATGCTTAGGATCGCGATTAGGGTTCTAGCGTCGTCGTTGTGCGGTTGCCGCAATTTGCCGTCAAGTTACCGGATCGTCGTAAGCTCCATCGCGAGTTCGAATAGCCCCACTGCCTCAACCGCATGTGGCAAGGGCACACGCTCCTGCCCGGCATAGACAACCAGACGGCGTGCCGGTTGAAGATCGTCGCAGGCGATGTGAAATCCGCGCTCGACCTTGGGCGACAGGCTGCGCTTGATCTCAATCGCCCAAAGCTCGGAACTGGGCAGTTCGAGCAGCAGATCGATCTCCGCGCCGGCCGATGTGCGATAGTAGAAGGATGAGGTCCAGGCGGGCGCGCAATTGATCAGAGTCTCGATCACGAAGCCCTCCCAGCTTGCCCCGATAATCGGATGATCGAGGAGGGCATTGCGCGTCGGCACCGCGAGCAGGGCGTGCAGTACGCCGCTGTCGCGGACATAGATCTTGGGCGCTTTGACCAGTCGTTTGCCGAGATTGGCATGGTAGGGTAGCAGCCGGCGCACCAGCAACAGGTCGACCAGCAAATCGATGTAGCGCGACACTGTCGGCGAACTGACGCTGAGGCTGGTCGCCAGACGTGAGGCATTGAGCGGCGTGCCTTGGGCATGGGCGAGCATGGTCCAGAGGCGGCGCAAGGTCTCGGCGGGGATGCGCGGCTCCAGCGCCGGGATATCGCGCGTGAGATAGGTGAGCAGGAAACTGCGCCGCCAGTCGAGGCTTAGTCCATCGTTCTTGGCCAGGAGACTGCGAGGGAAGCCGCCGCGCAGCCAAAGGGTATCGAGTGAGGCTGCCCCGGTCTCGGCAATGTCCAGCGGCGCCAGTTCCCGATAGGCGATGCGCCCAGCAAGACTCTCCGACGATTGGCGCAGGAGTTCGATCGACGCGGACCCGAGCAACAGGAACCGGCCAACCTTGCGGCCCTTGCGCCGCCCCTTGTCGATCAGCCCGCGCAGCGTGCTGAACAAATCGGGAGCGTTCTGGATCTCATCAAGGATCACCAACTCGTCCTCGTGCGCCGAAAGATAGAGTGCCGGATCGGCCAGCTTGTCGCGGTCGGCCGGGTCCTCAAGGTCGAGGTAGATCGACGGTGTGGCTTCGGCTATTGCCAAAGCCAGGGTGGTTTTGCCGACCTGGCGTGGCCCCAGCAGCGCGACGGCCGGTTGGGAGGCAAGGTCCGTGCGGATTTGGGCTTCGAGCCGGCGTTTGAGCATCCTTGCATATTTAACGCGACGTATTCATTTTGCAAGGAATACCATGTGTGTAGCGAGCCGCACGATGAACGCAGATGCGCCCGAGGAGGAGATTGCTGCCGTCCGGCGTGATTTGGCGGCGCTCGAGGTTGAGCGGCGCAGGTTGGTGGACCGGCTCGATCAACTTCGGACAGCAGAACGCAAGCCAACCACCACCGAGCCGGTCAAGCCGACAGTTACCAACGCGTCGTCAGCTACGGAGAAGGTGGCGCTGTTTCGCCGTCTCTTTGGTGGGCGAACCGACGTGTTCCCAGTGCGGTGGGATAATCCGAAATCGGGAAAGTCCGGATATGCGCCCGCTTGTTCCAACGAATGGATAAAGGGTGTCTGCGGCAAGCCGCAAGTGAAATGCGGTGAGTGTCCCAACCAGGCCTTCATTGCCGTGTCGGCCGAGGTGATCGAAGGCCACCTCAGGGGCGAAGATCGTGTTCGCCCCAATCGTCGGAAGACTGGGTTTGTCGCGGGCGTGTACCCGCTATTGTTCGATGATACCTGTCAATTTCTGGCCGTGGATTTCGACAAGCGGGATTGGTCGGTCGACGCCCTGGCCTTCTTGGACGCCTGCAGACAGTTCGAGATCCCATGCGGACTTGAGCGGTCGCGATCCGGCAAGGGTGGCCACGTCTGGCTGTTCTATTCTGAACCCGTGCCGGCCTCAGATGCGCGACGGCTTGGAACACTACTGCTGACCTGGACCATGAACCGTCGGCCAGAGATCGGATTTGACTCCTATGACCGCTTGTTCCCAAGCCAGGACGCCAGGCCGAGCGGCGGGTTTGGCAATCTGATCGCTCTGCCATTGCAGCGCGCGGCGCGCGAACGCGGCAACAGTGTCTTCGTCGACGATACTCTGACACCCTATGAAGATCAGTGGTCGTTCCTTTCCGGCTTGCAACGCCTGTCGCCACCTGATGTCGTCCGCGCGATTGCCAAGATCGAGGCCGACATGCCCGGCGGCGCCACCGGTGTACGCCTGCCTGTCGATGACGAGAACTCCGACCAGCCTTGGAAGATGACTCCGTCGCGGCGGCGTCAGGGCGCATCGATCAAGGAGCCGATGCCCAAGGTGATCAAGATCGTCCTTGCAGATCAGATCTACATTGATCGAACGCAAGTCCCGTCGTCGCTTGTCGCCGAACTGGTCCGGATCGCCGCTTTTCAAAATCCCGAGTTCTATCGCGCTCAGGCCATGCGGATGTCGACGTTTGGCAAGCCGCGCATTATCTCGTGCGCCGAACTCCACCCCAATCATGTCGGGTTGCCACGCGGCTGTCGCGACGAGGCGTTGGATATGCTCCGAGGCCATCGCATCGAACCAATCTTGTTGGACGAGCGGCAGTCAGGAGTGACACTTGATTTGTCGTTCCTGGGCGCCCTGCACGACGTGCAATCGGCAGCCGTCGCGGTGCTCGAACCTCACGACTATGGCGTTCTGGCCGCCACGACAGCTTTCGGAAAGACCGTGGTGGCCGCCAAGATGATCGCATCGCGAGGTTGCAACACCCTGGTGCTGGTGCATCGCCGCCAGTTGGTCGAACAATGGCGTGAGCGTCTGAAAACCTTCCTGACCGTCAAGGAAGGCGATATCGGCACGATCGGCGGCGGGAAGCGGCGTCCGACCGGCCGCATCGACATTGCCTTGATTCAGAGCCTCGTGCGCAATGGCGAAGTGGACGACATCGTCGGCACCTACGGCCACCTCATCGTCGATGAATGTCACCACCTTTCGGCGGTGA
The DNA here is from genome assembly GCA_031367715.1 of Hyphomicrobiaceae bacterium. GTDB lineage: Bacteria > Pseudomonadota > Alphaproteobacteria > Rhizobiales > Hyphomicrobiaceae > JANYHF01. Next base: position 1,146 of record JANLQJ010000145.1, on the reverse strand, counting down.
GCTTTGAACTTGTCGCGCGCCGCAGCAAAGCGCGCTACGTGCTCGGACTGTCGGCGACTGTGGCGCGCATGGACGGCCATCATCCGATCATCTTCATGCAATGCGGGCCGGTGCGCTATCGGGTCGATGCCAAGGCTCAAGCGGCAACGCGCGCCTTCACGCATACGGTCAAACTGCGCGAGACGGGTTTCCGGCTCCCGCCAGAATTGGAGTTCGGCGGTCAGATCGAGATTTCTGCGGTGTACGAAGCGTTGGTGCGAAGTCCGAAGCGCAACGATCTCATTTTCGACGACGTATTGCGCAGCCTGCAGAATGGCCGGCGGCCAGTGGTGCTTACAGAACGGCGCGATCACCTCGACGTTCTACGTACCCGCTTTGAGAAATTCACGCGCCATCTGGTGGTTTTGTACGGTGGCATGAGCGCCGGCGAATGCCGCGAAGCCGAGGCCGCTCTGAAGCGACCCGATGCCGAAGAGCGTTTGCTGTTGGCGACCGGCCGCTATCTGGGCGAGGGCTTCGACGATGCCTCGCTCGATACATTGTTCCTGACCATGCCAATTTCGTGGAAGGGCACGCTCGCCCAGTATGTCGGCCGTCTGCATCGTGAGCATCACGCCAAGCGCGAGGTCATTGTATATGACTACGTCGATTTGAGCGTACCGATGCTGGCACGGATGGCGCTGAAGCGGCAGGCGGGGTATCGGAGTCTGGGGTATGAGTTTGCGAAATCTGATGAAGCGGCCAACCGCCGGCCGCACTCAAAATGATGGGCGGACGCCGCTTGCGATTTGATCTGCTGCCGCATTTGTGAAGGCTGCGCAATTCTGTGGAATGCCTGCAGTGCCTGCCAAGGGGCTTGCCAAAGACTGAGTTTGATCAGGGCGAACGGCGCAAGGGGGAATGGAACAGTGTCGAGTGATTCGAATCTGCCTGGGGCGGGAGCATTTGTCCGCTTGCGCAATCGCCATTGGCTTGTCGAGCAAACCGAAGTCGCGCCCTTTAAGACGACCCGGTTGACGTGCATTGATGACGATGCCGTTGGCGAAGGATTGTCCGTTGTGGCCGATGCCGAGGTTGGTGCCGTGGACACCTCGGCCAAGATCTGGACGGAGGTCAACGGCTCGTCGACCGACGATCCATCCGCCT
>JANLQJ010000109.1:0-52533 GCA_031367715.1 Hyphomicrobiaceae bacterium | reverse complement strand
CGGCATTTCCTTGCGCGCCGCTTTCAACTTGATGGACCTGCCGTTCAGCTTCTGGACCATTGTGCTCGGGCACGCGACGTTCTGCATCGTGGTGGTCTACAACAACGTCGTCGCCCGTTTCCGGCGCACATCGTCGTCGCTGATCGAAGCCTCGATGGATCTGGGCGCCGATGGCTTTCAGACCTTTCGCTATGTGGTGCTGCCGGGCCTCGCGACTGCGCTGCTCGCTGGCGGCATGCTGGCGTTTGCGTTGTCTTTCGATGAAGTGATCGTCACCACCTTCACCGCCGGGCAGCAGGCGACACTGCCGATCTGGATGCTTGGCGAGTTGATCCGCCCGCGGCAGCGGCCATTGACCAATGTGGTCGCGATCTTCGTGATCGCCGTGACGCTGCTGCCGATCCTGGCGGCTTACTATTTGGCGCGCGACGCCGACACGGTGGCGGGGCAGGGCAAATAGAATCGCGGTGGTTTGGCATCGACAGACCGGCGCGACCTGGGCTAGTCAGGGCGCGGAACGGGAAGCCGTTATGGTTCAACAGCGCCCCTGGCGCGGATTTCTTTGGAGACTTTGATGAACGCGACCCTTGCGACCAGCCTTTGGCCGGCTGCCCGTTCGAACTGGCTGGTTCAATTGTTCTTGGTCGCCTTGGGCGTCGCGGTCCTTACGCTCTCATCAAAGATCGCCGTGCCGTTGTGGCCAGTTCCGGTCACCATGCAGACGCTCGCAATCTTCATGATCGGCGCCGTTTATGGGCCAGCATTGGCACTGACGACCGTCTTGGTTTGGCTGGCAGGATCGGCTGCCGGCCTTCCGGTGCTGGAGGGTCTTAAGTCCGGCCCATCCGTCTTCTTTGGCGGCACGGGCGGCTATCTGGTTGGCTTTCCCATCGCCGCATATGTCGCCGGCTGGTTGACCAGCGCTGAAAAGGGCCGCAGCTGGCTGACCGCTTTGACCGCGTTCGTCCTGGCCGAGGTCATCATCATGACGCTCGGATTCGCCTGGCTGACCAACATCAAGAACATGGACATCGCGTGGACCTATGGCGTCAAACCGTTTCTGCTCGGCGACGCGCTGAAAATCGCCATCGCGACGTTTTTGACGCCGATGGCGTGGCGCATGCTGTCGAGCAAGACAAACGGTTAAGCGACTCCCATGACCGCCCGCATCAGCGCCGTCACCATGCCCAAGTGGGGTATGACCATGACCGAGGGCAAGGTGGCGCGCTGGCGGGCGGCTGAGGGCGAGGACCTGGTCGGCGGCGCCGATCTGGTCGAGATCGAGACGAGTAAAATCGCCAACGTCGTGGCGTTCGACGGTGCGGGCGTGCTGCGCAAGATACTGGTAGGCCAGGGGGCTACGGCTCCCGTCGGGGCGGTGCTCGCTATCATAGCCGCCCCCGATGTCAGCGACGCTGAGATAACTGTTTTTCTGGCCAACCGGGCGGACACGTCGGGGAATGATGCGCCAGAGTTGGACGTGGCGTCATCCGCGCGCCTGATCGCGGCCGGTTCGCATCAATTGAACGTCCGGACCACCGGGGAGGGCGTTTTTACCCCGATCATTTTCATTCATGGCTTTGGCGGCGATTTGAATTCCTGGCTGTTCAATCAGCCGGAACTCAGCGGCGCTCGCGTCGCCCATGCTCTCGACCTGCCAGGGCACGGCCAGTCCTCAGCAACCTATGGCAAGGGATCGGCGCGTGGACTGTCGGAGGCGGTGTTTGCGCTGATGGACAGCCTGGCGTTGCCCCGCGCCCATCTGATTGGCCACTCGCTCGGCGGGGCGATAGCCTTGCTGATGGCGGCGGGCAAACCTGAGCGCGTTGCGTCCGTTACCGGCGTCGCCCCCGGAGGCCTTGGCCCTGAACTCAACCGCACCTTCATCGACGGCTTTATCGCCGCGAATGCGCGCAAGCCGATGCAGGAGGCGCTGGGACTGCTGTTCGCCCGTCCGGAGGCCGTCACGCGGGCGATGGTGGAAGAGGCGCTGCATTACAAGCGTCAGGACGGCGCGGTTGAAGCGCTGAAAGCGATCGCTGCCGCCAATTTTACGCCGGACGGCCAGAAGTCGGGGTTGCGGGACCTTTTGCCAGGCATCAAAGCGCCAGTCCAGATCATCTGGGGCCGCCAGGATAAGATCATTCAGATACGCCAGGCTGACGGGCTGCCGTCAAACGTTGCGACGACCCTGCTCGATGACGCCGGGCACATGCCGCATATGGAACGGGCCGCCGACGTGAACAGGTTGATCGCAGCCTTTGTCGCGCGTCATGACTAATGTCTTCGGTCGACTGTAGCGGTTAAGCCACAGTCAGGATCGCCGAACCCGGCTGCGGCAGGGGGGCATGGGGCCAAAGCGTCCATTCGATGCCATAGGGGATGGTTAAGAGTAGGCTTCCGAATCGCGGAATGAACCGCGAGCGCTGAGCTGTGGTTACGCTGCCAAAGGAGAGTGTAGTGCAACGACGCGATCTGTTGCGTTTGTCCGCCGCCGCAGCCGCGAGCGTTGCATTCGCGCGTTCGGGGTTTGGGGCCGATGCGGCCGCGCCGGCAGCGCCAGCCGCAGCGATACTGCCGACCGCCTTCGACTACGACCTCGATTTCCCGATGGTCAATCGCGAGGGCTACGTCACTTGGATGGCCAAGAACCGCTCCGAAGAGCCAAAATTCCTGCGTCAGCGCTTTGATCGCTACGAGACCCTGCTGCACAACAAGGACATCTGGGAAAAGCCCGTCGGCAAGGGCTTTCTCATGACCCCGCGTGAAGAGTTCTGTCTGAAGGCGAACTGGCCGCGCGCCTATGACCACGCCTTCCTCGACATCGGTTTCGGCGTCACCATTTCGGGGCCGTTCCTGGTGGCGCGCATGACCTCGACGCTGAACATAACCAAGGGCGAGAAGGTGCTCGAGGTCGGGACAGGCTCGGGCTACCAATCGGCGTTTCTCTCGCATGTGACAGACAAAGTCTACACCATCGAGATCATCAAGCCCTTGGCCGAGCGCACGCGCGCCACCTACGACGGGCTTATTTCGCGCGGCTACAGCGAATTCAAAAACGTCAGCACAAAGAATGCCGACGGCTACTATGGCTGGGAAGAGGCCGCGCCCTTCGACAAGATCATTGTCACTTGCGGTATCGACCACATCCCGCCGCCGCTGCTGCAGCAATTGAAACCGGGCGGCATCATGGTCATCCCGGTCGGCCCACCCGGCGCACAGCATGTGATCAAGGTGCTCAAGGAGGTCGCCGCCGACGGTACGGTGTCGGTGAAGCGCTCCGACATTTACGCGGGCAAGATCGTGCCGTTCGTGCCGTTCACGAAGTTGGATGGCGACGGCATTAGCGGGACGCACAATAAGTAGGGCGTGTAGGGCGCAATAGGCCCACTTCGGCCGTATTGCGCCGCAGTCGGTCATTACGAGCGCAATTGGTTGCGTTAAGCCCTGCGGCGCAATACGGCGCGAAGAAAGAGCGCCTATTGCGCCCTACGGTCGAGATTTGAGGAACTGCGAATGGCTCAAGATGGCGTGACGACCAAGGATGCAGCGCCGGAAACGGCTGCCGCCAAGCCTGACGAGCTGATCCCGAACCTTGCGATCTATCTCGCCGTCGGCCTGGTCGCCGGCTCGATCATCGAATTACAGATCTGCATCATGCGGCTGTTCTCGATCGGCTCATGGGCGCATTTCGGGTCGTTCGTGGTCAGCCTCGCCATGATGGGGTTTGGCCTGGTCAGCGCCATTATGTGCGTTGCCAAAGGCTGGTTCGACCGCAACTGGAAGGGCGTGGCGACCTTTGCGTTGCTATCCTTCCCGCTGCTGATGATCGGCTGCAATCTGCTGGCGCAACAGTTCCCATTCAACGCCATCTTCATCGTCTCGGACCCGAACCAGACCTGGCGGCTGGTGGGCAATTTTGTGCTGTATTTGATCCCGTTCCTGTCCGGCGCGCTGTTCCTCGGCATTGTGTTCCTAAAAGCGCACAATAGTTTTGGCCGCGTCTACTTTGCGGACCTGACGGGATCGGGACTGTGCGGACTGCTGTTCCTGTTGGCCCTGTATCTCTACCAGCCGGAAAACCTCATTCTCGCCCCGCTCGTCCTCGCCTTCGCCGGCTGCTTGTGCTGGTTCCTGGCGCTGGATCAGCCGCGCGCGATCTTCGCATCTTTCATAGTCGCCGGCCTAGCGCTGAGCGCGCACATCTTCCTGCCGCCGATGCTGGGCCTGAAGAAGCTGGCCGTCTCCGACTACAAGGGCGTCTCCTACGCCCGTAAATTCCCCGATAGCCAGCGTGTGTTCGAGCGCACGACGCCGTTCGGCTATCTGGAAGTCTACGCCAGCTCCTACCTGCACTTTGCGCCGGGTCTTAGCGACAACGCCGGCTTTAACTTGGCCAAGCTGCCGCAGAACGCGTACCTCGGCCTCTACATCGATGGCGACGGCCCGATCGGCATTATCCGCGATCTGCCGCCCGATGAAACGGCGTACTACACCTATCTGCCGATGATCTATCCGTATCTGATCAAGAAGAACCCCGACACCTTCGTGGTGCAATTTGGCGGCGGCCTTTCCACCTCGGTCGCCATCAAGAATTCGGCGCACGTCACAGTGGCTGAGGGCAACCCGGCCATCCTGGACGCCTTCAGCAACGACAAGACGTTGAAGGATTTTACCGGCGATATCCTCCACCACAAGAACCTGAACGTCATCGTTTACGACGGCCGTCTCTATCTGGCGTACACGACCAACAAGTACGACGTCATCGATCTCAGCCTCGCCGACAGCGCGGGCCTGTCCAATCCGGGCGGCTTCTCGATCGTCGAAAAGTTCGCCTACACGCGCGAAGCCATGGCCAACTACATGCGCGCGCTGAAGGACGGCGGCGTGCTGTCGGTCACGCTGTGGAACAAGGAAGAACCGCCGAAATCGGTGCTCAAACTCTACAACACCATGGTGCAGGCCGCCCGCGACGTCGATCCCGCCAAACTCGCCGACAGCTTCTTTGCCACGTCCACGTATCTTTCGACGTCCACGGTGCTGTTCAAGCGCGGCGGCTTTACGCCGGCCGAAGTCGCGGTGCTGCGCAAGCACTCGACGGCCATGTCGTTCGATGAGTTGTATTCGCCGGGCTATGCCTTCGATGACAGCAAGACCAAGGATACGCTGAGCGGCTACCACGAACAGATCTTTGGCAATGGCGCCACTGGGCCAGCTGAAAATCCCGGCGGAGCGCCGGCTGGGTCCGCCCCCGCAGTTAACCCCGATGGGTCGCCTGCGGATGGTTCGGAGCCAACGGCCGACGCGACGGCTCCCGTTGCCGACGCTCCAGCGGCGCCGGCCGAATCCGAAGTCGTCCCCGCCACAACGATGGGCCGCATCGCCTGGCACTATCTGATTAACGGCGGCTACGACGCCATCGGCAAGGCCTATGTGTTCGACAGCCAGCCGCTGACCAACAGCCACCCCTATTTCGCGGCCTACGTTAAACCGGCCGACCTATTGAAGACCACCGACCGCCTGGACATTTTTCAGGACGAATGGGGCTACCTCCTGGTTTGGGCCACCATGGGCGTGGCCTTGGCGGCGGCGACCATCCTGGTGCTGTTCCCGCTCGTCTTTGGCTGGCGCACGATCTTTTCCGCCGTACCCGGCAAGTTCATGTCCATCCTCTACTTCGCCTGCCTTGGCCTTGGCTACATCATGGTCGAGGTCGGCCTGATCGCGAACTTCATCCTCGCGCTCTCCAACGCCACGGTCTCGGCCTCGGTTCTCATCACCGGCATGCTGGTCTTTTCGGGCCTCGGCAGCTTCGTGTCCGAGCGCTATCTCGACCGCGCAAAAACCGTCATGCCGCGCGTCTTCCTGGCCATCGGCCTGATCCTGATCGGCTACGGCTTCTTCCTCGACCAGGTGCTGAACCTGATCGGCACGTTGCCCTACGGCTTGCGCCTCGCCTGCTGCTTCGCGCTCATCTTCCCGCCGGCCTTCCTGATGGGTTTTCCGATGGCGACCGCCATGACCAACCTCGCGCGGCTCGGAAAAGACCATATGTTCCTATGGGCCTGGGGCATCAACGGCTGCTTCTCGGTGGTAGGCGCGGCGCTGGTGCCGATCGTTGCGACATTATTTGGTCTAACGGCGGTTCTAGTCGTCGCAGGATGCGCCTATCTGCTGGCAATTCCGGCGCTGTTTGCTGTGCTCCTGCCGATGCGAGGGGGCAAAACACTCGGGGGCGCGTGAGTGCTGAAGCGGATCGCGATTGTTGCGGGATTGCTAGGCGTGGGGCTGGGGTTTTTCGCTGGAGAAGCGATGGCCGCCAAGTCCACGGCTATCCCATTGCAGAAAATTCCGCGCCCAAAGCCAGCGGCCGCCCGCCTGAACGGTGTGCCCGTGCCCAAGGAAGTTCACGCCAAACTGCGCCCGCTGCCCAAGGCTCTGACGGGCCTGATCCCGTTCGATATTTCCCCGTTCCCGTTCGACGGCGTGAAGCCGAACGAGGGGCCGTTTCTGAACGTATTTGCTTCGGGTCGGCGCGGTCACACGTCGCGCTCCGGCACCTATTGGGAAGACACCACCTATAGTGATCGGCGCGTGCTGCTATCGATCCCAAAAGGCTTCAACATTCAGAAGCCGGCCGTCATGGTGGTGTTTTTCCACGGTAATGGCGCAACGCTTGAACGCGATGTCGAGGCGCGCCAGCTGGTGCCCCAACAGTTGGCGAATTCCGGAATTAACGGCGTTCTGGTCGCGCCGCAGTTCGCCGTCGATGCGCTGGATTCCAGCGCCGGCTCGTTCTGGCAGCCCGGCACCTTCCGCCAGTTCCTGGATGAAGCGGTGGTGCGCCTGACTGAACTCTATGGCGACGAGCGCACGCGAAAATCCTTCGCCAAGATGCCCGTGGTGCTGATCGCCTACAGCGGCGGCTACATGCCGGCTGCCTATTCGCTGTCGTCCGGGGGGGCTAACGAGCGCATAAAAGGCGTTGTGCTGCTCGACGCCGCCTATGGCGAAGTGCCGAGATTCGCCGATTGGGCTGCGAGCGCGCAAGGACGGAGCGGCTTCTTCGTCAGCACCTATACGGCCTCGTCAGCCAGCGGCAACCGCGAGATGCAGCATCTCCTGGCCGCGCATCAGATCCCACTGACGCGGACGCTGCCGGCCAAGCTCGGCAAGGGCGTGGTGGCCTTCGTGCCGGCCCTTCCAGAAGCTGTGCATGGCGACTTCGTCACCCATGCCTTCGCCGACAATCCGATCAAAGAGGTGCTGCTGCGGCTGCCGGAATTCGCGCGTCGGCCGGGCGCTGTGAAATCCACGTACAAGTTGCCAACGCCGCTGCAAGTTCAGCAGCAGCAGGTACTTGAGGCGGCCCCGCCCGATCCCGCGCTGCCACAGTAGTCAGCAAATCGCAAATCGCGGCGCGCTGTCGCGGGCGGCAGAGCGATGAGACGGGCTATACAGTGCGCCAGCGGATAGGATTCCGGCGGCCCGACGGGCGCGATCTGGCAGGAGGATGTGGTGCAGAGACGAACTTTTCTGAAACTCGGTGCCGGTGCGGCTGTCGCCACGGCGCTCCCAGCATCGGCCTTCGCCGATGTCTCCAAGGCCTATGACTGGGCCGCCGCTCCCCCGATGGACAGCGCCGACGCTTACATCAAATGGATGGTCGCCAACCGCGGCGAGGACGCCAAATATCTGCGCCAGCGCTTCGAGCGCTTCTCAATCATGAAAAGCACGGACCATCTGGGCAACAAGCAGGATATGCGCGGGTTCCTGATGGTGCCGCGTGAAGAGTTCTGCCTGGCCAACAACCGCGACAAGGCCTACACATTCCACTTCCTCGACATCGGCTACGGCGTGACCATTTCCGGCCCCGATATCGTCGGCAAGATGACGTCCACGCTCGAGATCAAGAAGGGCGACAAGGTTCTCGAGATCGGCACGGGATCGGGCTACCAATCGGCCTATCTCGCCAACATGACCGACAAGGTGTGGTCGATCGAGATCATCAAGCCCTTGGCCGAGCGCACGCGCGGCATCTACGACGCGCTGATCAAGCGCGGCTACGAGGAATACAAGGCGATCACCAGCAAGAACGCCGATGGGTATTACGGCTGGGAAGAGGCAGGTCCGTTCGACAAGATCGTGGTTACTTGCGGCATCGATCACATCCCGCCGCCGTTGCTCAAGCAGCTGAATCTAGGCGGCATCATGGTCATTCCGGTCGGCCCGCCCGGCGCCCAACACGTGCTGAAGGTGGTCAAGAACGTTGCTGCCGATGGCGCGGTGACAGTGGCGCGCACCGACATCTATCACGGCCGTATCGTGCCGTTTGTACCGTTCACCAAGCTGGTGGGTGACAGCATCAAGGGCAATTACAGCCAGTAGGCGCCGGCAAATTTCCTGATCGACGGCCAGGGCGCCCATCGTGGCGCCCTTTGCTTGTCCGACCCCGAGGGGTGTCGCCGATCCAGCCAGCGCCACAATCGGCTGCCAGAAACTTCGGCGATCCCCTCAGCAAGACGAGTACAAGACATGAGCAAGACCATCGCATCGATCCTGGCTGCGGCCGCCATGGTGGCGTTCGCCGCCCCAGCCCTGGCGGCTGACGCCGCCGGCAATTGGAAGGATCCTGACACCGGAGCCGTGCTCAATTTCTTCGACTGCGGCGGCGATCTCTGCGCCAAGATCACGACGGCGTCAAAACCCGGCCTGAAGGACGACAAGAACCCCGACGAGGCCAAGCGCAGCCTGCCGCTGGAGGGCCTCGCGGTGCTCGATCACGCCAAGAAAACCGACGACGGTACTTGGAAAGGCAATCTCTACAACGCCGCCGACGGGAAAACATACGCCGGCTACGTCAGCGTGCCAGCCGCCGACAAGTTGCAGCTGAAAGGTTGCGCGCTGGTGGTGTTCTGCAAGTCGGTGGTGTTCGAAAAGGTCGCGGCGCAATAGGCGGCGGGTCGCAAACGAGTTCACGCCGGCAATTTCAATCGGAGAGGCGTTCCAAATGGATCGCCCGTGAGATCGATGCCAAAGCGGCCGACTGAGCCTGCAAGGCTCACCTCGGCTGAAAAGGGCGTCGGCACGCTAGCCGTGGCCGATCCCTTCGGCACGCAGCCCACCAGCGCCATCAGCCAGTAGTCGGGCTGCATGATATAGACGACGGGCCGCACTGCGAACGTCAGGCCTGCGGACGGCGCCTCGCCCGTCACCTTGAGCAGGATTACACCGTCGCGCGACACGAGTTCGGCAGTCTTGATTGTGACTGCGGCGCAGGCCAAGGGCGCCGCTACGGCAGGGGCATCTTGCGGTCCAAGATTGAAACTGGCCGAACCGGCTGTTGCGGATCCGCTGGGAAAAAGCGCAGTCACCAGAAACGCCGCCAAACTAACGCTTGCTATCGGCCGGCGGGCGCCAAGCCTCGTCACAGGACAGGAGCGTCCGCTCACACGATTCCCAGCACGATCGCAGCGACAAAACCAAGCGCCAAAAGCACGCCGATACGGTTGAGTTGTGCACTGAGAGCCATGACTGCCTCCACTCGATCAAGCGAACTGGGACGTGAGGAGCGATAAGACACAAGTTGCTCGTCCGTGACCAATCCGCCACGGCCTTAGCATTAACAAAAATTCAGCTTGGGCAACGTATTTCGATGCTGCAGCGCAGCAAACCCCGGCGATCCGGCCCCACGAACCCCTGCCGCGCGGGTCTCCAAAACAATGCGGGCGCCAGAAGCGGTCGATTGATCGAACGGCCTCTGGCGCCACGACAATTTACGCAGGCGCTACGCAAACCCAATGCGCCTAACGCGCAGTCACACCGTAGCAGCTTTAAACCCTGTGTGCGGTTGCAAAAATTTCCCTGTGGATAAGTACCACTCCGTGACAGCCCTTGAATTCAACGGCGCGGCTCCCACTTCATGCATTGTCGTTAACAATCGAAAAAGGGGTGAGACCCGGTGACCAACGCTATCGTGCTCGACGACATCCCGCGACCCATGTGGCTCGTGATGATGATCCTGGGCTTCGTGTTCTTCTGGCCGGTGGGCCTCGGCGTCTTGGCCTATCTCTTCTGGAGTGGAAAAATGCGCTGCGGAAACAACGTAAACAGGAACAATTGGCAGTCTTGGAAGTCGCGTTCGGGCTTTACCGGTTCGACCGGCAACCGCGCGTTCGACGACTATCGCGATCAGACCATGCGTAAGCTGGAAGAGGACGCGCGCGAGTTCAAGACCTTCATGGAGCGCCTGCGCCAGGCCAAGGACAAGGAAGAGTTCGATCGTTTCATGTCCCAGCGCGGCAGCATGGCGGGATCGCAGTCGACACTCTAACAATATGATTTTGCGTCGTTTTACACCCTTCTGCGCGACCTCGCGGGAGGGTGTTTGGTTTGCGGACCTTGCCAGTGGTCGCCGCCTCTTCTAAGCCCGCTCAAGACAACCCGGCAATCGCAAGGATCCCCAATGCCCGCGTCCAATGCCCCGCCCCCGGAGGTCGGCATCATCATGGGCAGCCAGTCCGACTGGCCGGTGATGCAGCGCGCGGCCGATATGTTGCAGCTGCTCGGCGTGCGCTATGAGGTCAAGATTGTATCGGCGCATCGCACGCCGGACCGTCTCTACAGTTACGCCAAGTCAGCCCACGCGCGCGGGCTGAAAGTGATCGTCGCAGGAGCGGGTGGGGCCGCGCATCTGCCGGGAATGACGGCGGCCTTGACGCCTCTGCCGGTGCTTGGCGTACCGATCTCCAGCAAGGCTTTGTCAGGTTTGGACAGCCTCTACTCCATCGTGCAGATGCCGGCGGGGATACCTGTCGGGACGCTGGCCATTGGCGAAGCGGGCGCCACCAACGCTGGATTGCTCGCCGCCCAGATCCTGGCGCTGGCTGATCCCGCGCTGGGCCAGCGCGTCGCGGCTTGGCGCGCCCAGCAGACCGCGAACGTGGGGGACGAGCCCGTGCCCGGTGCCTGAGCGTCAGTCCTCCGCCCCCCTTCCGCCTGGGTCGACCGTGGGCATCCTCGGCTCCGGCCAGCTCGGCCGCATGCTCGCACTCGCTGCCGCGCGCCTGGGCCTCAAGTGCCACATCTATTCCGACGTTCCAGGCTCCGCGATGGACGTCGCGGCGTTGCGTACCGTTGCGTCCTATGACAATTACGCTGCGCTAAACGACTTCGCCGCAACAGTTTCGGCCGTCACCTACGAATTCGAGAACGTACCCGTCGCAACGACGCGGCATCTCGAAACGCTCGTCCCTGTCCGCCCCGGCACGCGCGCGCTAGAGGTCGCGCAGGACCGGCTGACCGAGAAGACGTTTATCGCCGGCCTTGGCATCCCGGTCGCCCCCTTCGTTGACATCGCGCGGCCTTCCGACATCGGCGCCGCCTTAGCCGATTGGAAGCGACCGGCCATCCTCAAGTCGCGACGCCTGGGCTACGACGGCAAGGGTCAGATCGGCATTGCGCCGGGCGACGACTATGCCGCGGCCTACGCCGCGCTGGGCGGCCGTCCCGCCGTCCTCGAGCAACGACTAGCCTTCGTCGCCGAGTACGCGATTCTCCTGGTGCGCGGCCTCGACGGCCAATGCGCTGCCTATGACATTCCGGCGAACACGCACCGCAACAGCATCCTGGATCGCTCCGTGGTTCCGGGCGGCCTCGAAGCTGATCTTGCCGGGCGGGCGCAACAGATTGCCAAACGGATCGCGGACGCGCTCGACTATGCCGGCCTACTGACGGTCGAGCTGTTCGATCTCGGCCCCTCCGTCCCGGCCGACCAGCGCTTGATCGTCAACGAGATCGCCCCGCGCGTGCACAACTCCGGCCACTGGACCCTCGAAGCCTGCGCCATCAGCCAGTTCGAGAACCACATGCGCGCCGTCGCCGGCTGGCCGCTCGGGTCCTGCGAGCGGCACTGCGACGCCACCATGACCAACCTGATTGGTCTGCAGGCTGACGATTGGCTGAAACTCGCGGGCGAACCCGGCGCCGCGCTCCATCTCTACGACAAGGGTCAAGCCCGCCCCGGCCGAAAAATGGGGCATGTGACGCGGTTGTCGGCCAAAACCAGCTGATCCTAGGATGCCGCCAGACGACCAATACCGTCGACTGCAAGTCCCTACCCATGTTGGCCAACCCGACCACGCTTCCCGGAATTCGGCGCGCCTTTTCTTCCTTGCGCGTCGAATATCCGGGACCCTTACCCGCCCGTCGGAGCCAGGGCGCCAACAGCGCGACCTGTTTCCAGGCACGCTGCGCCGACGAACGAAACCGCATCGGAAAGGATCCCGGATATTTGCCACGCGATGATGCGCGTCAAATTCCGGGAAGCGGCAAGGACCGTCACCCGCCGCTGTCCTCGTCCCCCTACACCAGCAACAAATCCGCCAGCACGTGCGTGTGCACGCCCACCAGATCGACCACATCGTGGAGCACGCCCCCGACCAGGGCCTGGACGACCACGCCGTCGGCGCTGTTGACGACGTGCACCACCTGGTCGTAGGCGGGCAGCTTCAGGCCAGACTGGCCCTTCAGGAAATCGTGCAGGTCGAGTTTGTCCGTGCCCACCGCAAAGTCCTTGACCACGTCGGCTTTGCTGGACGCGGCTTCGCTCTTCTTGTTCCACTCGTAGACATCGGCGCCGGCCTTGCCGGTGTAGACGTCGCCAGCGCCGTTGCTGTGGAAATGGTCGTTGCCGGCGCCGCCCAGCAGCAGCATGCCGTGCGAGGCGCTGCCGATGAAACTGGTGCCCTGCTCGGTGCCGTAGATCTTCTCAAAGCCGCTGAAGCGGCTGTGATAGGTCTCGCCATTGGCTTCCACCGTGGCCAGATGCTTGCCGACATCGATGGTGGCGACGCCCACGACCTTGAACAGATCGAGCACGTCAAAGCCGGAGTTGCCGGCCAAGGTCTGATTGCCGAGCCCCACCAGGATCGTATCGTCGCCCTTGCCGCCGCTGGCCAGATCGTCGCCGTCGCCGGTGGTCAGGCGGTCGTTGCCTTCGCCGCCGGACAATTGATCGTTGCCGCCGCCGCCCAGCACCTTGTCGTTGCCGATACCGCCGGTCATGCTGTCGTTGCCCGAGCCGCCCCAGATGTAATCGTTGCCGCCACCGCCCTTGATGCTGTCGTTGCCGGCGTTGGACATCAGGACGTCGGCGTCCTTGCCGCCGTTGATGGTCACATTGCCATAGGTGATGGTCCTGCTGGTGAGATCGATGATCTGGCCGCCGCTGTTGCCGTTGATCACGTCGATGCCGACGATGCGGCCTTGCGCGTCCTGCGCGCCGGTGATGGTGTCGTCCAGCAGCAGCGCCTTGTGCCCAACGCCCATGCTCAGAATATGATGCGATGCATCGAGATTTTCGTAGACGACGTCTGTCAGGGCGAAGCCGCTCATGTTGAAGCTGGCGCCCGAGCCGGCCCCCATCGGATCGCCGGCATTGAAGTCGGAAATCGCCGACCACGTCCCCGTCGCTTCGTAGTAAAGTTTCATCCCAGCCATAGTTCACGTCCCCCCATAAGGCGCGTTTGCTTGCCCGCAGTGCAACAGTCCAAGGGGTTCAAGACTAGCCGCAAAGTGTTAGAATCCTGCCGCTTTCGGGGCTGGGAATTGATGCAAGTTTTCGGCAAATTGCACGCAACAGCCAACGGCGGCGATGGGTTTGGCACCGCCACGGTTGTCAGCGCAGGCTGCATCGGCTAGGCCAGACTTGGACGTTCAGAGCGCTTCGGGAGGACAACATGGCGGATGACGCAATCGTGGCCCAACGCGGCCCCTATCAGGTGCAGCTGGAAGCGGGCAAGGAGTACTGGTGGTGCCGCTGCGGCCGTTCGGCCAACCAGCCGTTCTGCGACGGCTCGCACAAGCCCACGACCTTCACGCCGCTGCAATTCACGGCCGATGCAACGGCGACGGTGAACCTGTGCGGCTGCAAGCAGTCCGATGACGCACCCTACTGCGATGGGACGCATAATGTGATTTGATCAGCAACTTCTAAGTCTGAGGCCGAATCGAGTACGCATTTGCTCGTAGTGCCGATATGACAGCAAAGCTTACCTTACCGCGCCCTCTCGCCGCGACCCATTGTGCGTTTTGTGTGGGGTCTGCTATGACGTGAGTGCAAGTCTCCGGCGGCCGCTCAGAACGGCGAAGCAAAGAGGGGCAAGCAGGACAGGGGAGTCGCGTTGAGTAATTTTCTGCAGCAGCTGATCAACGGGCTCACGCTCGGCTCGATCTACGGCTTGATCGCCATCGGCTACACGATGGTGTTCGGCATCATCGGCATGGTCAACTTCGCCCACGGCGACGTGTTCATGCTCTCGGCGTTCATTGCGCTGCTGGTGTTTCTGTTCGTGACCAAGATTCTCGGCATCACCTTCCTGCCGCTGGCCTTCCTCATTGTGCTGATCGCCGCCATGCTGCTGACGTCGGTGTGGAACTGGTCCATCGAGCGGCTGGCCTATCGCCCGTTGCGCGGGTCGTTCCGCCTGGCGCCATTGATTTCGGCCATCGGCATGTCAATTTTTCTCTCGAACTTCGTGCAGGTGGTGCAGGGGCCGCGCAACAAGCCGGTGCCGCCGATGTTCACGGACATCATTCACTTCACCGGCCCCGGCTATGACGTCGCCGTGCAATACCGGCAGATCGTCATCATGCTGGTGACGGGCGTTCTGCTGGCCGCCTTCTGGTGGCTGGTGAAGAAGACGCCGCTGGGACGGGCGCAACGCGCCTGCGAACAGGACCGCAAGATGGCGGCGTTGATGGGGATCGACGTCGACCGCACCATCTCGATCACCTTCATCATCGGCGCGGCTTTGGCGGCGGTCGCGGGCACGCTCTACATGCTGCACTACGGCGTCGTGAACTTTTCCGACGGTTTTTTGCCGGGCGTGAAGGCGTTTACGGCTGCGGTGCTCGGCGGGATCGGGTCGCTGCCGGGGGCGGTGCTCGGCGGGCTGCTGATTGGGTTGATCGAAGTGTTCTGGTCGAGCTATTTTTCGACCGACTACAAGGATGTCGCCGCCTTCTCGATCCTGGCGATCACGCTCATCTTCATGCCTTCGGGACTGCTCGGCCGTCCTGAAATCGAGAAGGTGTAGCCATGAGCGTCGTGACCACCACAGAAACGGGTGCGGACTCCGCGCTGGTTCATCATCTCAAGGACGCCGCCGCAGCGGCCGCGATTACGCTGTTCCTGTGTTTCCCGATCATCTTGATGCACGCGGAAGCCGACAGTGACGGTGCGCTGTTTCTGAGTTGGCGGCCCTGGGCGGTGCTGATCCTGTGCGGGCTCGCTTTTGTCGGGCGGTTCTTGGTTCTACTGAACAGCGATCGCGTCGCCGACCAAGCACCCGTACGCGCTACAGCGCAATCAGCAAGCACGGCGGCGGTTTCGCGCTACCTCGGGATTATCGGCGCCGTCGTGTTGTTTCTCTTCCCGATCGTCATGCTCTATCTGCTCGGGCCGAGCGGTTCGCTGAAATGGATCGACAATTACGGCGTGCAGATCCTGATCTACGTCATGCTGGGCTGGGGCCTGAACATTGTCGTCGGCTTGGCCGGCTTGCTCGACCTCGGCTACGTCGCGTTTTATGCCGTGGGCGCCTATACCTATGCGATTTTGGCCACCACCTTCGGACTGTCGTTCTGGATCTGCCTGCCGGTCGCGGGCCTCCTGGCCGCTTTCTGGGGCATTCTGCTTGGCTTTCCGGTGCTGCGCTTGCGGGGCGACTATCTCGCCATCGTCACCCTGGCGTTCGGTGAAATCATCCGGCTGGTGCTGATCAATTGGGTCGATCTTTCGGGTGGCTACGCCGGCATCGCCTCGATCCCGCGCGTGACGTTTTTCGGCCTGTCGTTCAAGGATCAGCCCGGCAGTTTTTCGGAAATCTTCGGACTTCAACAGTCGCCAATCCACAGCAAGATCTTCCTCTATTACCTCATCCTGACGCTGGCCTTCGCCACCAACTTCGTGACCATGCGGCTGCGTCGGCTGCCGATCGGGCGCGCCTGGGAGGCTTTGCGCGAGGATGAGATCGCCTGCCGGTCGCTGGGCATCAACACCACCAACACCAAGTTGACGGCATTTGCGCTCGGTGCGTTCTTTGCCGGGCTGGCGGGATCTTTCTTCGCAGTCCGCCAGGGTTTCATCAGCCCCGAGAGTTTTACGTTCAATGAGTCCGCGACCATCCTCGCCATTGTGGTGCTCGGCGGCATGGGCTCGCAATTCGGCATCGCGCTGGCGGCCGTGTTCCTGATCGGCGGCTTTGAGTTGCTGCGCGAACTGGATTTCATGAAGCAGCTGATGCTGAACCTGTTCGGCATCGAGAAGTTCGATGCGGCCCAGTATCGTGGCCTGATCTTCGGTCTGGCGATGGTCCTGATGATGATTTTCCGCCCACGCGGATTTGTCTCAACACGCGAACCATCGATCTTCCTGAAGGAGCGCAAGACCGTTTCCGGCGACCTCGTCAGCGAGGGGCACGGCTGATGCGCTGGAAAACCAATCCCGTTCTGGTCGTCGAGCATCTGACTATGCGGTTCGGCGGGCTCGTGGCGATCAAGGACCTGTCGTTCGACGTCGGACGCGGCGACATCACCGCTCTCATCGGGCCGAACGGCGCAGGCAAAACCACGGTCTTCAACTGCATCACTGGCTTCTACAAGCCCACCGAGGGCCGCCTGGCGTTGGCCCGCGATGGCGTGGCGACCCCGGCCGCCGTGCAGGCGCTGACCCGTTCCGCGGCCAAACAGGCGTCCGCGTCCGATAGCACGCTGTTCTTGCTCGAGCGCATGCCGGGCAACGAGATCGCCCATCACGCCCGCGTCGCGCGCACGTTCCAGAACATCCGGCTGTTCCAGGGCATGACAGTGCTGGAAAACCTCATGGTCGCGCATCACAACACCCTGATGCTGGCGAGCGGCTTCACGGTGCTCGGCCTTATCGGCGCGCCCAGCTACCGGGCCAGCGAGGCCGCCGCCGTCAGCCGCGCCACCGAATGGCTGGAACGCATAAACCTGCTTGACCGTGCCGACGATCCGGCTGGCGAACTCCCCTACGGCGCCCAGCGCCGGCTGGAGATCGCCCGCGCCATGTGCACCGATCCGGTGCTGCTCTGCCTGGACGAGCCCGCCGCCGGCCTCAACCCGCGCGAATCGGCCGAATTGAACGCGCTGCTGCGCTCGATCCGCGACGACCTCAACACCTCGATCCTGCTGATCGAACACGATATGTCCGTGGTCATGCAGATTTCCGATCACGTCGTGGTGCTCGACTACGGCACCAAGATTTCCGACGGTACCCCGGCCGACGTGCGCAACGATCCCAAGGTGATCGCGGCCTATCTCGGCGTCGCGGATGACGAAGAACTTGCCAAGGTGGAAGCGGAGATCGGGGCATGAGCCAGGACGCCACCATGGCCAAGCCCGCCGCGCCGACGCCGGCAACAGCGTCAAAACCGCTCCTCGCCATTCGCGGCGTCGAAACGTTCTATGGAAAAATCCAGGCGCTCAAGGGCATCGACATCGACGTCAACCAGGGCGAGATCGTCACCTTGATCGGCGCCAATGGCGCGGGCAAATCCACCACCATGATGACGGTGTTCGGCGTTCCGCGCGCGCGCAAAGGTTCGATCGTCTTTGACGGCCAGGACATCACCGGCCTCGCCACGCATAAGATCGCGCGCCTGTCGATTGCTCAGTCCCCGGAAGGTCGCCGCATCTTCCCGCGCCTGACGGTGTTTGAAAACCTGCAGCTGGGCGCGTCGATTGACAACTTCGCGCATTTCGACAACGACCTCGAACGCGTCTTCGTTATGTTCCCGCGCCTGAAGGAGCGCGCCCAGCAGCGTGGCGGAACGCTCTCTGGCGGCGAGCAGCAGATGCTCGCCATCGCGCGCGCCCTGATGAGCCGTCCACGTCTCTTGCTGTTGGACGAGCCATCGCTCGGCCTCGCGCCGCTGATCGTGAAGCAGATCTTCGGCATCATCGCCGACCTGAACAAGACCGAAGGGCTGTCGGTGTTCCTGGTCGAGCAGAACGCCTTTCACGCCCTGAAACTGGCCCATCGCGGCTACGTGATGGTCAACGGTCAGATCACTATGAAGGGCACGGGCAAGGAACTGCTGGCCCGCCCCGAAGTGCGAGCCGCTTACCTGGAAGGAGGTCACTGATGTCCGGCCTGGCTGGCATTCTCTGGACCACCAAGGCCTACGGTTTCCCCGTATTCCTCGGCCTCACGCTCCTCGGCGCCATGGCTGCGCTCGCCACTGGGCGCGCCATTGCCTCGGTTTGGGAGCCGGATTGGCGCATCATTCCGTCAGCCATTCTCCTCTCCGCGGGCGTGCGTTTCCTGCATTTTGCTCTGTTCCAGGAGCAACTGCTGTCGCTGCAATACTATATCGTGACGTTTCTTGTGCTTCTCGGTTTCGCTTGGCTCGGCTACAGCTGGAAGCGCGCCAGTCAGATGGCGCAGCAATATCCCTGGGTGTTCAAAAAAATTGGTCTGGTTTGGCGTCCCCGGTGATTGACTGGACAAGAATTCAGCGGAATCGTCTGTGACAAGCGGCTGGAGCGCGCGTTGTCCGGAACGGCTCTGCACGCGAATGAGTGTTGGCCCTGTCCCCAAGGCAGGACCGGTCTCAAACTGGGATGCGCATCCCGCGCATCTGACTTAAGGGAGTAGTCTATGAACAAGCATCTGTTTACGGGCCTCGTGCTCGCAGCAGGTCTGGCCTTCGCCGGATCGGCACAGGCTCAGATCAAGATCGGCGTCGCCGGCCCGATCACCGGCCCGAACGCCTCATTTGGCGCGCAGCTGACCACCGGCGTGAACACCGCCGCTGCCGACTTCAACGCAGCTGGCGGCATCCTCGGCCAGAAGATCGAAGTTGTGCAGGGCGACGACGTGTCGGATCCCAAGCAAGGCGTTTCGGTCGCCAACAAGTTCGTCGGCGACGGCGTCAAGCATGTCATCGGCCACTTCAATTCGGGCGTCACCATCCCCGCCTCGGAAGTTTATGCCGAGAACGGCGTGATTTTCGTCACCCCCTCGGCCACCAACCCCAAGGTCACCGAGCGCGGCCTGTGGGACGCGTTCCGCACCTGCGGCCGCGACGACCAGCAGGGCAAGCTGTGGGCTGACCTCGCCCTCGGCAAGTTGAAAGACAAGAACATCGCCATCGTCCACGATAAGACCACCTACGGTAAGGGTCTGGCCGATGCCGCCAAGGGCTTCATGAACGCCGGCGGCAAGACGGAAGTCCTCTATGAGGGCGTCAACACCGGCGAGAAGGACTACTCGGCCATCGTTCAGAAGATCGCCGACTCGAAGGCTGACTACCTGATGTGGGGCGGACTGCACACTGAAGGCGGCCTGATCGTCCGTCAGATGCGCGACAAGGGCATCAAGACCGTGATGATCTCGGGCGACGGCATCACCGACAACGAGTTCGCCGCCATCGCCGGCCCCGGCGCTGAAGGCACGCTGATGTCGTTCGGCCCCGAGCCGCGCAACAACCCGGCTGCCAAGGACATCGTGGCCGCCATCAAGAAGACGGGCTTCGAGCCGGAAGGCTACACGCTCTACTCCTACGCCGGCATGCAGATCCTGAAGCAGGCCGCCGAGAAGGCCAACTCGCTCGACAGCAAGAAAATGGCCGAAGTGATGCATTCGGGCATGGTCTTCAAGACTGTGATCGGCGACATCAGCTACGACGCCAAGGGCGACCGGACCAACGTCGACTACGTTTGGTACGTCTGGGAAAAAGGCGCCGACGGCAAGATCACCTATCATCAGCAGATGTAGTCTGCTGTTGGGTTGGGCGAGGACCGGCCCCCTCAAGGGGTTGGTCTGAGGCCCGTCGGCGGCCCGCGGGAGCAATCTCGCGGGCCGCTCTGTTTTTTGGGCCGGCGGACGCTCGACTTCCAGGCCACCCGCCCGGTATATGGTCTCGTCCAGGGCCAAACGCGGCGGCCCGCCAAAAAAGCGCCCCAGGAGCATCCATGACCAAGCCGGCCAAACCAGCGAGCGCGAAATCAAGCCCGTCGTCCGCCAAACCGCTCATCCTCGACTCCATCGAGGCCGCCATCGCCGCCATCGCCGCTGGCAAGCCGGTCATTGTGGTCGACGATGAGGACCGCGAGAACGAGGGCGACATCATCATGGCGGCGGCCAAGGCGACGCCGGAGTGGATCGCCTTCACCATCCGGCATACCTCGGGCATCTTGTGCGTGCCGCTGCCCATCAGCGAGGCGCGCCGGCTGAACCTGTCGCCCATGGTGGCCGACAATGACGCCCCGCTGTCCACCGCATTCACGGTGTCTGTTGACGTGCGCGAGGGCCTCACCACCGGCATCTCAGCTGAGGAACGCACCAACACCATTCGGGCGCTGGCAAACCACAATGCGGCCCCGCGCGATTTCGTCCGGCCGGGCCACATTTTCCCACTGGTGGCGCGCGAGGGCGGCGTCCTGATGCGCACCGGCCATACCGAGGCCGCCGTGGACCTGGCGCGGCTGGCCGGATTGCCGCCCGTAGGCATGCTGGCCGAAATCGTCAACGACGACGGCAGCGTGAAGAAAGGCCCGCAAATCCAGGTTTTTGCGCGTGAGCACGGATTGAAGCTGGTCTCTATCGACGACCTGATCGCCTATCGCCAGCAACGCGAAAAATTGATCACGCGCGTCTCCACCTCGAGCGCCCAGACGGCGGCCGGCGAGGCGACCGTGGTGGTCTATGCGACCCCCTTTGACACCGCGCATCATGTTGCCGTGGTGGTCGGCGACCTCGCCGCCAGCCAACAGGACGGCGTGCTGGTGCGCCTGCACCGCGAAGATACCGTGGGCGACGTGTTCGCCGGCCCAGACCGGGCCATGGCCAAGGTTTTGGCCCGCATCGCCAAAGAAGGGCGCGGCGTGGTGATTTACCTGCGCGAAGGCGCGGTCGGCGTCGCCTCGGCCGGTCGCAAAGAGGCCTCCAGCGGCGAGGGCGCCGGCAGCGCCAAGAGCCGGCGCGAGCAATGGCGCGAGATCGGCCTGGGCGCGCAGATCCTGAAGGATCTCGGCGTGCGCTCGATCCGCGTGCTCTCGGCCAAAGACCGTCACTTCAAGGGGCTGGCCGGCTTTGGGGTGGAGATTGTCGGGACGGAGAAGGTTTAGGCTTGGGGAACCAGGTCCCAGCAGCGCCACAGTCCGCCTTGCCAGCGCACCGCACAGCAGTTACAAGATCGCGCCACCGCCCATCGGGCGCGACACGGAGAGGTGCCAGAGTGGCCGATTGGGCTGGTCTCGAAAACCAGTGGGCGGGCAACCGTCCCGTGAGTTCGAATCTCACCCTCTCCGCCATTTTCATGATTTGTTCTCATTCCTCACGACACGGCAAGCGACGGAGCGAAACGTTGTGAGACGACCTGGGACACCTTCAAAATTCTGATATTAAAGCAAGAAACACTGATGCGCGCGTTCAGGCTGGCCTAAATCCTGTCTCATTTTGTTCCTCTAGATACCACTGAAGCGACCCGACAAATGGTGGGTTGAATGGTGGGTTGAGGAACCGGCCAAATGGCAGGAACGCGCTCGCGGAATCGATTGACGGCGATCGCAGTCGAAAGGCTGCGAACCCCTGGCACCTATGCCGACGGCGCAGGTCTCAGCCTGATTCTGACCGCCGCCGGGGCTAAGCGCTGGGAACTACGAGTTAGCGACAGCGGGCGTCGTAGGCAACTCGGCCTTGGTCTTTATCCGAAAGTCTCGCTGGTGGTCGCCCGGCGCAAAGCGGACGAGTTGCGCGACCAGATCGTTGACGGCCTCATCACCCCGCCTTTCGGTCGCCGCTCGATTGCAAAGGCTCGAGCCGAGCCGCCCCCAGTGACGTTCAGCTCGGCCTTTGAAACCTACTTCGAGATGAAGGAGCAACAGCTCTCCAACCCCAAACATGCCGCCCAGTGGCGCTCAACGCTCGATGCTTACGTCTTCCCAGCCATCGGCGCGATACCCGTCGCTGACGTGACGCCGGCCCAGGTGATCGACATTCTCAAGCCAATCTGGACGGACAAGCCCGAAACGGCCAAACGGGTCCTGCAGCGCATGCGCGTTGTGTTCGAAGCCGCCATCGTGCGCGGCGACCGGAAGTCCGCTTCGCCCACAACTGGCGTCCAGACCGTGCTTGGGACTCGGAAGCGTTCCGGAGCGAACCACCACGCCGCCTTGCCATACGTTCAGGTGTCGAAATTCGTAGCCCGGTTGCGAGAACTCACCGCAGGTCCGTCCACAAAATTGGCGTTCGAATTCCTGATCCTCACAGCAGCTCGGAGTGGTGAGATCCGAAATGCAACTTGGAGTGAAATCGATGACGCAAACAAGCATTGGACTATTCCGCCCCATCGCATGAAAGCGCGCGAGGCGCACATCATACCGCTGAGTTCGCAAGCGTTGCACGTCCTTGCACTGGCACGAGCGCACAATTCCAGCGACGGCCTCGTCTTTCCGGGTCGCAACGAGGGGCGCCCCTTGAGCGATATGACGCTTACAAAATTGCTGCGCGATGTGGGACTGGCCGGTCAGGCGACAGCGCACGGTTTCCGGTCGAGCTTCAAGGACTGGTGTGCCGAAGTTGCCAAGGTCCGAGACGAGGTCTCTGAAGCAGCGCTCGCTCACACAATTCCCGGCAAAGTCCGGTCCGCCTACCTGCGCACCAAGTTTCTCGATGAGCGACGTATTCTGATGCAAACTTGGTCAGACTACATCACTCAATCGCCAATCGATCCTGCGGAGTCGAACAACGACATGTCGACGCCGGAAATTCTGCAGTAAGTGTGATTTTCCCGCTCGCAGTACCATCGGCCTAACGAGTGCATTATACCTCGCCCAGATTCTAAATTCCGGACCAATTCAGGTTTTGGGCCTCGTCGCGATCCATACACGAACTTCCGAGGCCAACCAGCCCACGCGACGCGGTCCAAGTCGACGCTGTCGGGGAAAACGACCGTCTTGTATATATCGATAGAGTGTTGCTCTGGCTAAACCCGTTTTGGCTGTGATTGTTTGGACATTCCAGACTTCATCGTCACGATCTGCGCTGGGTTGCTGACGATTAATGCGGTCAAAGAGATCATCCATCCCGGTCGCCCTGCGCCGGTCCGCTTCGGACAGATTGGGACGCCGCCGATCCATGCTCATTGTCTTGTCTCAGCTTGTCCGATGCGGTCTTTTGGGCCGTCTCGCCCAGTCTCATCTTGATCTGCGCCACCCAGCTGGCATCCGTCCGCAGTCGTGCAGAAACCTGCTCGATCATCTGTTCGAACCGTAACCGTCCGAGAGCGCTTGCTGCCGGTTGTTCGATTTGAGCCAACGGCGGCGTGATCATGAAGAAGAAGCGCGTCAGGGACGCCAGCATCTCGGTCGTGATGGCGAGATCGCGCTCCAGCCGCGCCATTGATCTGGTGTTGGCGTCCTGCTGCAGTTGTCTCAGCTTGTCCGGGGGGGCATTGTTGCTCGGTGCCAGGAGCGTCTGTAGCGCCAGTTCCAAAATTGCCGACTTTGACACGCGATGCGTCTCGGCGCTCAATTGCAGCTGTTGAGTCAGGCTGTCCGACAGATACAAGGTGTGGCGGTGACGCATGGGACAATCCTTGGGCGGAGGGAAGCGGGGGCAGTGGTGAGGGAGGAGGCGCATACGCTCGGGCTAAGCCGGACAGTTGCGGGTGAGACCTCTGAACCAGAAGCTCGGGCATTTCCTCAACCATCCACGCCGCCAAACGAGTGAGACGCGCGCTCGCTCTGGCCCACCAGAGGGAAGCGCTCCCCTCCTGCGCCGCCGTCGCTCGCCCCTTGGGGGTGGCACGTGCGAGCGACGGCGGCTCCGGAGGGAAGCGGGGCGGAGCGCGATCTCCAGGAGATCGGCCCAAAGGCGCGCAAACGAAAGCCGAGTGGATTGAACGCCGCCGAAGCCGGCATCGATTGTCCATTTGTTATGCTCCATCTATTTCAAGCCATTGGTCGGTCACTGGCGAGCCGCTTGACTCATTGTGGCCGCAACGATCGTGAAATGATGGTGAGGACGGGTTTTGTCGAGAGGTTCAGGAAGAAGCAGAGTCGTTGGGTCATAGGGCAAGATAGATACGCGCTGTCAGGTCGTAGAAAGAACCCGAATTATCGCCGCGAAACGTGACGTCAAACATTATTTTCATGGCATGTTCTGTACGAGTCTGAGCGCAAGAAATAGCTCGATCAATGCCTTCAAATCATCGCAAACAGTAGCGCTACTCAATCACGTAATTGACCACCGCGAGCGACGCAATGTCCGAGCCCGAGTTCAAGCCTAAGATCAGCAGCACACGCGCCCGATCCGTTGACAAGGACGGCCGGCTGACGCGCATCGTCGTCAAAGCCGCGTCGCGCAACCGTGCTGCGAAGTCGCCCTGGGCCAATGCGCTCACACGCCGGCCGGTCATCCAACTGGCGCGCGGCAAGGGTGCGCTCTACGGCCTGACGCCTGCGCCGGCCGGCTGGCGCCGCGTCATCGTCAAGGCGCGCATCGCCCGTCACGGCACGTCCGATCTCGGCGCCGCCCGCGCGCACCTGCATTATATCCAGCGCGACGGCGTCACCCGCGCCGGTGGTCCGGGCCAGCTTTACGACCGCGAGCACGACGACGCCGATGGCGGTAAATTCTTGGAGCGCCAGAAGGGCGACACCTATCAGTTCCGGTTCATCGTCGCGCCAGAGGACGGCGCGCGCATGCGCGAACTCAAACCCTTCGTGCGTGATCTGATGGCCAAGATGGAACAGGACCTGCACACCAAGCTCGATTGGGTGGCCGCCGATCATTTCAACACCGGGCATCCCCATACGCACATCGTGATCGCTGGCCACGACGACCTCGACAAGGATCTCGTCATGGCGCGCCACTACATCAGCCATGGCATCCGCCATCGCGCTCGCGATCTGGTCACACGCGAGCTTGGCCCCGAGCAGCCGTTCGAGCGCGCCGTGAAGTTGGCCAACGAAATCCAGGCCGAACGCTTCACGTCGCTCGACGTAGGCATTGTGAAGGACGCCAACAATAATGTGCTGGTGGTTTCGGCCTATCCTGATGCCGACCGACAGCGCCAGGTCCTCCGCATCGCTCGGCTGCGGCACATTGAGAAGATGGGCCTCGCCAGAGAACCGTGGGCCGGCGTCTGGCACATCGACAATGATCTGCAGACCAAGCTGCGCAGCCTCGGCGAGCGCGGGGATATCATAGTTACGATGCACCAGGTCATGCGCGAGCAAGGTCCGGACCGACCCGCCGGAGACTTCGCGATTTTCTCTGGCGGTCAGAGGACGGCGCCGGTCATTGGACGTGTCGTCGAGGTCGGAATTGCCGACGAGATGACGGACCGCAAATTCATCGTCGTCGATGGCGCCGACGGCCGGTTGCACTACGCCGCGCTGGGATCAGCCTCGGTACAGCACGATCCCGAACCCGGCATGATCGTCGCCTTGAAGTCCATGGGCGGCAAGTCATCGGCGCGTATGGCCAGGGTGGAAGTCCTGTCCTTTTGGCCGGTCGAACGCCTGCCGGACGCCGAATTGCCCACGTGGCTCGACAAAGCCATCGTCGACAACAAACGGCCCTCGATGGCCGAGCGAAAGTTTGGCGCCGAACTGTCCGCCGCGTTTCGGGCGCGCGCCGATTGGCTCATCACCCAAGGCCACGCCTATCGCGACCCTGCCGGCCGGGTCACGCCCAAGGCGAATACGCTCGACACGTTGAATGAGCGCGGCTGGTCCAGCCTCGCCCGGCGGCTTGAAGGCGAACTCGATCAGGTCTACCGGCCGATGACCGAGGGCATGTGGATCACTGGCCGGCATACGCGCGATGTCACGTTTCCGGCGGGACGCATCGCCGTCATCCAGGATCGCACGTCCTTCACGCTCATTCCCTGGCGACCGGAACTTGCCCAGATGCGCGGCAAGGAGATCGACGTCGCCATACACAACCGGACCCTCTCGCTTGCCATTTCCCGAGGTCGAGCCCGTGGATTGTCCCGATAGGCCTCATGGCTTGTTCGACAGTTTGGGGCCTCCGGCGGCCGAAGGGGCCGCCGTCCCGCCCTATCGCTCCGGCAAAAGGCCTCCGCGACCGAGCCCCGAAAGGTCTCGGCCCTGGCGGGTGACGGTCAGTAGGCCGAAGGAGCACGTCGTGCAAACGAGGGTTCAATTTGTTGTTCGGCGGCGGCCGGTATATATTGTCATCCTGACGATTGCCCTCAAGTCTGCGGCTCGCCTCTTACGAGAAATGCACCAGCGCTCGTCTTTCGCCTCACCCTGTTGTGTGGCGTCCGGGAACAGTCACGCGCTCGTCATCCAAGGCCCCTATCACGCCTCCACCCGACAGGGACAACGCATGAGGAGGTTGACGTGATCACTTTGAACCGTAGGGCGCTTCTGGGCGCAGTCGCACTGGCCGCTCTTGCCTTCTGCCAGCCAGCCAGCGCGGACGAAACCCATCCCTACTTCAAGGCCGACGTTGTGCCCTTGCTCGACTTGATCGTGCCCCCACCGGGCAAGGATTCGGCCGAAACCAAGGCCGAACTCGCCGAGGTTACGACGCTCATGGCCATCGCCAGCGAAGAGCGCAAGAAGCAGGCCATCGCTGACGACGAAGAGAATCTGGCGCAGTTCCTCGCCGGCATCAGCATCAAGCTGGACAAGGACAAGATTCCTCTGACCACGGCCCTAATCCAGCGCGTGATCGATACCGAGGACGAAATCACTACCCCGGCCAAGAAGGGCTTCGGCCGTCCGCGTCCGCCAACTGTCGACGATCAGATCAAGCCGCTGATCAAACTGTCGAAGTCCGGCGCGTATCCTTCGGGCCACGCCACCAATGGCACCGCCATCGCCATCGTGCTGGCCAAGATGCTGCCGGAGAAGAAGGACGAGTTGATGGCCCGCGCCAAGGACTATGGCTGGAGCCGGATGATCGTCGGCGTGCACTATCGCAGTGATCTTGACGCCGGACACGCCTCCGGCGCGCTGATGGCGCAGGCGCTGATGTCGAACGCGGACTTCCTGAAGGAGTTCGAGCCGGCCAAGGCCGAGATGCGCAAGGCGCTGGGGATGTAACCGTTGAATACGACCCAACGGATAAAGGGCGCAGTCCACAAGGGCTGCGCCTGTCGCCGCAACGTCGCCATACCGCAATAACGCTAATGCCTTGAGTTCAGATAGCCACCCTGGAAGCCGGACAGTTTGCGCAAGCCGTCCAGATCATGGATGTGCACCCGGCCTTTGCGGACGGTCAGCAATCCCAGCTCGCGCGGCTGGCGCAAGACGCGATTGTCGTGAATGGCGGTGAGGCCCAAGG
This sequence comes from Hyphomicrobiaceae bacterium, assembly GCA_031367715.1. Lineage (GTDB taxonomy): Bacteria > Pseudomonadota > Alphaproteobacteria > Rhizobiales > Hyphomicrobiaceae > JANYHF01. The sequence goes on along the minus strand of JANLQJ010000109.1, from coordinate 25,181 downwards.
CATCGGCCAGCACGAACTGGCTGAGCGGGCATTTGAACTCGGTCTCGGTCGCCAGCCCAATCAAATTCAGCCGCTCGGCCAGCTCCATGAAGAAATGCGTTGTCCGCTCGATAGCACTGCGCCGACTGATACTGACCAGATGCTCGACCACCATCGCCTCGTCGCGCGAGGCCGCCCACAGCAGCGCCGCCCCCAGCCGCGGGAACTCGGTGACGCAGCGCATCATATGGTCCCGATCGACGGTGCTGACCACCGCATCCGTCAGCGCCAGGAAGGAATGGTCGGCCGTGCGCAACAAGACGCTGCGCATGCCAACGCAGTCGCCGGCAACGCCCGCTGGCCATCTGGCGGTGGTTGAGATCATCGGCAAAATCCTGGCAGGCAGAAACGGGACGCCGCGCACAGACGCGACGCCTTGAAGATTCTTGCATAGCTCGAAATAATTTTCTTGGACACTGATTGAGGTTGGTCACGCCCAAGTTTTAGGCAGACTATGGTGCAGTCAGCTTGATCCGTTCGCAACATTCGATCAGGCTGGCGGTCCACTGGATGGTTCCCGTCGTCCCACGTTGGCAAGCAACGCGTTGTCGATCGGAGTATCATCACATGCGCAGTTGTGCTGCGGACCACCACGAGCCTTTCGCCTTTGGATTGGTCATTGCCAATTGTTCGCCACACTGACTGATGATAAGTGGCCAGAGGTCTTCGAGGACCTGCGCCGGACCAAGCAGCTGTCAAAGGCGATTGGCGAGATCAATTATCTGCTCAATGATCCGGTGCATCGGTCTTTGGCGGTTACGGCGCTGGAACGGGTTGGTATGTATCGTTCGGGGTGACTGGCAAGAGTTGAACCCGACGTCAAGTTAGCGGCATGACGCTCTCGGGAGAGAACGAGATTGCCACCGTCTCGCCGATCGCGGGTGGTGACGCCCGCGCGGCGCCAAACAGGTCGAGGCGAATGACGGTTTGGCCGACGCGGGCACGCAGGCGCAGGATCGGACCGAGGAACGTCAAGTCCTCGACCGTGCCGGTGAGCTTGTTTCCGCCAGGCAACGACGTGATGGTCATGGCCTCGGGGCGGATGCCAACGCGCAAGCGACCATTAGCGTCCGCAGTCGCGGGGCCGGCGAGACGCAATGGCTGACCTTGCAGTTGCACACGCCCTTCGTCCGTATCGATTACATCGCATTCCAGAGCGTTCATGGCGCCGACGAATGTGGCCACGAATGGTGTCGCCGGCCGGTTGTAGATATCAGCCGGCGAGCCAATCTGGTCAACTTGGCCGGCGTTCATCACTACAACGCGGTCGGAGAGGGCGAGCGCCTCCTCTTGATCGTGAGTGACGAAAATTGCCGTGATGCCGAGCTTGCGTTGCATCGCTCGCAGATCATCGCGCAGGGCGATCCGGATCTTGGCATCGAGCGCAGAGAGAGGTTCATCGAACAACAGGATTTTTGGTTCGCGGGCGAGCGCACGGGCCAAGGACACGCGCTGTTGTTGGCCGCCCGACAGTTCGGACGGATAGCGGTGGCCGAGCTTTGGCAGGTCCATCAGCTCCAGCATTTCGCCGACGCGGCTCGCGATCTCCTTGCTCGGCTTGCCGGCAACCTTCAGCCCAAAGCCGATATTCTTGGCCACCGTCATGTTCGGGAACAGCGCGTAGGACTGGAACACCATGCCGATCTGGCGCTGATTGGCGGCTTTGTGCGTGACGTCGGCGTCGCCGATGCGGATGGTTCCGGCCGTGGGCTGCTCGAAGCCGGCGATCATCCGCAGCACCGTGGTCTTGCCACAGCCGGACGGTCCCAAAAGCGAAATGAACTCGCCTTTACCGGCCTCCAAAGAAAAGCCGTGCACGACCTTGTTGACGCCAAAGGATTTTTCCAACCCGGTGAGCGACAGATATCCGTTGGCTGACATTGTCATCTCGATTTGGTCCGGGTTTGGCTGAAGATGCCGATCAAGGCCATCAGCGCCCAGGTCAGGAAAAAGGCGATGACACTGAGAGCGGCCGGTTCGTAGGCGCGGTTGGCGCCGAGCAATTGCATGTAGGGGCCGAACCCCGGACGATCCAGGAGACTGGCGAATGTGAAATCGCCCAGCACGATGGCGACCGTCAGAAAGGCTCCGGAAAGCAGCGCCGCGCGGATGTTGGGCAGGATCACCGAGACCAGAATGCGCATGGGGCTGGCCCCGAGGCTTTCGGCCGCTTCCGTCAGGGTGCGCACATCGATGGCGGTGAGGCCGGTATCGACGGCGCGATAGAGATAGGGCAGCGCCAGCGTGGCGTAGCCGCAGGCCAATAGGACGTTGGCGCCCATTTCCGTGTTGGTGAGCGCGATCCAGGAACTGGAACCGTAGAGGCGGAAATAGCCGAACACGATGACGATGGCGGGGACGACCAGCGGCAGCAGCGTCACGAATTCCAGCACGGGTCGGAAGGCGGGCAGCCGCAGATGCACGACGTAGGCGGCCGGAACGACCAGCAGCGCGGCGAGCACGACCGCAGCGAGCGATAGGACAGACGAATAGAGGAAGGTCTGCTGGAATTGCGGGTCCGCCAGAACTACTCCGTAGGCGTCCAAGCTGTAGACGCCGCGACGCATACGGAGCGAAAACTCGGCGACGCCCACCAGCGGTATGAGAAGATAGCTGAGGCCCAGGGTCAGCCAGAGATAACGCCAGGGCATGGACCGGCTCATGCGCTCCTCCGTTCGGAAAGTGAGCGCAGCCAGAGATAGCCGAGATTGCACAGGCCGGTGATCACCACCATGCCGAAGGCGAGCGCATAGCCCAGGTTCGCATCGTGCAGCACGTCGCCGCGGATCTGGGCGAACAGCAGGATGGTGATGAGGTTGATGGAGCCGGAGGTCAGTGCGAAGGCGGTGGCGACGGCGCCGAAAGCGTTGGCGAACAGCAGCAGCGTCGCGCCGAGCACGCTGGGAGCGAGAATCGGCAGGGTGACGCCGAGGAAGTGTTGGAGCGGGGTGGCTCCGAGCATGGCCGAGCCTTCCGACCATTCCGTCTTCAGGCCGTCGATGGCGGGGAGAATCACCAGCACCATCAGAGGCAGCTGGAAGTAGAGGTAGGTTAGCGTCAGCCCGGTGACGTTGTAGATCGAGAAGCCTTGGCTGTAGATGTCGAGACCGAGGTAGTGCAGCAAGGCCGTGACCAGGCCGGTGCGTCCGAGCGTGGCTAGGAATGCGAACGCCAGCGGCACGCCGGCAAAATTCGAGGTGACGCCGGGCAGCGTCGTGACGGCCGAGCGCGCCCAGTCGGGCAACGCGCCCTCCTTGATGGCCCAGGCGACGCCAGTTCCGAGCAGCGCGCCAAGGATCGAGGAGGCCGCACTGATCTGGATGCTGAGCGTATAGGCGTTGAGGACGGACGGCGTGAACAGCTTGGCCAGAGTGCCAAAAGTGAAATGCCCGTCGTGGTCCTGGAACGCGCCGATGAACAGATAGGAGGTCGGCAGCAGCAGGAACATCACGGTAAAGATGATGAACGGGATCAGCTGCAGGGCTGCCGCGGTCGTGCCTCGTGTGTTCGCTGATGGCATGCATTGAACCTGTTAGAATGCAAGAACGCGTGTGCGGCTCTTGCGCCCCCTCTCCCGTGGGGAGAGGGCCGGGGTGAGGGGGTGAGACGGGTACAGAGCGTGCCTCAAGCACTGTGCCTGCAGCCACCCCTCATCCGGCCCTTGGCCACCTTCTCCCCAAGGGAGAAGGGCTGGAGCCGCTTCACCTGCGATGTGCCGAGCGAGGCGCGATCTCAGCGTGCCTACCTGAATGCAATAGCCCCTCTCCAATGCAGAGAGGGGCTAGTCGAGGTAGGTGAAGCAACCTCGATACGTTTACTTCACGGCGGCGCCGACAACCGTATCCCAGTTCTTGGCGACGATTTCCTTGGCGGCGCCCTGCTCCTCGAGCGTTGGGAATTTGGCGGCGGCGTAGCCCGCAGCCGGCGGCAGCTTGGCCATCACGTCGGCCGGTACCTTGGCCGAGATGGCGGCAAAGCGAGCAGGGTGGCAATAGCCCTTCAACCAGCCGATCTGACCTTCGTCCGAGTACAGATACTCAAGCCAGAGCTTGGCGGCGTTAACGTGGGGGGCATACGCACTGATTGCCTGCACATAGACGCCGGCGATCACGCCCGACTTCGGCACCACGACCTCAACCGGGGGATTGCCCTTTAGCGTGTCGCGGCCGCTGAGCGAATTGTAGTCCCAGAGAACGGTGATGGGCGTGGCGCCCTGGGCGAGCGAGGCCGCCTTGCCAGCGACCGGCACGAAGTTGCCCTTCTTGTTGAGAGCGGCAAAGAACTCAAGGCCAGCCGTCGCAGCGTCCTTGGCGTCGGCCTTGCCTGAGGCCAGGCCAGCGGCATAGATCGCCATGGTCGCCTGGTTCGACGAGCGCGGATCGCCCGACAGCGCGACCATGCCCTTGTAGTCGTCAGCCATCAGATCGGCCCAGTCGGCGGGGACTTTCTTGACCAGGTCCTTGTTGACCATCATCGACAGCACGCCGTAGTAGTCGCCGGTCCAGAAGCCGTCGGCGTCCTTCATGCTGTCGGGAATGTCGGCCCAGGTCGAGACCTTGTAGGCCTGGATGAGACCGTCCTTCTTGGCCGAGGGGCCGAACGACAGACCGACGTCGATCACGTCGGGAGCCTGCGGGCCCTTATTGTCCTTGTTGGCCTTGACGGCCTCTATTTCGTCGCCCGAACCGGCGTCGGGATTGAGTTCGTTGACCTTAATGCCGTACTTGGCCTTGAAGCCGGCGATCACGTCGCCGTAGCCGCACCAGTCGTGCGGAAGCGCGATAACGGTGAGTTCGCCTTCCTTCTGGGCAGCTGCGACCAGCTCATCCATGCCGGCGGCCGAAGCCACCTCAGCCAATCCGGCGACGGCCACGATTGCTGCCAGGGCAACCGAAGTCTTCAGAATGCTCATAGGATTTTCCTCGCGGATAACACCGGGTGCGTGTCCGGACGGCGAGAGCTGCCCCCGCACCCATGCCGCGCTGATAGTGCCGTCAAATGACAGCGCAGTGACAGTTTGTGCAATGCAGCATCGGCGTGCGAGTGCGTCGCAGGGGTATCGCAGCAAGTGCCTTGGGCCGCCAGTTGTTCACAACGTCTCGGCGACGGCTCACATCGATTGCAACGCGCGCTCACTCCCAGAACCGCGGCGACTTCGCCAACTCCTTCCAGCCAGCGTGCACGCTCGTCCACTCAAGTTCGGCGCGCGCCGTGTGCCAGCCAATCACATAACCAATCGCCCGCTGCACATCCGAGATGTTCGAGGCATCGCACTGTGTCGTGAGTCTCAGTTTCTCGGCCAACCGTTCGGCGACTGGGGCAAGATCTTCCCCGACCCGGCCATGACGCTGGCGGCCATCGACCGCCTGGTGCATCACGCCACCATCCTGGAAATGAACGTCGAGAGCTACCGCCGCCGCGCCGCCCTCGACCGCAAGCGCGGCCGCGGCCGGCCAGCCGTACACGCGACAATCAACGAAACCGACCCGGCCAAAGTTGATTGACGCGCCGCGTCAATCAAAGCGCTTGCCATCACCGTGGCCAGCGTCAATCATCAAATCGCTCGGCCGCCTCGTCGCATCCTGATTGACGCGCCGTTCTCATCCAGATTGTCGCGCTACACTCGAAGGCCGGATCGAAGTCGACGACGCCGTCATGGGTGGCAAGCAACTCCTTGATAATGGTGGGAAACCTGGACGGGCCGGGAGCAATAAGATCCCTTTCGTCATCGCCGTCGAGACCCGTGGCGGCCGGCCACAGCGGGTCCAGTTTCACACCGTCACCAGCCACAACCGGGCCGAGATCACGCGCATCGCCACGACGAGTTTCGCCCCCGGCAGCTGGATCGTCAGCGACGGGCTCGACTGCTTCAAGGCCATCGCCGTAGCCGGTTACGAGCACAGCCGGACCGTCGTCAACAACATCGCCCATCCCCAAAAGCTCCACTGCTTCCGCTGGGTGAACACGGTCCTGGGCAACCTCAAAACGGCGACAGCTGGAACCTTCCACGTGATCCACCGACAGTACCTTCACCGCTATCTCGCAGAGTTCCAGTACCGGTTCAACCGCCGCTCGAACCTGCCGGACATGCTCGCCCGCCTCGCCTGCGTGGCCGTGCGCACGACGCCAAGGCCGTATGCGGACATCATATGCGCGTACGCAAGTGGGTAATCAGGCCTGCAAAAGTCTACCGCGATGTGCTCGCTATCGTTTACAAGCGGCTCGCCGATGAATGGGGCGTCAGTATCACCTGGGAGGACTGCCTCGCTTACGGGCGCTCCGTGGGCGATTGGCCAGCATTCGCAGATAGCCCTGGCGCGCTGCAATACCTCAAGCGTCACTTCAAACTGGTCATTCTCTCGAACGTCGACAATGTGAGCTTTGCTTTGAGTAACCGGCGCCTGCAGGTCGCTTTCGACGCGATCTATGCTGCCGAGGACATCGGGTCTTACAAGCCCGACCAACGCAACTCTTCCTACATGCTCGAAAACTTGAAATCGCTCGGCATTGCAGAGGAGCAAGTCCTGCACACGGCCGAGAGCATGTTCCACGATCACGCGCCGGCGAACATCTGCGGTCTGAAATCGGCTTGGATCTACCGGCGCCACGCGGATACCGGCTTCGGCGCAACGATGGACCCAGGGACCATGCCGAAGTACAGTTTTCGCTTCAACAGCATGGCCGACCTCGTGAAAGCTCATCAGGATGAGCTTCGAGGCGGCTGATTTTGGAGAGCGTCCGTGAGTGAGCGGCCAAAACTGGATGAGACCGACATTGCGATCCTCGCGACGCTGCAAGGCAACGGGCGCATGACCAACGTCGTGCTCGCCGAAAGCGTCGGCCTCTCGGCCAGCCCCTGCCTGCAGCGTCTTGAACTCCGGCGTCAGCGTGACGTCCTTCCTGAGACGGTTTTGGCGCTGATCGGACTCGCGCTTCACATGGCGTTCGATCTGATAGCTGCCGAGCAGATCGATGATGGAAGGCCCGAGATCGGCAAGCGCTTTGGGTAGTTTCAGCGAGAAATTCTTGTCTTTGGGAGTGAACGCCGCGCCAATCTTTCCGTCGGCATTGATCATTCCGGACTTGATCAAGGCTTTCTGGACTTCTTCTGCTACCGCCTTTCCAATCGGCACTTCCTGTCCGTCCTGGAACCGGATGATCTTGGCAAATGCCGTCACTGGCACCTTGCCGAAAGTGACGCCGCAATCGGCCTCGCCGGGCCTCGGTCAGGTGGCGCTCGATACGCCTGCGGCCGCGATCGACCATTTCGTGCTCGGCCGCCGGTCAGCCCTCCTTGTCCGATTGCTCGGCGAGTGTGGCCCACATCTGTTTGATGCCGGGTAGCCTGAGTTCGCTCAGCAGCAGTTCGACACGCGCGGCGTCGAGGGTGTTGGTCGTGGTCATGCCGCCACCTCGAAGCTGGGGATCAGTTCGAAGGCAGAGACAGTCGCCAACTCGTTATAGGCGTTGAGCGGAACGAGATCGACGACCACGGACGGTATGGCCTCCGGGTCCGGACTGAACCGCTGACGCAGGACGCTCAGGGCCGGCAATCGGTCGAGATCGGCACGGATGACCTGCGCCAGTTCGGCCTCGCAGGCCCGGTCATGGGCTAGCGCCAGCAGTTCGACCGTGATCGGCTCCACCACTTCCTAACATAAACCTTTGATATTATTTGCAAATTTTGACGAGTCGCATTGGTAACCCACCAAATGCCCCACGTCGGATCACGAGGTTGATGGTCAGGCCGAGCGAGCAGCCCGGTCGAGGGCCATTCGGTTTCCTCTTCGAAAGGCGTTGTTGCCGGTCGAGATTTGCTCGGTCGCGCTATTGTTCAGGCCGGTTCAGCCCCAGGTGTGCGGGAACGGCATCGACGTGCGAGACTGGATTGCCAGCAGCCCACAGCAAGCCTCCTCGTTAGAGGAGCGGTCCGGGCGTAGCTACCCAGGCCTCATCTTTGTCCAGACAATCACTGTATGCACAGTTACAAACCGGACTACACACGGTTTGTAACGGGCGAAAAACCCAGCAAAATCAAACAGTTTCGGCACAGTCCGCGCCCCTGAGCGGGGCGACCCAATACACTTTTCCTGGCCCTATCGGGACCGCGGACGAGCCCACGTCACTTGCCTATTGGACAGTCCATGACGGACTGCCGCCGGACAAGCTCGGGGAAACCGCCTTGGGCCGCCCCTCATGGGGACGACGGACTGGCCGGCACCCTTCCGGCTGACGTGGTTGTCGTCGCTCGCTGCGTTCAGCGGATCGCGTGGTGAAGTGACGAGTCGTGAGGGATTTTTGGCCATTAGTCGCGCCACCGCCAGCCGACACGATCAGAAGGTCTTTGTGGCGGTACCAGTTTGACCGCTTGTACTGCCATCCGAAGCTGCGCCGGCCGAGACCACAGATGATGTCACGTAGCCATGGCCGTTCGAGTCCACGCCGCGCGACATAACTCCTACAATGCCCGTTCCGCTCGATCCGTTGGGGCCAGCGCTACCTGTGGCAATGGTTACGCTCTTTGTGGCGTTGGAGCCCGCTCCGGTTGTTGTTATCGTACCCTTCATCTTTGCAGTGCCCGAACCGACGCCGGGCTCTGCCTCCGCACTCGCGTAGAGGAAGAAATCGGCCACTATGTTACCGGAAACAATATGAACTTTAGCATGATTGTGTTTGCAGACTTTTGGAGAACCGCAGGCAGCCATGCCGTCTGAGGCAGCGAAACTTCCCGCGATCAGAATTGCTACGACGAAGACAACGTACTTTTCCCTGACCATAGCTTTAACTCCGCGCTACGCACAACAAAAGTCACGATAACTCATCGAACAAGCGTCAGTAATCGTTGAAACTGTCCGCGTTCGCACTTGCCTCCGCAGTTTGCCGCACTTTAATCTTGCTGTGATTGTTGCCACCGTATTGTGTGGTCGAGGCCAGCGCCCGATTGATCGCCTTCGCGACGGCCGTCGAGTTGTCTTTCTTATGGCGGTATTTCTTGCCGTTATAGCTGCCGGCGATCGCCAATGCATCCGCGTCTTGAAAGATCCTCGTGTCGCTATAATTTCCCGAGCCAGTTTGACTGGTGGAGGAACCAACTGCGTTCACGGCCTTGGCCGAAGCACTGCAATTGCACCCGCCACCTGAGCCGTTACCCACTCCGGCAACCGCTGTTGCGGTCGCGCTCTGGCCCAGAGTGGTCGTGCTGTCGGCAAATGCCATGCTGCACATTAGACCGGCGACAAGGCTCGCGGCACCCGCGACGCGAACAACATGATACATGATGACAATCTCCCATCACTCGAACCTGGACCGGGCGCCGCGTCTGGCGAGCTGCCCGGTCCGGCCAGTGTACACAGGACCTAAGACTTACATCGATGCTTGGTTACGCCCTCAGGCACTTATTGCGTGCAGCCAGCTTTCTTCTTGCTATGGCCGTTGCAGCTGCCGGCATTCGCCTGCGATTTGGCGTATTGTTTCACAATTATTTTTGAATCATTTTCCGCCGATCCGCCGTCGCCACCATTGGACCCGCCCACGCTTACCGCCAAAACAGCGGCAATGCTGTTACCACCCGTGCCGCCATTGCCGCCATTCGCGCTAGGGCTGCCCTGACTGACGCTGTTGGTTGACGTATTGCTCGCTGTCGAGGTTGCTGTATCCCCGGCAAATGCAACCGCTGAGATCAAGGCGAACGCAGAAGAGATAGCTAGGGTGCGCAGAATATACATGACTTACTCCCACTCAATAACAACTGTTCACTCTTCGACCGGGCCATCCGCCAAGCCTTGAGTATAGTTGATTATTTCAGTTAACGTGTCAACTCAATTTTGACATTTTGCCGCCCAACTGCGGACAGCGGGCGATTCGCACGCTTCCTTGCCATACATCGCGTTGAACTGACGAAAGCCAAACTAGTGTTGCGACGCCTAACCGGAATCAAGTTCCTCGAGAGTTTCGAATCCAATCTTGAGCGCAAGTTTTGTCTTTTAAGTTCGCATGATACCGGAAGCACTTAGCTCTGCACGCGGCCCAGTGCGAGCGAGTGGCGGGCGACCTGCTTTGCGGTTACGGCGTGACCACGGACGCACCTGCGCGCGCGGCAGCTCAGCGGCGTTGGCGGAGGGTTGCGCCTTATCGAAGGCGTCATCAGTGCAAGGAGCCGGCACAGCGTTCGGCGACCCAGGGCGCCGCGCTACCCATTTGAAGCCGTGTTGGAAGTCGCCCCCTCTTATCCAAACAACACTTGACCCGGGCACGATTTCGCCAGCGCAGCCGCAACCCAGCAATTCTCAATATGACCGGTTCGGCGTTGGTATCGGCAGAAAATGCGCTTGAACCTAGAACCGACAGTTGTTCATCGTGGCCGCGCATTTTTGCGGCTGCGGTTCAACTCTGGGATGTAGGCTTGCGTTTTCACGCCGAGGCCGTGAGGCGGGGCGCGCAGCTGGCGACCCTGCAACCATGACCGGGTGGTGTGGGCCAGGATGTGAGCCCAGCGGGCTTCGGTGGTCAACTGCTCCGCAGTTTCGAACAGTCCTATGAGGAAGCCGGTAACGCAGGTCAGGACGCGTTCGGCCCATCGGGCGTTGCCGTGCGTTGAGGCGGTGCGCAATGTCGTCTGCCGGCCGTGACGGGTGCGCTCGGCGTTGCCGGCCAGAAGCAGTGGGCGGCTGGTGATCGCCTCTAGTGTTCTGGCGCTAACAAATGATTCCCATCTCGCCGCAAATCAGAAGATCGCCGTGCTGACCAAGACGACCACCGAGACACCTGCCGGCGGCACGCACTGGAGCGCACGCGAGCTGGCCAAGGCGGTCGGGCTCAGTCACAGGAGCATCCAGCGCATCTGGGTGGAGGCGGGCCTCAGGCCGCATCTCGTGCGCTCCTTCAAGCTCTCGAACGATCCGAACTTCGAAGACAACGTGACAGACATCGTCGGGCTTTATCAACCCCGAACGACAAGGCGATCGTGCTGTGCGTCGATGAAAAGAGCCAGATTCAGGCGCTCGACCGCACCCAGCCCGGCCTGCCGATGAAGAAGGGACGTGCCGAGACGATGACGCACGACTACAAGCGCAACGGCACGACGACGCTGTTCGCAGCCCTCGACGTCAAGACCGGCGAGGTGATCGGCGAGTGCCTGCCCAAGCACCGCGCCAAGGAGTTCATCGGCTTCCTGAAGACAATCGACCGCGTGGTCGCCAAGGGGCTCGATCTGCATTTGATCTGCGACAACTATGCCACCCACAAGACACCGGCGTGAAAGCATGGCTCGCCAAACATCCGCGCTTCAAGCTGCACTTCACGCCCACATCGGCCTCTTGGCTGAGCCTTGTCGAGCGGCTGTTCGCCGAGATCACCCGCCAGCGCATCCGCCGTGGCGTGTTCAAAAGCGTCGACGATCTCAAAACCGCAATCACTTACTGGATCGACTGCCGCAACGTCAGCCCGAAGCCGTTCAAGTGGACCAAGACCGCCGACACGATCATCGCCAAAAACCCGCGCGGCCCCTCGGTCCTGGACACTGTAAAAAACGGGAACCAAGCGTTAGAGTCGGAACACTAGATGCTTGTTGGGCTCGGCCAGGCGTACAAAGATGTTCCACCAGTTGTAGACCAGCGCCACCATCCGCGCGGTGAGCCGGCAGCGGGCGAGATCGTGCGTGGTGAAGCCGCCCCATCCCTACTGGTTTTTCAGCTCATCGAACACATTCTCGCAATCGGCGCGATCAGGGTAGAGCTGGGCGAGCGAGAGCACTTCATCGTCCCGCGTGCCCCCGAGTTGGCCATGTCCAGCGATGTGACGAGCACGGCATGTTCCCACAGCTCGGTGTCGTCCTCGACCTCGGCGAAGCTCAAGCGCAGCTGGTCGGAGGCATCGCGGGCGCTCGCCATCACGCCACTCCTCAGCTTACGCCGCAATACAATCACTCGGCGCTGCCGGCTCCACCAGGTCAACCGCAGTTCGGCGGTCTGGCCCTGCCAGCCCTGCCCGGCGTCTCGCCAGCCGCCCTTCGAGAACGTCCGTTCTATCAGGCTTTTCACGTTCTTGGTCAGCCGCAGCTTGAACAGATAGGCGATGCCGCGTTGCTCGGCTTCGCGTATCACGTTCTCGCTCGCGATGCCGCTGTCGCCGCGCAGCAGCGTCGGCCAACAGTCACGGGGTATGCTGTCGATCAACCTCCATGGTCCGGGCGGAGTGCGCGCCGGTGTGCTCGTTGCCGGGCGCGGTCTCCACGCCCATCACCAGCCGCAGGCCGGCTAGCATGTAGGTGTGGTGCACATGGCTCGGGCGCCCCGGCTTCTTGGGATTGTAGCCGACGATGGCGCGCCTTCCTGATGCCCGTAGAGTGGCTTCACGGGGTGTCGATGATGTAGGGCTCGCCAAGCAGCGGCTGGACGGTGGCGTCGAGGTGCCGCTGCAGCCAGTCGAGGCCAGCCTGCTCAGCGATCGCGGCGAGCGCCCGACGCAAGCTGTCCTCGCTGACGACCCGGCGCATGCCGAGCAATTCGGGCAGCACCTAATCGGAGCGCAACGCCGTGACATGGGCATAGCGTTTGTGACCGGCCAGCGCCGCCAGCGCCCAGGTGCCGACCACGTCGCGCACCGCCGGTGCGTTCGGGCTGGTGTAGCTCAGCGGGCTGTCGCCGACGGCGGCATCAAAGCGGCCCGACACCTCCAGGAACTCGGCGAAATAGACCAACTGGCCGAACAGCGTCAGCGGGCTCGACGCATCCCATTCGACCTTCACTGGACCAGCGAACGCATCCAGCGTCATGGGGCCGGTTGCACCAAGTGGTTCAACCGGAAGTTGCTCACCCGGCGGGGGTTGCTCGCGATGACGGCCAGATCGGTGACGAAAACGTTGCGATAGGTGACTTTGCCTGCGGGATCGACGATCTCGATTTCGAGCCAGTTGACGATTAGCCTGCATTTCTCACACTACCGCAGCTTCTCGTCCAGTTTCAGTCAGGTGAACCTTGGCGGGGCGGCGACTGTACCGCGGGCAGCCGGGGTCCGCACCGCCGGATGCGGTTTGGGTAGGCTTGGCGCTGTTCCTCTTGCTGTTGATCCTCGGGCGGGTGGGCGGCGTCAGGCCGCGGCGGCGATGGGCGGGCCATCGCCGCGCAGGGCTCGCAACCGCCCGATGGCGGCAACGAACAGTCCCCGCATCGGGCAGGCGGTGGCGAAGGCGAGTTTGATGCGGCGCACACTGATCGTAACCACGGCTCCGAGCTTGAGCAGTTTGAGGCGGATCGATCCAGCCGTCGCATTGGCCATTTCGGTGCCGGCCAGCGCCAGCCGCCGCACCGCCTCCATCAGCACGTAGGCCAGTGAGGCGAACCACAGCCGCAGCTGGTTCGCCCGCATGGTCGCGGCCGAGGTGCGATCCGCATAGAGATCGAGTTGACACTCCTTGATGCGGTTCTCCATCTCGCCGCGCGCGCAGTAGATTTTCTCGTAGAGCGGCTGTCCGCCGATCTGGTCGGCCCCGAGCGAGGTCACGATGAAGCGCGGGTTGGCGCCCTTCTCCAGATGCTCGGCTTTGGCCACCACGCGCCGGCTCCGCGACCAACTCTTCTTGGTCCGGTAGGTCAGGTCCTTGAACACCCGAGCAGGCTTGCCCGTCGTCGCGAATACCGCTTTGGCGGCGGCCCGTTCGTCCACGATCATCCGCTCAAGCCGTTTGTTGCGGGCCATGCCGAACACATAATCCACGCGGGTTTCTTCGCACCAGCTCATCAGGTCGTCGCGGGCAAAGCCTGAGTCCGCACGCAGCCAGATCTCCACCTTTGGCCAGGCCTTGCGCACATGGGCGACGATGCGCGCGATCTCCTCCTTGGCGCCGGCCGCCGCGTCGATATTGGCCGGCCTGAGCTTGGCGACCAGCAGGTGCCGGCCGTCGAAGATGTAGAGCGGCAGGTAGCAGTAGCCGCGATAGTAGCCGTGGTAGAAGCGACCCTCCTGGTTGCCGTGCAGCGGGTCGTCGGTGGCGTCGAGGTCGAGGATGATGCGCCTGGGCGCGGTCTTGTGCGCGGCGACATAGAGATCGAGGAACACGGCCTCAAGCGCGGCCTCGTCGACCTCGAGCTTGTGATAGCGCCCGGCACGCCCCTTGAGACCGTGCTCCAGCCGGTTCAGCGTCGACTTGCCCGCCAGCGTGGCGCAATCGACGCGCTTGGGTTCGAGCGTGTCGGAGATGAGGCCAAGCACCGGATCGTGGCGCAGGTCCTCGTGGTCGTTGATGTCCTCGTAACCGAGCGCCAGGCCGTGGAGGCGCTGTGCGATCAGCGTTTCGACCTGGTGCACGACCAGATCGCGGTTGCGGCGGTCGATCACGCAGCGCGCCACCGCCTTGGTCAGTCCGATGGCGCGATCGGCCTCGCGCAGCATGACGGCGCCGCCGTTCGAGCTGATGGCCCCGCCATCGAAACCGCCCACAACTTGTCGGCTCCCGAAGGCTTCAAAAGCCAGCTGCGGTGCGTTACACTCTGTCGGCATCGGTCGGGCTCCGTCTGGTCAGCATAAGTGGTTGGTCGCACAAACACTTTCGCTGATTCGGCCCGACCGATGCGACTGTCTTGGTGAGATATCCGGGTTAGTGCATCGCGGCCGTCGCACAGCGGCACGGCTTCCAGCCAGCGGTAGCGGTGCGGCACGAACCGCGCGCCCTGCTTGATCTTCTGCGCCATGCTCGGCACGTCGGCGCCGTCGAGCCATTCGTACAGTGTCTTATTCGAGGACGGTTTTGCCGTGAACAGAAAGCGCGGGCCGATGGCGCGCAAGGCCTCGCAGGTCGGTTGCCGCGAGGCGACATCGTCGCCGAGATCGACCGGTTTCAAATGGGCATACTGCGGCCCGTGGGCTGCAAGCCAGCGGGATATGGCGCGGGCCTCGCAATCCTGCTTTTCTGCGCCGTCCTGCGGCGTGATGAAATGCTCGCTCTTGCCGTTGGCGCGGGCGCGTCATGCCGGAGGCGTGCGGGGCACGACGAGCCGTTGGGACAGGACAGTTTCTGCGAGCAGAAATACTCCGTGCCGTCGAGCGCGATCAGGACATGGCCGCCCAGACGCTGGAACGGCGCCAGGCCGCCACCGGCGACAAGAGCTGCGAGGTTACGCGGAAACATCGGAAAAAGCCGCTGTGGCGGGACAGGATCGAGCAGCGCGCGGATGCGATTGTCGGTCGGAATGCGGGCCATCTGGAACAGCGTCGGGCAGTTCGAAGTGCCGCGCCCGCGAGCCAAAGCGGTCTGTTGGGCCAGGAACGACGGGCTTTGCATGAAAAACGTCGCGAACACCGCTATGCCGACGTCGGCCATGTGATAGACGGTGTTCTCGCCCGTCCGCTCGTCGGGGAAGGCCGCGAACAGGCCCTTGAGGCCGTCGATAAGCGTTTCGAGCACCATAAGGAGTTTGATCGAAATGCGCGGCACAGCGCGATGAGTCACGCCGCCACACCTGGCCGCAGAGTAACATTGAGAATTGCTGAAAAGCCGCAACAGTCACGTTTGACGTGAAGCCTTCGACCTTTTGGAATGAATCGCTTCAGTTCGGATCACTTGATGAGCATCAACCTGGGCCGCCGCCGGGGCAGCTCCCTCGGAAGCGCTTGCGACTGGCCGCACGTCGCAGCCACTTGGGCGTCCGGCCGCGGATAAGGCATCCTGTATGCTGTTGAGCACACCGTAACGGGACCATTCCCAGAAATAGTTGTACACAGTGGAATGTGCCGGAAAGGCCCTCGGCAGCTGTCGCCATCGGCAACCCGTGCGCAACAGATAGCGTACGGCATTGACGACCTCCCGCATGTCGGTCTGACGCCGTCGTCCGCCAGGCCGCTGGGCCGGGATCACGGGCGCAACAAGTGCCCATTCTGCGTCAGTCAGATCACTGGGATAGCGCTTTGAGTGAAAATCTTGCTGGCTTCTGGATTCATCTGAGCGCATAGTCCCCCGCCAAACAAAGTGGTCCCCAGGTCAATAAAAGTCGTCTTGTTATTGTGACCCAGACTTGCGCCGGGTATCCACTTGCACGTTACCCGCCCTTTATGGCGCCCCCAAAAAACAACCCGCGATAGTCGCGGGTTGACGCAATGGGGGCTCATCTAGACGCTTGATCAGTTGCTCATTGGAATTGTGACACGCCCAGCGAGCGTGTAGCCCAGCGCTTGTGCGCTGCCAAGCGATGTTCCGTCATTGGTGCCGATCAAATCCAGATTGGGATTCGGAGTGTGGTCACTGTTGTTGTAGTGGACGTCAGGGACATAGGAATACCAATCCCCCTGCGCGGACACTCCAAACTTGAAGGCGCCGAGATCTTTCGTAAGCGTCGCCTTCAGGCTGGCGATCGCCGCCGCCTTGGATTGAGACAGACTGAGGGTTTGATTGATCTCCTGCAGCGCTCCACCGAACCCGAGTCCGCCGGCTGCGTCGGACGCATGATAGGTGCCATTGAAGTCGGTCTTAGCATAGTAGAGGCCGATCTCGCCGTTCACACTGATCGCGAGCCCCTGACCCAACCGAGCCTCCTGAACAAAGCCAACATACGCGCCATAGTACGCGGTGTTGATCCTTTCGTTCAGGCTAACTGGATCATCGGTTGCGGTATCGAATGCACTCAGATTTACGGTTTCGTCGATACCCTTGACGGCAAGGCCCAAGCGCCAGGGTGACTGGTCGAGTACGTGCCGGGGCTCATCTTTCAAGCTACCGACAAGACGATCGGCGAACGGTTGTGCTTCGACCGCCACACCCCAATTGTTCACTTTTCTGTCGGTGTGAATTTCCCACTGACTCACATTTGATCCCGCAAAATCGCCCTGAATTAGCGCGTCGGGGTCGTACAGCGGCAGGAAAATGCAAAGCTGGCCACCGGGAGGCGGAACTGCATCGCAGGCCCCGTCATTGCTTGCGGTCAAATCCGCGTAGAATCCTTTGACTCCAAAGGCCCAATGTTGCCCCGAAACCATGCCGAAGGGAATATGATCTAAACCAACATCCAGCCGGTTTCCGTCAACGCGACCTGACAGATCCTCAAGCTGGCTTTGGTATTGGGTAACGAGATCATCAGTGAGCGTCGTCACATGGACGCTGGGCAAGAACAAGGTCGAACGCCCAAAACTCGCGTAAGCCTCCATTCCATTGCCGAGAACCGCTTGACCAGTCTCTTGGGCAAGCGCCGGTCCGACTGCCACCTGGCCCAAAATGGCAGCGGCAGCAATTGCAAAAACTCTCATCCCAACCCCCTACACACGCAACAGTTACCGAATTCAATGGTCAGAGTGATACAATGGGATGGTTCTCTGGCAAGCGTAAATCCGTAGCCGCGACATCATTGACCGTGCCGCGTGACGTTTTCGCACCACTCTGTGATGCCCGCTGTCAACTGTTGTGGCTGCATAAACGTATGGGCGCCTTGAGTCGATTTCGGCGCGATGGAGGGCATGCGGTACCAACATCGCCCAAGACGTGGGCTGCCCTGTCTGTCTCGAACCCGAGCAGCTGACTAGCCCGCATTTCTCACACCACTGCATTATCTGGTCCCGCTCACTCAATCTAAGCTTGGTTGCGTCGATGACTGTGAGGAGGGCAACCGGAGTCGGCACCGCCGGATGCGGCTTGGGCAGGCTCCTCGCTGTTCCTCTTGCTGTTGATCCTCGGGTGTAGTGCCTGGCCGGCGACCGGTGCCGAGATCGTCCTTCTCGGGCCCGACTTTGCCCGAATCCGACATCGATCGGGCAGCACCGTCGCCTACCGCAAGGGACAGCCGTCGATGGCCGTCGATGGCAGAGGCCGTTCTGTGGTGGCAGTGCACCACCCTGTCGGAGGGGATTGACCATGGCTTTCCCAGCTCTGCGACGAACTCCGACTCAAGATATGCTCGTGGCCGACGGCGCAATGCGGTGGGGCCAGCGGGAAGTCGTTGGCAGCTTGGTTCCATCGGAGCGATCGCACAGCGGTCCGGGCAAGGTTCTAGCGCTAAAGTGTTCTGTCAGATGGTTTTTTCGCCAGTCGGGGGTTGGTCGCCTGAGCTTCGTAAACCGCCTTGACATAGTCGCGCGCCGCCTTGTCGGTTTCGGCCATCTTATCGACCGACGGCAACGAGTCCTTCAGGCTTTTGCCGAGATCCGCCAGCCCTCCGTTCGGGTACGGATGATCCTTGAGTTAGGCTTCGATCTCCGCATTCGTCAGCGGCGTCGGCTCCTTGATCATGCCATCCGGTGGCACGGGCTGCTGTGGTACTGTATTCAGCGGCGGGAGGGCCCATAGATCCGGATTGGCGCGGCGCGCTTCGGCGTTCGGGTCATCCGGTGGTGGCGGCATCGTGTTATCGACAGGCGTCATCGCCGGGAAGCCCGCGAACGGGTCGCCAGCTGGGCCGGTCAGGCCGAGCGACGGCAACGGATCATAGCCCCCCATGGCTTGCGCGAAGGCGGCGTTGCGTTGCGCCGGAACCGGCGAATAAATGGCTGGTGGCGTATCTGTCAATGGACCCATACCGTCTGTGCCGCGGTCAACTCGGTGGGCAAAGACGGGATATTGAAGCTCCCGCCGGTTTCACTCGCCGGAGCAGAGACCAATCTTTAAGGCGACTTCATGGCCCAAGGATCAATCTGGAAATGCTGGACCTCGGGCGGACATTCAGCGTAGGAGATGTGGCCGCTGGAGATTTGTCGGCAGCACTTGATGAGGGTCAGCGACGCGGCGCCTAGCAAGACCCATCTCGGTGTTACAGCGAACGCGTGGCTCGAAGAACACGCTAACACTGATCATCCGGGCACGACCTCGGTCGCTGTTGGCCCATGGCGTCGAACGCGACGCCGCCGGAATCTACACCGATGGAATGGGGTGCGGACATATGCGGCGTTCTGACGCGGCATCGTCCGTTCATTGCGCAGGTTCGAGCATCGGCTGTCGGGGCGGCCCTCATGACCCGACTTCGACATCGAAATCTCGCAATGAACCCATCGCTTTTGGGGAAATTTGAATTGATCACGATAGTGTGTTGCAATCTCTTTGCGGTGGGGCCGTTCGCTGCAATAGAGCGGCATTTGGCCAATCGGCCTTTGCGAGCTCAAAGATTCAGGAGTAATACCGCCGATCCTAAGTTCTGACCTTTGGGATCCATGGGTATGAGCAGAGCGATTTGATGCGGCCGGTATCGGCCTTGAGGCGCTTCCAGGCCTGGCAGGCGGCGTCGACGATGGCGTCGTAGTCGGGGTGAAGCCGATGCGAGAGAAAGCGCTCTTTCAGGTGCAGCCAGACCCGCTCGACCGGGTTCAGTTCGGGCGAGTAGGGCGGCAGCGGCACAAGCGTGACGTTCTCGGGCACGACCAGGCCGCCCGAGCCGTGCCATCCGGCCTGGTCGAGCACCATGACGGCGTGCTCGTCCTCGGCAATCGTCGCCGAAAAGCCGTCCAGGAACTGCTGCATCGCCTCGGTATTGACGTAGGGCATGACGAGCGCGAAGGCGTTGTCGGTTCCCGGTTCAACGGCAGCGAAGATGTAGGCGAACGTGAAGCGCCTGTCGCACAGCCCTGGCGGCCGCTGGCCGCGCCGCCACCAGACGTGACAGGTGCGCCCTTTTTGTCCGATGCGCGCCTCATCCTAGAAAAACAGGCGGACTTTCTTGTTTTGATGCGTACGCTGAATTTTTCGCAGCAGCGCCGGGGCTCTTTTTAAAGGCCGCCTGAGCGACCGGGTCTTTTTGCGGATGGCTTGGCCGCGCCTTCTGTCGCGACAGTCCAAGGTTACGCAGGATGCGTCCCATCGAGGTTGCATGCAGGCTCTTGCCAAACCTCTCCTGGCAGATCGCAACCAAGTCGTCGCGCGTGTAGGCCGAAATGCCGCTCGCCTCGGGATCGGGGCCGGCCAGCACGAGTTCAACCAGCGCCGCCTTTTCGGCCGCGTCGAGCTTGGGCGGTCGGCCCTCGCGCGGCTGGTCGACAAGCCCGTCAAGGCCGTGTTCATTGTAGCGGATGACCCAGTCGCGCAAGGTCTGGCGGTCCACGCCCGCCGAGCGCGCGGCCACCTCGCGGCTCATGCCGTCAAGCGCATTGGCAATCGCCAGAATGCGTCGCGAGACACGCACATCGGTCTCGATCTTCGACTGCTTGCGAAGCACCACCGGGGTGCGATCGCGACGGATACCAAGCGCCTGCATCCTGTCCTCCATCGAATCGGTGATGAGAGGGAATCACGAACCTTGCTCCAAGGGAATCTTGAGGTTTCTGTGAGGTCGCAGGCTGTGAATAAGCGGCTGGCTCCTTCGGCGACCTCATTGAAGCCGGATTGAGCTGAACTGCGGGCAACGAGCGCAGGTGGTTATGGGGATTGTTCGGTGGTGGCGCTGGCGAGGTGCGATCCTCGAACCGCTTGAGCGTGTCTTGGGCTGGCGCCGATCGAACAGGTGTTGGCGATAGCGCCCCGGGTATTGGTGGTACTGAGCGCGCTTTCGAGGTCCTGCATGGACGCGGACAAAACGATGCGGTCGCAGCTTGGCGACCACTGATCTTGGACTGGTGGACGTTGGCGGCTCATGAGGTGTCATTGCTCCGGCGCGCTTGCCTGTGATCGGATTGGCGTGGTCCGGGCAGGATCTCGATGATGGCCATCGTGCCGCCGCAGCAGGTGCAGGTCGGTGTATCGGTCTTGAGGCTGTCGGCCTTGGCGCCGTCGGCTGGTTGGTCGACAGCGACTGTCATGGCGATATGTGGGGCTGTGGCATTGAGCAGCTTACGGATCAGGGCAAGCTTGGTCTTGCGGTGGCCATTGGCCAGAAAGCCGTAGTGGCGAATGCGCTGGAAGCCGTCGGGCAGGACGTGCAGCAGGAAGCGTCGCATGAACTCGTCGGCCGCGAGCGTCATGGTTTTGGGCGCTGCATGTTGGCGATAATCCTTCCAGGTGAAGCTGACCATGCTGTCATCCATGGCCACTAGCCGCCGGTTGGCGATGGCGATCCGATGCGTGTAACGGCTCAAGTAGGCCAGGACCTGCTCGGGTCCGGCGAAAGGCCGCTTGGCGAACACCACCCATTCGTCGCGACGCAGCGGGGCCAGAACCGCAGCGAAGGCTTCTGTGTCGGCCAGCGCGGCATGATCGCCGAAGAAGCGCAACTTGTCCGCCCCATGGGCGCTCACGAGCTTCTCCAGAAACAGCCGGCGATAGAGGCGCGAGAGCACCCGGACCGGCAGGAAAAATCCTGGCCGGCTGCCGATCCATCGAGAGTGATCTGGCGACAGTCCGCCGCCTGGCACGATGCAATGGACGTGCGGATGATGCGAGAGCGTCTGGCCCCAGGTGTGCAGCACCATGGTCATGCCGATCTCGGCGCCAAGATGCTTGGGATCGCCCGCGATGATGCGCAGCGTCTCGGCTACGGCCTCAAACAGCATCGCGTAGACGTCAGCCTTGTTCTGATAGGCGATGGCCGCGATGGGCGCTGGCAAGTTGAACACGACGTGGAAATACGGAACTGGCAGCAGATCGACTTGGCGTGCCGCCAGCCAGTCGCGCGCGGCGCCGGCCTGGCACTTGGGGCAATGCCGGTTGCGGCAGCTGTTGAAGGAAACGGCAGTGTGCCCGCAATCGCCACAGCGCTCGACATGACCACCGAGCGCCGCCGTCCGGCATGACTCGACCGCGCCCATGACCTTGCGTTGGCCACGGCTCAAATGCCCAGCATTGCGATCCCGATAGGCCGCGCCATGGCGGCGGAACACATCCGCCACCTCAAGCGCCGGCCGTGACACCGAGCGTGCCTTACGAGGGCGGCACGACCATCAGGCTCAGCCGCTCCAGCGGGCTCTTGGTGGAGGCGATCGTGGTCGTCGCCACGCGCGTGTAGCGCGCGGTCGTGGAGAGATTGTTGTGCCCAAGCAAGGCCTGAATGATGCGAATGTCCGTGCCCTGCTCCAACAGATGCGTCGCAAAGCTGTGGCGCAATGTGTGCACACTGACCTTCTTGGAAATGCCGGCTGCCTCACGCGCCGACCGGCAGGCCGCATGCAGGACCGTGACGTTGATCGCTGTGTCGTCAGAGCGGCCAGGGAACAAAAACCGCTTAGGCCGCGCCTGTATCCAATAACTGCGCAGGATGCCCAGCAGCTGCGCCGACAGCATGACGTAACGGTCCTTGCCACCCTTGCCATGCACGATGTGGATGACCATCCGGTCACTGTCGATGTTGCGCACCTCGATGGCCACCACCTCGGATACGCGCAAGCCCGCCGCATAGGCCGTCGTCAAGCCGACCCGGCACTTCAGGCTGGCGACGGCCTCCAGGAAGCGCGCGACTTCGTTCGGGCTCAGGATATCGGGCAGCGGGCGTGGCAGGCGGGCATAGGGCAATCGTTCGGGTACGCCGTCTTGCCCGAGCGTGACGCCATAGAAGAAACGCAACGCGCACACGATCTGGTTCAGGCTTGCCCAGGCAATGCCCTTGGCGATCAAATGCACCTGATAGGCGCGCACATCCTCAAGGTCGAGCCGCTCTGGCGATCGCCCGAAATAAGCGCTGTAGCGCTTGACGGCATGGATGTAGGATCGCTGGGTTGCCGGCGACAGATTGCGGATCGTCATGTCCTCGATCATGCGCCGCCGCAATGGGCTGATCGGGCTCTGCTCGCTACGCTCACTCATAACTGGGTCCTGTCTGTTGGAGGTGTCTTCGACACACACCATCCTGACAGACAGGCACCGCTCTCAAAGCTGGCGGCTACCGCGGTAGCGGTTCAGTTCAATCGCAAGCAGGCAACACGAGTCCGGACTTTCAACCGACGGTATAACCGCAATGATCAAAATCTTGGCAGCTGGACTTGTTGCGTCGACGATTGCGCTCGGTGGGCTAGCGACCGCGGCGACTATGAGCGAACCAGCGAAAATGGGCGATACGTCCAAGGGAAAAGCTTGGATGAATGCCAAAGGCATGACCCTCTATACTTTTGATAAGGATGCCGCCGGCAAGTCAAATTGCAATGGTGATTGTGCGGCCGCATGGCCGCCGCTCGCGGTCGCTGCAGACAGCAAGGCAACTGGCGATTGGACCATCGTTAAGCGCGACGATGGTTCCATGCAGTGGGCCTACGAGGGCAAGCCCCTCTACCTCTGGATGAAGGACAAGAAACCTGGCGATGCGACCGGAGATGGTGTCGATGGTTTCCACATAGCGAAGTGACGCAAACAATCTATTAGCCCGAACTATTCACAGCGCGGTGCAAGATGAGATGATGGGCGACGCCTAAGCGATTGGAATCACGTATGGTTTTGTTGTCGAAGCAAAGCCGTACGGCCAACCCCAGGAGCATCGCCCATCATGACGGACGCTACGCCTTTGCCCGGCCCGTCACCTGTCGGCGGCAAGCCGTTCACAGCCTCGATGGATGCGGGCAACCTCTCGGCCAACGGCGGCCTGGTCGTGCTGCGGCAGGCCGCCCTCCTGCTCGGCCTCGCCGAGGTCATCGCCGGGCCGATCCTCGATAGCCGCAATCCCTCACATGTTCGGCACAGCTACGACGATATGATCACGGCACGCATGATGCTGATCGCGGCCGGCCAGAGGACTGCAACGACATCGACGCCCTGAAGGCCGATCCGGCGCTGAAGATCGCGTGCGGCCGCGCGCCCGAGAGCGGTGCCGATCTGATGAGCCAGCCGACGCTGTCGCGGCTGCAGAACAGTGCTCGACATCGACGACACCGACGATCTCGTGCATGGCGGGCAGCAACTGGCGCTGTTCAACACGCACGCCGGCGGTAATTGCTTCCAGCCCTCGAGAAGAAATTGCTCCAGACGCTGATCGCCACTTGGCCCTGGTTGGCGATCACGAGCAGCACGACACACAGGCGCGCGTAATTGCCCATCGTCATTGTGAACGGCACGAACGGGCGGATGCGGAAGCCGGCCGGCGTCGACGCGTCGAAGAACGGATCAGCGATTTTCATCATCCGGCGCACAAACGGGAACTGCGAAATCGCGTAGAGGACCGGGATGAACAGCGCGGTCGCCAACTGGCAGGTAGCGCGGAGGCACATAATCGGCGAACGATTCGGGCCAGAACCCGCCGAGGTCAGCGAGGTTGATCAGGCCGAACGTTATCGTCTCCACCACGAACAGCCCGTTCAGAATGTCGACTATGCAACGGCGAGACTAGCAGAGCGGCGGCGAGCCGCGACGCGCCGCCGAAGCCAAGCGTCAGGGCGTCGCCCTGCGAGACGCCGGAGTAGAGCGCCACGAGGCCGAACT
The DNA here is from genome assembly GCA_031367715.1 of Hyphomicrobiaceae bacterium. Taxonomy (GTDB): domain Bacteria; phylum Pseudomonadota; class Alphaproteobacteria; order Rhizobiales; family Hyphomicrobiaceae; genus JANYHF01. Next base: position 904 of record JANLQJ010000109.1, on the reverse strand, counting down.
CGGCGAGCGCGATGCTGAACAGACGCATGAGGCCCTTTCCTGTTGATTCGGTGGTGGGGGAGTTTCGCAGAAATCTGCGAAGAGACCGAGTGAGGGCTTCCACGCTTAGCGGATTGGGCGGAATCGCGATGGTCGTTTGTGTGCAGGTTTCTCGGACGCCGCGATGACGGTGTCGACACGGCCACGGATCGGCGGCGTCCGAGAAGCGCCAAGGCACGAAATCGCGGGAAGTTTGGCACCGTCGGAGCAGCGGGCGCTATGGGGATTTGAGCCGAGCGCTACTCTCAACAGTCAACTGTGCCGCTAGTTCGCGGCGGATGCGATAGGCGGTTTCGAGTGCTCTGGCAGCCAAGGACAAGGTGGCACCGACGTGTTGCGGTCGGGCCGATCTGAGTTCGACAGCCTGATCGGTAGCTGCTGAGCAAGCGGGTGCGTCACCGGCCTGGGGCCAGTGGCGACAACGGCGTGGGGTTAGGACAGCGAGGCTACGCGGGCTCATGACGTATCGATCCTGATTGCGCCAGGAGCGCGGCTTGGCTGATGCCGGGGTGTAGCGTAGCGTGCGAAGATCTCGATGACGATCATGCGGCTGCCGCAGCATGGACACGGATGTGCGAGCGCCGCCGACTGGACCGCACTATCGGTTCCGGCACCGTCTGGCGTCTCGGCCGGAGCTGGAACACCGAGCATCGCGCGCGCCCTGGTGATGTTGTCGGCACGGCCACCATTGGCCAGCAGGCCATAATGGCGGATGCGATGGAAGCCCTTGGGTAGCACATGCATCAAGAAGCGGCGGATGAACTCGCCCGTCGCTAGTGTCATGGTCTTGTAGCGCTCTGGCCCCTCGATCCTATAATCCTTGAACGTGAAGGTGACCGTGTTGGCGTCGGCCGCGATCAGGCGC
>JANLQJ010000035.1:0-3444 GCA_031367715.1 Hyphomicrobiaceae bacterium | reverse complement strand
GGCTTGCGCTTTGCTATTCGAGTCCGGGGAACTTCGGCTTAACTCATGAAAGTCCCATCCCGGTGCGGCCCGGCAATCTGCCTATGGGCCATACGCGCCTTGCAGTAGGGCGCTCGCCAAATTGGTGGATTGTGCCGTACGTGCCTGATCGGCGTTGCCATCAGAGTAGCTAGGGCTCTTTGGTGGCGGTGTAATTCTCATCGGGACTGTCGCGCGACACAAATAGCGAACCCGGCCCGAATTGATTGCGATTTTTCCTTGCAAAATGAATACGTCATGTTGAATATGCAATGATGTTCAAACGTCGGCTCGAAGCCCAAATCCGCACTGACCTTCAGTCCCAACCGGCCGTCGCGCTGCTTGGGCCACGCCAGGTTGGCAAGACCACCTTGGCCCTGGCAATAGCCGAAGCGACCCCTTCAATCTACCTCGACCTTGAGGACCCGGCTGACCGCGACAAGCTCGCCGATCCGGCGCTCTATCTCTCGGCGCACGAGGACAAACTCGTAATTCTCGATGAGATCTAGAACGCTCCCGATCTGTTCGGCACGCTGCGCGGGCTGATCGACAAGGGGCGGCGCAAGGGCCGCAAGGTCGGCCGGTTCCTGTTGCTTGGCTCCGCATCGATCAAACTCCTGCGCCAATCGTCGGAAAGTCTCTCCGGGCGTATCGCCTATCGGGAGCTGGCGCCGCTCGACGTCGCCGAGACCGGCGCCGACACGCTGGACGCGCTCTGGCTGCGCGGCGGTTACCCGCAGAGCTCTCTGGCGAAGGGCCATGCGCCAAGCCTCGACTGGCGGCGTGATTTCCTGCGCACCTATCTCACCCGCGATATTCCGGCATTTGAACCGCGGATCCCGTCCGAGACATTGCGGCGCCTTTGGACCATGCTTGCGCATGCCCAAGGCACGCCGCTCAATGCGTCACGGTTGGCGACCGGCCTCAGCGCCAGCTCGCAGACGGTTGCGCGCTACATCGACTTGCTGGTCGACCTTCTTTTGGTCCGCCGGCTCCTGCCCTACCATGCCAATCTGGGCAAACGCCTCGTCAAGGCACCCAAAATCTATGTCCGCGACAGCGGTGTGCTGCATGCACTGCTCGCGGTGCCGACGCGCAATGCCCTCCTCGATCATCCGATTATCGGGGCAAGCTGGGAGGGTTTCGTGATCGAGAGCCTGATCAATTGCGCGCCGTCCTGGACGTCACCCTTCTACTATCGCACCTCGGCCGGTGCCGAGATCGACCTGCTGCTCGAACTGCCCGGTTCCGAGCTTTGGGCCATCGAAATCAAGCGCAGCCTGTCGCCCAAGGTCGAGCGCGGATACCATAGTGCTTGCGATGACCTCAAGCCAGCACGCCGGCTGGTCGTCTATGCCGGTCAGGAGCGAGTGACGCTGCCTAACGGGGTCGAGGCGGTGGGGCTGTTCGAACTCGCGGCAGAGCTTACGACGATCCGGTAACTTGACGTCGAATTGCGGCAACCTCACATCGGCACCGCTGAACGCAAAAGCGGCAAAGTTGCTCGACGCGGCATGATCCGTAGACGCTACATCTGTCGCCGCATCCTGCCGTCTGCTGCAATTGCGCAACACTCTCGTCACTCGGTCTGCAGTCAAAAAAGAGGGCTCCCCGCTGTTTCAAGTGGGTAGCCTGAGATCGAGTTTACCGGCGATCAGGTAGGTGATGGCCTTGAGGGTGCGGGTGGAGCGGTAACCGCGCGCCTTGGCCTTGGCGGCTTGGACCAGGCTGTTGATGCCTTCAATCAGGCCGTTGGCGATGTGGCTGTCGAACCAGGTCAGGACGCCGTCGCGATGCCTACGGATGGATCTCGCGGCGTCCTTCATCGGCTCGAGGCGCGAGCGCATGGCCCAGCTCAGCCAGTCGTCCAGATGCTCCTCGGCCCAATCGCGGATGGGCTGGCGGTACATGGTCTGGAAGGCGACGCGCAAAGCGTAGGCGCGCCCGGTCTTGAGATGCGCGCGCGCCAGGGTGTCGAGCTGATCGCGGCCGGCATCGGACAGGTTGCGCTCATTCTTGAGCCATAGATAGCGGGTGTGTTTCAACTCGGGGCGGGATTTGCTCTCGGCACGCCGTACTTTATCGACGGCATCGTTGACCAGCTTGACGGCATGGAACTTGTCGAAGGTGATCTGCGCTTGCGGCAAGGCCTCGCCGACGCCCTTGATGAAGGCTCCGCTCATGTCGATGCAAACCTGTTTGATGTTTGCGGCGTCGCCCTGGTGGCCTGACAGATGATCCTTGAACTGATGGACCGTTCCGCTGTCGCGGCCCTCGGCGACGAAGACGACGCGGCGGCGGTCGATGTCAACGAACAGCGAGATGTAATCGTGGCCGCGCTTTGCAGCGGTTTCGTCGATGCAGACACGCCTGAGGTCCGACAGATCCATGCGCGCCAGCGCCGCCTCGACATAGTGGATGATCATGCGCCACAGCCGCGTGTCGTGCTCGCCCAGGATGCGGGCGGCGGCGGCCACCGGCATGTGCGTGACCAGCGTCATGGCCGTCGTGGCTTGTCGCGGAGGCAACAAGCATGCGAAGGCCTCGAACAGCAGTGTGAAGCCGGAGCCGGGCCTGGCCCAGGGCACGGTCACGAGCTTGACGCCGCAATCGGGGCAGCGGATGCGGGGCACGCGCGCGTGCAAGTAGGCCTGGTGTTGAAAGAAATCGAGATGCCGCCAGGTCTTGGTTTCGGTGTCGTGGGTCGGGCAATCGGCCTTGGTGCAGGCCGGGCACGGAAAACGGCCGCCGCGGGCGAAGTCAATCTCGATGTCGAGACGTTTGTCGCCGACATCGAACTTGGCCGCCGCAACCATCCACGGCGGCATCAGGCCAAGGGCAAGCTGAAACAGATCGGTGTCGCGCATGGGTCTCTCCGCCAATTCCGGGTGGCTTACCAGAGTGCCGCAGCGCTCGGCCGCGTCAAGGCGTGGCCTGCAGGCGGCGGAGGTTGCCGGACCGGCGGAGCGACGGCCAACCTTGACCCGGCCTCCCGCCGCAGCCAAGGGCCGCCATGCCGGAAAGGCTCATACCGCACGCCCGATGCCGTGCGATTACCCACTCAGTTCAGCGAGGAGGCAAAAAGAGCAGGTTGGGGGACAACGAGATAAAGGAAGGACGTCATTCTGACGTTTGAAGGCTGAACTAACTTGATATTCGTGACGTCACCAAAATTGTGATGACGCTACCCATAGTATTTGCACCCGGAGATCCGCCTTTGTTCATGACGTCATTGGATTCCAGGCGTCTGAATTTCCTCTTCTGTTGCCCATTCGCTTCGCCTCAGTTGCCCTGTAGCCGCAGGAATATTGGAGCGGTCCGCGGCCTGAAGAGGGCCACGGCCGGGTGCTATCGCGCAGCCGAAGTGGGCCGCGCGACCGAGCCCCGCCGGCCTGGGTTTGTGGAAGGTTCTGCGTGTGTTTCGGC
>JANLQJ010000021.1:0-36128 GCA_031367715.1 Hyphomicrobiaceae bacterium | reverse complement strand
GATAGGTTGGCCGGTATAAGTTGGCCGGTATGACCCCACTTCCGCTGACAACCGGTCAGAACAAAAATTGGCGGGTATTGCAGCCGGCAGGTAGGCCCTGGACGCAAGTCGATCGATGCGGGGTGCAAACAGGCCCGTATTGGGCAACAGCAGGACGCAAGGCGACGGAGACAGGGTAAATTGGTGCGGTGCCGCAAGCATTTCACGGCAAAAAGCCATGCAATTTCCGCATAGTTATGAAATCTGGTTAAGATTAAGTATTCGCAAACCGCATAACTCGACCCTGGCCGTCATGTCGCCCGGCGGCGGCTCGCGGCCTACCACTCGACAGTCGGTGCGCACCCCTCCGCCACCTCGGCCGCCCGCCGCCGCGTCCCCGCCGTCGTGTCTGCCGGCAACTCTCCTGGCGCGAAAAAGCCGGTCGCCACGATCTCCGAATTCGGCCTTGGCACCACCGGGCGCTGCCACTGCCGCACCACGAAAAAGGCGATGTGGTCGCCGGGGAAGCTGGCGAAATTGGCGAACACGCCGTGCAGTTGGGCCGGCCCTGTCATGATGACACCGGTCTCTTCGCGCAGCTCACGCGCCAGTGCGGCCCCGATGCTCTCGCCCCATTCGACACCGCCGCCGGGAAACTGCCAGCCGGGGGCGTAGCTGTGCCGGATTAGCAGCACCCGGCCCTCGCCATCCAGCACACAACCGCGCGCGCCCAGCGTCAAGCCACGGCTGAGGCGCCAGAACGGCTGCAGCACCTTTAGCAGCAGTCGGCTCATGGACGTCTTCTCCTCATGGGCCGCCGGGCCCGACGCCTCGGGACCGGCCCGAGGATGACACATGGGGATCATTTGAATAGCACTGAACTCTAGAGCAGTTTCCACTTGATACGAATCACGGCTGTTGACGGCTCCGCCTCCGCCTTGTGGGGAGGCTGGCGCGTAGCGCTTGGCGGTGTACTTGTTGCGACTGCGGTGCGTCGAAAGATTCCCACCCCAGCCCTACCCACAAGAGGGAGGGTGCAGTTCGAAACGCCAAATCCGAGCCAGGTCAGGTGGAATCTGCTCTAAGCCTACGCCATGGCATTGAAACGGCGCCCGGTTCCCTCCCCCTATGGTCACCCTTGCACAGCTTTCCGACGTCCATCTGGCGCCCATCGCCAGCCCGCGTCTTGGCGCCCTGAATGCCAAACAGGCGCTCGGGCTGGTCAACTGGCACCGCCAGCGCAAGGCGCACCATCTGCGCAGCGTGCTCGACGCCGTGGTGGCCGATATGCAGGCATCCAAACCCGACCACATTGCCGTAACCGGCGATCTGGTCAATCTCGGGCTGCCGCAGGAGCAGGCGGAGGCACTGCGCTGGCTTGAGAGCCTGGGGCCGCCCGAGCGCGTTACCACCATTCCGGGTAATCACGATGTCTACGGCCGCGCGGACAGCAATCCTGGCATCGAGCGCTGGCGGCCCTATATGGGAGGTGACGATGCGGGCACCGACTTCCCGTTCGTCAAGACCATCGGCCGCATCGCTCTGATCGGAACCTCGACTGCGGTGCCGACGCCACCTTTCTATGCCACCGGACGGCTGGGCGAGCGGCAACGCGCGGCGCTCGCTAGCCGGCTCGCGGCGCTGCGTCAGAGCGGCCACATCCGCGTGCTGCTGATCCATCATCCGCCACTGCCGGGTCAGGCCGACCGCTTGCGCCGCCTGGACGACGCGCCCGAGCTTGCCGCGCTGCTGGCCCGCGACGGCGCCGAACTGGTGTTGCATGGACACAACCACACGCCCATGCTGGCCTTTGCGACCGGCCCGAGCGGCCCGATCCCGGTTGTCGGCGCGCCCTCGGCCAGTGCCGCACCGGGCCATCGCGAGCCTGCGGCCGGCTACAATCTCATCACGTTCGAGCCCGCGGGCAACCGGTGTCACATCAGTCTCACGCGCCGCGCCTATGGCTTGGATGGCCGGATTTCGGTCAGCGAGCGGAGGCGGCTTGCACCGTGAGGGAGAAACCAGCAAGCCGTGAAGTCGCCATATCGGGTTGATCGTGTTTCTTCACGACGTGCCGACGTCACGATTTGGCGTCTGTCATGACCTCGCACCCTTCCCACCACCTGCGGCATAAGGCCGAGCGGCCACTTTCGGCCACACCGATAGGCTTCACATCGCGGTTGTTTTGCCACCCAACCGAAGCGGGACCACCCCATCGCAACCAAACCGAAACTGAAATTGAACCTGGCCCTGCAAGGCGGCGGCGCCCATGGCACCTTCACCTGGGGGGTGCTCGACCGGCTGTGCCAGGAGGACAGGTTCACGCTCAGCACCATCAGCGCGACCAGCGCGGGAGCGGTCAACGCGGTCGCCCTGCTTGGCGGTCTGCTCAATGGCGGCCCCGAAGGCGCGCGCAAACTGCTGCGCGAACTGTGGGTGGCAATTGTGCAAGCAGCGGCGCCCGATCTCAGCAAATTCCACCCTCTGCTGGCTGGGCTTGGCAGCATGGAGAGCTTTCAGGCGCCCGGCATGGCGGAACTGGCTGGCATGCTGTCGCCCTATGCCTTCAACCCGTTCGATTTCAATCCCTTGCGGCGCATGCTCAGCGAGATGATCGATTTCGAGGCCATCGCCAGGGACAGCAAGGTGGAACTGCTGATCGCCGCCACCGACGCGTCCACCGGCCAGGCGCGGCTGTTCCAGCGCAGCGAACTCAGCGTCGATGTGGTGATGGCCTCGGCCTGCCTGCCGATGCTCTACAAAGCCGTGAAGATCGGCGACAACCACTATTGGGACGGCGGCTTTTCGGCAAATCCGGAATTGCTGACGCTGGCGCGCCAGACCAAGGCGCATGACACCCTGGTCGTGCTGCTGAACCCGACCAGTCGCGCCGCCGTGCCAACCCAGGCCGCCGATATCCTGGGCCAGATCAACCGCATCACCTTCAATCAGCCGCTGCTGCGCGACGTGCGCGAGATCCTGTCGATCCGCGCGGCGCTGGCCGGACCGCAGGGCGTGCTGCTGTCGGGCGAGCGCAAGCGCGTGGCGCGGCACCGCTTCCACCTGATCGAAGCGGGCGGCTACACCGCGACGTTGCCGGAATCGAGCAAACTGCGGCCCGATCGCGTCACCTCGGACAAGCTGTTCGAGGCCGGCCGGCATGAGACGGAGGGCTGGCTGGCGCGCCACGCCAAGAGCGTCGGGCATCGCGAAACGGTCGACCTAGCTATGCGTTTGCTGCCGGAGTAGTCGGAGAATCAGGCGCAAGATCGTTAATTTAGGCTAAATATAGCGCTCAAATGACATGCGATATGCTATTTTCGCATAACCCCCACCCGCCCCAAGCCTTGACCATCCCCCCCCAACCAACTACCCTCCCCGTCACCAAATCGAGAAAAACACGACCAACGAGGCGGCCGCCATCCAGGCGGATCGCCGAAAATTTTGCTTTATCGCGCTTCCAATCGGAAAACGGGCGCTCAGAAGGATTTGACATTATGAGCACACACACAGCCTTGATGCGCAGCCGCGCGGGTGCCATGACACAGTTCGCCGAGAGTTTCTCGGGTGGCATTTCGGCTATCAGCGGATTTCTCGCCGCCCGCTCCGAGCGGCGGCGCGTCTATCACGAGCTGTCCAACCTTTCCGATCGTGACCTTGCCGATATCGGCATCGATCGCAGCGATGTGCCGCGCATCGCCGGTTTCACCGATCTGCCTGCCTTGACGCTGCTGGCACGCCGGTAGATAACTCGGCGACAGTAGAGCCACTTGCATAATTGCAGCAGCGCGCTGAATTGTTCGTCCGAAATGAGGGAATGTCGAGGCGTCCGCGCCTGAGCTTGGCATGGTGCTTCAACGACAAAGCGCCAAGCGAATCAGGGCGCGGACATGCCTCTTGCCGAGACGCTAAGGACGCCCGCAACGATAACTACTACTCATTCTTTGGGCGTCTTGGTTCGGACGTGTAGCTCCATTCAGGATGGAACGTGGCGCCAACGGCCCAGCGCAAGTGACCAAGACCGACTGCCGCACGCGTGATTTCGATATATGATTTCGACGTGCATCCGTCCTTTTCCCCGTGCGACCGCTCACACCACGAACAGAAAATAGCTGGCGTCGATCATGCCGGCCGCGGGCCGCCGCTCGGCGACCTGCGCATCGACCAGTCCGTGCCGCCGAAATCCCCGGCATGCTGGCTAAAGATTACCCCCCTCCAGCTCCCGATAAACATCAACGATCATCGCACTGACCACCGCGACGGAAAACTCCGCCTCCGCGCGGACGCGGGCACGTGCGCCCATCTGCCGGCGGCGGACCGGTTCAGACCGCATATGCGCGGCAGCACGCGCCAGCTGCTCGGGATCATCCGGCGGCACCAGCCAGCCGGTCTCGCCGTGCAGCACCACCTCGCGGCAGCCGGGCACATCGGTTGCGAGCAGCGGCCGGCCGCAGGCGGAAGCTTCCAGCAGGCTAAGCGGCAGCCCCTCGCGGCGCGATGGCAGCACAGCGATATGGGCGCGGGCCCAGACCTCGCGGATGTCGGCGACCTGGCCCAGCCAGCTGACACCCGGCTCGCGCGCCCAGGCGGCAATGTCGGCAGGATCGATGGAAGTGGGATTTTCCGGGTCCGGCGTGCCCGCTAGCAACAGCTCAATATCGGAGCCGCGCGCGCGCAGCAGGCGGTGCGTCGCCATCAGGTTGTACAGCCCCTTGTCGGCCAGCATACGGCCGACATACGCCATGGTCACCGGACCAGCGGCTTCGGGAAGCGGCTGCAGCCAGTTGGTATCGACGCCCGAGCCGGGGATAAGTTTCAGGCGACGCTCGGGCACGCCAAACGCCCGCAACGACGTCTTGTCCTCTGGGTTTTGCACTACTGTCAGTGTGCGCGCGCGGTTGAGCAGAAGAGGCAAGAGCTGCATCAGCAGCCGGCGCTTGAGGACGCCGGCGACTCCGGTCGCAACATAAGCCGAACCCAGCCCATTGATGCTGTTGACGATACCGATTTCGGCGAACCCGGTTGCCGCCAGCGAGCCGATCAGGGCCGGCTTCAGCGCGATATTATGCAGCAGTTTGGGCTGCAGTCGCCGCAACAGCGCGCGCACCGCTCGCACCGGCCCCACTAGCCGGCGCGGATCGAGATCGCGCCGCCCCCAATCGAGCGCATGCAGCGTAAAGCCCTCGGCCTCGATGCGGGGCCGGCCAGCGACGACCCGGGTCGCGACATGCACCTCGAGGCCGGCCGCCCGCGCCGCCCGCGCCATCGGCAACCGGTGCGACAGGAAATACCAGTCCTCGGTGACCAGAAAGAGCAGCTTGGCCGCCATCAACCGCCTTTGCGCGCGCCGTCTTAACGATTCGTTAACTGTGAATCATCGAAGCCTAGGCAATGCATGGAAGACCTCACCAGCGCAATCCCCGGCTACTGTTTGTGACGCGAGCCCTCCGGCTGGGCGGCACCGAACGGCACCTGGCTCAGATCGCGCCAGCGCTGGCCAAGCGCGGCTTCGATGTGACGCTCTATTGCCTCGCCAAGGAGGGCGCTCAGCTCGACGACCTGGCCGGCAGCGGTCTGAGACTGGCCGGCGCAACCCCGCTGCTGGGCTCGGCCTCGGCGCTCGGCTCGGCCATGACGCTTGCCACCGGCGCGCTTGGCCTCATCCCGGAAATGCTGCTGAAACAGCCCGATATCGCGCATTTCTTTCTGCCGCACGCCTTTCTGGCCGGCTCCATGGCCGCTGCGATCACGCAGGTGCCGATCCGCATCATGAGCCGGCGCGGCCAGAACCACTATCAGCTGAAACATCCGCGCCTGGCGCGTCTTGAGCATGCGCTGCATGGCAGCATGACCGCCATTCTCGGCAATTCGCAGACCGTGCTGGACGAACTGGTGGGCCAGGAGGGCGTGGCCCCGGAGCGGGCAGGGCTGATTTACAATGGCGTCGATCTCGCGCAGTTTTCGGCGCCGGTCGATCGGGTGGGCATCCGCGCATCTCTCGGCATCGGGCCCGGCGCCACGGTCATCGCCACGCTGGCCAATCTCGTTCCCTACAAGGGACACGCCGACCTGTTGCGGGCGCTGGCGGCGGCGAAACACCGGTTACCGCGCGCCTGGCACCTGCTGGCCATCGGCCGCGACGACGGCGCACTGGCAGGCTTGCAAGCGCAGACGGCCGCCTTGGGTCTGCAGGCCAACGTGCAATGGCTCGGGTCGCGCCGTGATGTCGCCGAGCTGCTGTGCGCATCCGATATCGGCGTGCTGGCCTCGCACCAAGAAGGGTTCTCCAACGCCGTCATCGAGGGCATGGCCGCGGGCCTGCCGATGGTAGTGACGAATGTCGGCGGCAATGCCGAGGCGGTGCGCGATGGCGTGACCGGATTGGTAGTTCCGGCGCACGATCCGGGCGAGCTAGGCGCTGCCATTGCCCGGATCGCGTGCGATACCGGAGCCGCCCTGGAGATGGGCCGTCTGGCCCGCCAACGCGCCGAACGCGAGTTCAGCCTCGACGCCTGCCTCGACAGATATGAGGCGCTATACCGCTCGCTGCTCGCCGGCAACGGACTGCCGCGGCAGATCCGCTCGCAGCGCTTCGCGGTTGATCGGACTACGGTTCGCATGCCCGCAGGCACGGTAAGCGCCCGATACCAATCTTCGCATGATTGTGTGTAATCTCCCACCATGTGCGGAATCACTGGATTTTGGACGCGGGAATACCTTGGCAACGGCCAAGCGGCCGCGACGATCATCGATCGCATGGCCGACAGCCTCAAGCATCGCGGCCCCGATGACCGGGGGGTCTGGAGCGATGCCGAGGCCGGCATCCATCTCGGCTTTCGGCGCCTCGCCATCATCGATGTGTCTCCGGCCGGAGCGCAGCCGATGCACTCGGCCGGCGGGCGGTATGTGGTGTGCTACAACGGCGAAATCTATAACGCCCCGGCCTTGCGGTGCGAGCTGTCGCCGGCGGGTGGCTGGCGCGGGCATTCCGACACCGAGGTGATGCTGGCGGCGATCGAGGCCTGGGGACTGGAGCGCGCGCTCAAGCGCATGGTCGGCATGTGGGCCATGGCGCTATGGGACCGCAAAAACCGTCAGCTCACCCTGATCCGCGACCCGCTCGGCAAGAAGCCGCTCTATTGGAGCATGGCTGGCCAGACGCTGCTGTTCGGCTCGGAGTTGCGGGCCCTGCGCGTACATCCCGCCTTCCGTGGCGAGATCGATCGGGACGCCTTGGCCCTCTATCTGCGGCACGCCTGCTATCCCAGTCCGCATACCGTTTACCAAGGTGTTCAGCAGCTGCCGCCCGGACATCTGTTGACCGTCGGCCCGGACGGGTCGCCCAAGCTCGATGCCTATTGGCAACTGGTCGATACCGTGGAGACGGGACGGGCACATCCGTTCCGTGGCACCGACACCGAGGCAATCGACGCGCTGGACGTTGTGCTGGGTGGGGCGGTGCGTGAACGGATGATCGCCGACGTTCCGCTCGGAGCGTTCCTGTCCGGAGGCTACGACTCCTCGGCTGTCGTGGCGCTCATGCAGCGGGCCACAAGCCGACCGGTAAAGACCTTCAGCATTGGCTTTCATGAGGCGGGCTACAACGAAGCCGCGCACGCCAAATCGGTCGCGGCACATCTGGGCACCGACCATACTGAACTTTACATTACTGCCGCAGAGGCCCAGGCGGTGATCCCGCAATTGCCCGAAATCTATGACGAGCCGTTCGCTGACGCCTCGCAAATCCCGACCTATCTGGTATCCAAGATGGCACGCTGCCAGGTGACAGTCGCGATCTCTGGCGATGGCGGCGACGAGGTGTTTGCAGGCTACAACCGCTATCTTCAGGCGCAGCGGTTCGAGCGCTACGCCAGTCGAATTCCCGGCGGACTTCGCACTATGGCGGGTGCTGCACTTGCAAGTCTGTCGCCGGCAGCGTGGGACCGGATCGCTGCGGTACTGCCCGAGCGCCTGCGACCGCGCCAGATCGGCGACAAACTGCACAAGCTGGCCGCCGTTGCTGGGCTGGATGGCGATGCCTTCTATCATCGGCTGATCAGCCAGTGGCACGAGGTTGGCGAGATTCTGCCCGGTGCCCACGAACCCATCTCCGCCGCCAGCGATCCTGCGGTCACGGCGCTGGTGCCGGACTTCGTGGCTCGCATGCAGTTTCGCGATACGCTCAGCTATCTGCCGGACGATATCCTGGTCAAAGTTGATCGGGCCAGCATGGCAGCATCGCTGGAGGCGCGCGCACCGCTGCTGGATACGCGCGTGCTGGCCTTTGCGTGGTCGCTGCCGGCCGACATGAAACTGCGCGGCCGCGAGACCAAATGGCTGTTGCGCCAACTGCTCTACCGCCATGTACCGCGCGCCTTGGTCGACCGGCCGAAAATGGGCTTTGCCGTGCCGATCGATGTCTGGCTGAGGGGGCCGCTACGGGATTGGGCGGAGAACCTGCTGGCCGAAAAGCGGCTGCGCGAGGCCGGGCTGTTTGCACCGGTCCCGATCCGCCAGCGGTGGCACGAGCATCTGTCAGGCCGTCGCAACTGGCAGTATGCGCTGTGGCCGGTGCTGATGTTCGAAGCCTGGCGGGAGCGCCATGGCGTGGGGTAAGTGCGGGTGACGGCTGAGCGCCGCAAGACCGAAGGACAGCACTGCGCTGGCCCGTCACGGTAGCGGGCCGCTCAGGAACAGCATCACACGCAGTCCGCCATGCGACACTGTACCGGCCGGAGGCGCGAATGGCAGCCCGCACGCTTTGGCCAGCAATGCCTCGCTCGTCACCAGGCCAACGCGCCAGCCAGCGAACCGGGTCCTAAGCGTTTGCCCGAGCGCGTGGTAGAGGACATGCAGGCGCTGCTTGTCGCCAATCCGGGCGCCGTAAGGAGGATTGACGATGACGAGGCCGGGCGGTCCGCTCGGCGCAACGAGGTCAGTGATCGCGAGCTGCTGGAACTCTGTCATCCTGGTAACACCAGCACGCGCTGCGTTGGCACGGCACATGCTGATCGCGCCCGCGTCAAGGTCGCTGCCGTAAAAGCGGATGGCAGGCTGCATGTTGGCAGGTTGGACGCCGGCCCCCGTTTCGCGCAGGCGCTGCCACGCCGCCTCGTCAAAGGTTGCCAGTTGCTCAAACGCAAAATGTCGTGACCGGCCAGGCTTAAGGCCAGCAGCGATTTCTGCCGCCTCGATGATGAACGTGCCTGACCCGCACATTGGATCGACGACGGGTTCGTTGCCGTCATAGCCGCATTGGCGCAGAAAAAGCGATGCCAAGGTCTCGCGCATAGGTGCCTTGGAGACGGCTTCCTTGTGACCGCGCTTGTGCAAAGATTCGCCTGAAGTATCGACACCCAGGGTGCACAGATCGTCCTCGATCCGCGCCTTGATGCAGACTTCGGCGTCTGGGGTGAGGGGCGCACCGAACTCCTCTTTGATCGCAGTTTCGATGCGCTGCGCTGCTGCACCCGAATGGTAGATGCGCGAGGACTTGCAGGTTACCTCGACCCTTACCGGCACATCCGGGCGCAGGACGTCGCCCCAGGCAAACCGGCGCGCTCGTTTGTCGAGCTGTGCCAGATGGAGAGCCCGGAACGCGCCAATGCGGGCCAGAACGCGGCTGGCGCCACGGATTTCGAGATTGGCCCGCCACACTTCGGGCCAGCCGCCCCTGATCGTCACGCCGCCCTTGACGGGCGTTGCCTCCGCAAAGCCGTTTGCCTTTGCTTCCACGCAAAGCACCGGTTCAAAGCCCGGAGAGGCCACCAGGAATATCTCGAAATCGTCGTCTGTGGTCATCCTGCCTGCATATCGGGAAGCCACGCCGTCATCGACAACTTTCTTGGCTTGCGCCCCCCTGAGCCGGAGTGACCGCAACGGACCACTCGCGTCCAGGTCCCGCCGTCCCTTACCGCAATCGTCGCAAAGCGGAGCAACGGATTGCCTGCTGCTCGCCGTCGCCTCACATCCCCAGCAACCTAGCCCTGGCATCTGGAAACGCCAACCCGCGCGGCGCCAGCACATCGCGCGTCAGAAAATGGCCGGTCAGCAGCAACGCGTCATCGATCTCGACGCGGTTGGCGCCTTTGACGCCCGCGCCAGTGAAAATCGCTGGCAGCCGCAATAACTTGTCCTGATACGGCGCCGCCGCTGCGACCGACACCGCCCGCCCGGTGCGCGGCGAGACGTAGGCGAGGTCCTCGCTGGTACCCGTCACGGCGCAAGTGGACAGATCCAGGCCGAAGCCAAGCTCCTGCAACAACGCCAACTCCCAGCGGGCATAAAGCGCCGGCCAGATGTCGTCATCCTCCATGAAGCCAAGCACGAACAACGTCACCTCAAACAGGTTGGGATGCGGATCTCGCTCGGGCAACAAGCGCGCCAGACTGGTCAGGCATTCCAAACCCGTCAACCCATGCCGGCGATCGAACAGCCGCGATGCGTAAGGCTCCTTCATCTCGACATCGAGCGTACCCAACTGCTCGCTGAGTCGTCCGCGCCAAGTGACGGTCAGATGATTGCCCGGCTGCAGCAGCGGGCGCTTCAGGCGCGAGCGGCCGCCATGGACGAGACCGAGATGCCGACCATGCGCACGCGTAAAAACCTCCGCGATGGCCGCCGTTTCGCCATGCGGGCGCGCCGATAAGACAATGCCTTCGTCAGACCACTGCATATAGGATCAGGCCGCCAGGTGCTGTTCGGCCCGCTGTCGCCACAGCCGGGCAAAATGCGAGTGGGGTTTGAGCAAGACCCGTTCGTTGAGCAGGGCCCTGGCCAAGCCATGCTGACCGTCAAGCTCGGCCGAGCGGATCAGCGTCTGCGTGATTAGATCGCGCTGTGCGTGCGATCCACCACCCCGCTGCGCGATCAGGCGCACTGGCAACAGCCGATCGACCGCTTCCCCATAGCGCCCATCTGCGTACGCCAGAATGGCGTCGGCGACGGGCAGCGCCACGGCCCGCGTATTCTCGCCGTTCTCGGTGCGCGTGGCCGCCGTTTCGCCCAGCACCCGCAGCAGATGCACAGTCAGATCGCGCCGCCCGCAAGCCGCAAACGCCATCATGGCGTGCATATCGTTGAAGCCATACCAGCGGTCCTCGATGCGCGCCTCCCACAAGGCGGCGGGCGCTGCCCAGCGATCGCCGCAGTCGATGCCCTGCAGATAGAGCCGCCACAGCAGCGCACTGGCATCGATCATGTCGAGCATGCCGGTGCCGGTGCGGATCTTGGCATCGAACAGCGCCAGTGCTTCGCGATAGCGCTCCTGGTCGAGCAGCAGAAGCGCAAAATGCCACCAGTTGTGCACCTGGAAGAAGTTATCTTTGGCCCAATCGTCCTTGCGCTCATCAAGCCAGCGCATGCCGTCATCGACCCGCGCCGTCATCTCCATGACATGGGCAACGGCGTGGATGGCCCAGGCGTCGCGTGGACAGCGCGCCACCGCCTGCCGGCCCGTCTCCTCGGCCTCGGAATATTGGTTCATCTCCTCCAACCCGAAGGCCAGCATGCCCTGATAGAGTCCATAGCCTTTCCAGTCCGGATGCAGCGACGGCAGTCGCCGGGCGACGCGGTCGCGCAACTCGGTGGAGCGGGCCAGGAAGAAGTCTGTCTGATGAGCGCAATACATGGCCAGCGCATCATCAGGGTGGTCCACCAGCACCCGCTCCCAGTGCCCCAGCGCGCCGTCCATGCTGCCCATGGCGAAGGCCTCCAACGCGGCGATATGGCCGCTCTCGCGATCGGTGGCGCGCGGTGCCTGCTTGGCTGCCGCAATCGCTGCCTGGGCGCCCGACAGCATCTGTTTGTCGGTGCCCAGCAGCTGCAGTGCCGCCGCGAGGCAGTTGGCCATCACGTGCTCGCCATCGGCGGCCAACGCTTGTTGTACGTCCGCCACCGGATCGTGGCTAAGCGTCATGACGTTCCAAGTCGCCCGATCAAAGGCCGCCGTGGCCACCGGGTTGTCGCTGGAAAGGATACATCCAAACTGATCTTTGAGCGGCATGGCCGGACCTCGCAACAATGGAAGTGTTGGCACCCTGTCCCCAGCGGTCAATGTTGCACTCGTGCGCGCGGCGATGCAACTGTATGTCACGGGATGTCACCGGCTTGCGATCACGCAAACCTCGCCGTAAGTTGCGCCGCAACATAGCGCCACTTCAAGGGTGACAGATCATGGGTTTCATCGCCGACAGCCTGAACCGCATCAAGCCCTCGCCCACCATCGCTGTTTCGGCCAAGGCGCGCGAGCTGAAGGCGGCTGGCCACGATGTCATTGGCCTTGGTGCCGGCGAACCCGACTTCGATACGCCGGACAACATCAAAGCAGCCGCGATAAGCGCAATCCAGAGTGGCAAGACCAAGTATACCGATGTTGACGGTATTCCCGAGCTGAAGCAGGCGGTCGCGGCCAAGTTCAAGCGCGAGAACGGGCTCACTTACAAGCCGTCGCAGGTCAGCATCGGTACCGGCGGCAAGCAGGTGCTGTACAACGCGCTATTGGCAACACTCAATCCCGGCGACGAAGTGGTGATCCCGACGCCCTATTGGGTGTCCTATCCCGATATCGTGCTGCTTGGCGGTGGCACGCCCGTGTTCGCGCAGACCACCATGGCTGACGGCTTCAAGTTGCGCCCGGCCGGACTTGAGCAGGCCATCACACCGAAGACCAAATGGCTGATCCTCAACTCGCCCTCCAATCCGAGCGGCGCCGTCTATACGCGTGCCGAAATGAAGGCGCTGACCGATGTTCTGCTGCGTCGTCCCCACGTCTGGGTGCTGACCGACGACATGTACGAGCATCTGCTGTTCGACGGCATGACGTTCTGCACCCCCGCCGAAGTCGAGCCCGCGCTTTACGAGCGCACGCTTACCATGAACGGCGTCTCCAAGGCCTATGCCATGACCGGCTGGCGCATCGGCTATGCGGCTGGCCCCGAGTCGTTGATCAAAGCCATGGCCAAGCTGCAATCCCAATCGACGTCCAACCCATCCTCGATCGCGCAATACGCCGCCCTCGAAGCGCTGAACGGGCCACAGCATTTCATCGCCGAGCGGGCCAAGGTATTCGAACAGCGGCGCGATCTGGTGGTCTCGATGCTGAATCAGGCTAGCGGACTCAAGTGTCCCAAGCCCGAGGGTGCCTTTTATGTCTATCCAGGTTGCGCCGCCACAATTGGAAAGACCACGTCCAAGGGCGCCAAGCTGACCAACGACGAGGATTTCGTCACTGCCTTGCTCGAAGAAGAGGGCGTCGCGGTGGTGCAGGGCGCCGCCTTTGGCCTATCGCCGTTCTTCCGCATCTCCTATGCCACCTCGACCGAGCAGCTGGAGGAATCCTGCCGCCGCATCCAGCGATTCTGTGGGGGCCTGCGCTGACGCCCTTAACCGCGCTCGGAAAAGTGATTGCAACCGCAAGCAATTTTCGTGGTCTTGGCGCGGATTCGAAATAGCCTCAGGGTGCCGCTGGAATAGTTTTCCTGCAGCAGGCGTTCACGGCATTGGAGGACAGGCTCGTACTTGGAGCCGCTTCGAGCGTGGCCGCCACTGCAATGCAATGGACCGAGGAGCAAGAAATGAAGTTTGGCAAAGCCGTTGGAGTTTTGGGCGCTGTCGTGTTGGCAGGTGTCATGGGTGTCTCGGCCATCGCTTGGGCTGACACTGCGACGGGCGATCCGATCAAGAACCGCCGCGACAAGATGAAGGCGAATGGCGAAAGCGCCAAGATCGTCGGCGGCATGCTCGACGGCTCGGTGGCGTTCGATGCCGCCAAGGCCACCGAGGCCGCCAAACTCATCGCCCTGACCGGCCATGAGTTTGGCACCGAATGGGAAGAGTATTTCGCCGATAGCTCCAAGACCGGTGACACCAAGGCTAACCCAGTAATCTGGGACAACAAGGACGATTTCCAGAAGCGGGCATTGGCGCTTGAAACTGACGCCAACGCGGTCGTGGCAGCTGCTGCCACAGGCGCGGACGCTTTCAAGGCTGCCGCCGGCAAGATGTTCGGCAATTGCGGTGGCTGCCACGAGAAGTACAGGCTGAAGTAAGACTGGTCACAGCTTGAACCGATTGGGCGGCGGACCGGCAAGGCATTCAAGGGCCACCGGACCGCCGCTCGCTTTCTGACGCGGCGCTGGAACAGTATGGTCAAATCATCGGCGGATCGGAAAAACGCCATAGCGGCCGAAATGCCGCGGTTGATGCGCTACGCCGTCGCGTTGCTGCGCGATCGTCGCGAGGCGGAGGACTTGGTGCATGATTGCGTTGCCCGCGCGCTGACCAATCTTGCGGGCTGGCGCGACGGCGACAATCCGCGACGCTGGCTGTTCACGATCTTGCATAATTTGCATGTCGACCGTATTCGTGCGCGTGCCCGCGTTCCCATGCATATCAGTCTTGAGGACGGCGGATTCAATGAGGCCAGCCTGCGGCCGACCGAGGACGTAACCCGGCGCGAGATTGACAGTGCCTTGGCCGCATTACCGCTTGAGCAAAAGCAGTGCGTTCTGCTGGTTGGCCTGGAAGGGCTCACGTATGCCGAGGCTGCGTTGGTGCTGAATGTGCCGGTCGGTACCGTCATGTCGCGTTTGTGTCGAGGGCGTGAAAAACTTCGGGAGCTTCTGGACCATCAAGGCGTGCGTGGCACGCTTAGGAGAATTAAATGACCGCAGTGGGGCCGATCACAGCGTTGGAGGCCAACGCCCTCGCCGATGGCGAATTGAGCGGCGAGGTCGAGGCGGAGGTTCGGCAGGCGCTGGGGGCCGATGATCAGCTGCGCACGGTCGCTGCGTGGCGCGACCAGCTCGACCGGCGGCTGCACAACGCCTATGACGGCACACTCACCGAAACCTTACCGCTGCGCACCCGGCGCTTGTTCACCGCCCACCCGGCTTGGTCGATCCGCGCATTCACGCAGTGGGCCGCCGCCGCCATTGCCATTGCAGCAGTTGCCGCTTGCATCGGCTATGTCGTCGGCCTGAAGATGCCAATGGACAATGGCGGCGTGGACCAGGTCGCCCGCCACGGTCTCGGCGCACATCGGATCTTTGCCAGCGAGATCCAGCATCCCGTCGAGGTGCCAGGCTCCGACAGTGATCATCTTGCCAAGTGGCTTGGCAAGCGGTTGGGGCTCGAATTCACGGCGCCCGACATCAGCCAAGAGGGCTTTGTACTGGTTGGCGGCCGGTTGTTGGCTGAGGGCCCGCAACCGGCAGGCCTGCTGATGTATGAAGATTCGATCGGCCAGCGCGTCACACTCTACATGGAGAAGTGGCCGGCAGAAGGCGAGACCGCTCTGCGCTTCATGGCCGCCAATGAGCTGAGCACGTATTATTGGACCGACAATCGGTTCGCTTGCGCGGTCAGCGGCAACCTGGACCCACACAAATTGAAGTTGGTAGCCCAGCGTCTGTATGCGCTGCTGGAGCCGAAGTAGCCGATCCAGACCTGGACAGGCATGTGGCGTTCGGGTGATATGAGGTTGTTGGCCGGGGGATTTCGGCCAGCCTCCGCTTCTGTTCCCTGGGCAGCCCCAATGCACTACGATCCGCGTGAGGACACCTGTCCTCTGGCCTTCGATCCGTTCAAGTCCTGCACAGTGCCGCGGCCGATCGGCTGGCTGTCGACGATTTCGCGCGCCGGCATCGCCAATCTGGCGCCGTACAGTCAGTGGCAGAACCTGACCTTCGATCCGCCCATGGTGATGTTCGCCGCCAATCAACATGTCGATGGCCGGCGCAAAGACACCGTCGTCAATGCCGAGGAAACCGGCTTCTTTGTCTGGAACATGGCCACCTACGAGCTGCGCGAGGCCGTGAACGCCAGTGCCGCCGATTTCGCGCATGGAATCGATGAATTTGCCGTTGCCGGCGTTACCAAGGCGGCTTGCGTCATCGCACCGGGCCCGCGCATCGCCGAGAGCCCCTGTCATTTCGAATGCCGCTATCTCAGTACGCAGCGCTTTGCCGGCAAGAGCGCCGTCGGCACGGTCGACGTGGTGTTCGGCGAGGTGGTGCAGATCCATGTCCGCGACGACGTCGTTCTACCGTCCGGCAAGCTGGACATCGCCCGCATCGCGCCAATCGCGCGCATGGGCTACTACGACTACACCGTGGTGCGCGAGGTGTTCGAGATGCAGATCCCTGGCGTCGATGGCGCTGTGCTGGACGGTCTGGCGGGAAAGGTCAAGAAGTAGGGTGGCGGCGAGAATGCGTCGACGAAATACGATTTCATCGACGCATTGGTTCGAACGTGTCGATGGCGGCGACATGTCGAGTAGAATATGTCGATGAAATCGAATTTTATCGATATATCGGATAAACGTAGTTTGACCCAGCCAAACCTTACAACGACCTCCCCGACCTGCCTCGGCGGGCAGAGTTTGAGACCAAGAAGATCCTTAAGCGCAGCATCGAGGCAAGGTACGACTTCGCCAGTTTGACTGCGGCTATCCAGACGCTGCCCAACTCCGATGTCCTGATTGCTCCATTTTTACTGCAGGAGGCGCGCGATAGTGCTGCAATTGAGAACATCGTTACCACTGACGACGCACTGTTCCGGCAATCCAGCCATGAAGGCGATCCAACGAACCTTGCGGTCAAGAAGGCACTGCGCTATCGAACCGACCTTTACGTGGCGGTACTGCTGCGGTCGTGCGAGTGAAAGAGCGCGGATGTCCAGGACCTGATCCCGGGTCGCGGCGGCGACGGCGCCTGGGCACACCAGCGCTCAGTATCAGTCGCTTCTGCACTTTCTGGCCAAGGGCGAATGATCCGACGCGGCGATGCTGGGCAAAGCGCGCAACCTCGTGCGGCCGCCCAGCGAGCGGCACGGGACGATCGCGGCCTGGATCATCGACGGTGAGCCGGAATAAGCGAATGGATGAGCACCATTCGCCCGGCGACAGTTTTCCAAACTATGGATCGCCGTTCGTGGCGGTTTCGCATCACCGCCAGGTCCGCAGTGCGCTATGGGCCTGAAACGGGCCCATCGCACCCTACGCACCACCCGCGAACACCCCAGCCAAGCGCTTGCGTATTCGCTCGGACCGCTCGTCCTCTGTCACCTGCGCACCTTGCAGATCGGTGACGTAGAACACGTCGACCGCACGCTCTCCGTAGGTTGCAATATGCGCCGAGTTGATGTCCAGCCCGAGATCCGACAGCGCGCTGGTCAGATCGAACAGCAAGCCCGGCCGGTCCAGGCCTGAGACCTCGATCACGGTAAAACGATCCGACATCTGATTGTTGATCACCACCTCGGGCACCAGGCGGAAAGCGGCGGTGCGGCTCTTTGGCGGGCGGCGTTGCGACATCACCTGGTCGAGCGACAGGCTGCCATCCAGCAGTTTTCCGATGGTCTCGCCGATGCGGCCGGCCAGGCGCAGTTCATCCTCCTCGTCCAGCTCGCGCTTGATGAGAAAGGTATCGAGCGCCATATTGTCCGTGGTCGTTGAAATGCTGGCGCCCATGATGTTGGCACCAGTTGCCGCGCAGGCACCGGCGAACAAGGACAGCAGGCGGGGCGCGTTCGAGGCCAGCACGGTCAGCTCGGTGACGGCGGTGAAGGCGTCGGTGCGGGCTTGGCTGGCAAAGCGCTTGCCAGCGTTGGCAGTATCGCGCAGCAGCCGGGCGTGCTCGCTCTGATGCGGTGCATCGGTGCGCAGCCAATAGGCATCGGGTAGCCGCGCGATGACGCTTTCGATCTCGGCCGGCGGCCAATCGGCTAGTGCGGCGCGCAGATCGCCTTGCGCCTCACTGACTCTTGCACGCTGCCCGCGTTTGGTGTGTCCACCCGCCAGCACCGGCTCGGTTTCGCGATAAAGCGTGCGCAGCAGCTGGCCCTTCCAGCCGTTCCACACGCCCGGGCCAACGGCGCGGATGTCGGCAACCGTCAGGATAAGGAGCAAGCGCAAGCGCTCCGGGGACTGCACAATGGCGGCGAAATCGCTGATGGTCTTGGGATCGGAGAGATCGCGACTCTGGGCAAAGTTCGACATGGTGAGATGCTGCTCGATCAACCAGGCCACCGTCTCCGTCTCGGCATCCGAGAAGCCAAGCCGCGGCGCCACATCGCGTGCGATCAGCGCGCCAGTCACCGAATGATCGCCTTGCATGCGCTTGCCGGTATCGTGCAGCAACACCGCCAGATAGAGCACGCGCCGCGACTGCACCTGGCGGATGATTTCCGACGCCAGCGGATGATCTTCACCGAGCGTGCCCAACTCGATTTCCGACAACAGCCCGAGCGCCCGGATCGAATGCTCATCAACCGTATAATGATGGTACATGTTGAATTGCATCATGCCGACGATGCGCCCGAATTCCGGGAGGTAGCGGCCGAGCACGCCGGTCTCGCTCATCGAACGCAGCACGCGCTCGGCGCCCTTGGGCTCGGTCAGCAGATCGAGGAAGATGCGCGCTGCATCGGTATTGACGCGCAACTTGTCGTCGATCAGAGAGCGCGACTGACGCAGCAGCCGCACCGCATCGGGATGCAGCGGCACACCGAACACTTCGGCCTGGCGGAAGATGCGGATCATGTTGACCGGATCGAGTTTGAAGATGTCGTCGTTGACGGTGTCAAGCCGGCCGTTCTCGACCCGGAAATCGGTGGTGCGGCGCATCTTGGCGCGCGTGCGCCAGTTCAGCGGTGACAGCAGCCGCTCCAACATGGGAGCCGATTTCACCTGCTTCATCTCGAGCGCAGCGCTGGCCGCCAGCGTCAGCTCGCCGACTTCGCGCGCCACCATGAAATACCGCTTCATGAATCGCTCGACGGCCCTGAGCCCACCGCGCTTTTGGTAGCCGAGCTTTTCGGCGATCGGCGGCTGCACCTCAAAGGTCAGCCGCTCCTCGGGCCGGTTGGTGAGGAAATGCAGATGACAACGCACCGTCCAGAGAAAATCTTCACACTGTCGAAAACTTCGGTATTCGGAGGTTGTGAACAGGCCGGCATCGCCTGCCACGCCGACATCGCGGCCATAGACATATTTCACCAGCCAATGCAGCGTATGCAGATCGCGCAGGCCGCCCTTGCCGTCCTTGACGTTGGGCTCGACCCGGTAGCGCGACTCACCGGTACGGCGGTGGCGTTCGTCGCGCTCGGCGAGCTTGGCATCGACAAAGGCGCGGGCCGTGCCCGGCCCCATCTCGGCACGAAAGCGGCGGGTGAGATCGTCCGCCAACGCCGCACTCCCCGCGATCAACCGGCTATCCAGCAGCGAGGTGCGGATGGTCATGTCGGTGCGCCCGAGCGCAAGGCACTGGTCGACCGAGCGGGTGGCGTGGCCGACCTTCAGCCCGAGATCCCACAGGATATAGAGCATGAATTCGACGACACTCTCGCCCCATGGCGTTTGCTTGTAGGGCAGCAGGAACAAGAGATCGACGTCTGATTTCGGTGCCAGCAACCCGCGGCCATAGCCGCCGGTGGCGATGACGGCCATGTGCTGGGCCTCCGATGGCGCACCGGCATGATAGACTTTGCCGGCCGCCAGCCGGAACAGCGCGCCGATCAGGTGATCATGCAACGCCGACAGCGCGGCTGCGCAGCGCCGGCCATTGTTGTCGGCATCGAGTTGCAGCTGCGCCGCCCTGCGGCCATCGTCGAGCACGGATTTCAGGCAGATGAGGACAGCGGCCTTAAGGTCAGGCGAAGTCCCACCGAGCCGGGCATGCAGGGCCGTGAGTTCAGCTTCGAGACTGGTCTGCTCGGGCTTGGGTATGGTTAGCTGCAGCACAGCGGTCATGCGTGGGGTCTCGGGCGCAATGGTCGGGAGCGGTCTGCCCCGGAATCGCCGTCACGTTAGCAGAGCGTTGACACTGCGCAACGATCGCGGCAGGGCCCGGCGCCCGCCTTGGCCCGACCTTCGCATGGTTATTTCGCGATGCCGCAAGACTACGCTTGAGGAGACACCGCGACCATGTCCGTTCTTCGATTGATCCTGGCCGGGTTGAAACTCATTCTCATTCTGCCGGTGTCGACCAAGCGCTTCCAGGTCGGGCCGGTCAGCATCGGCTTGCTGGTGGCGCTCTCCATGGCCGCCGACATGGCGATCGAGTTGGCCTATGGCTACCGCATCGGTGATTTCCGCCTGCATGTGCTGCTGATCGATGTCGGCAATTGGGCAATCGAGAGTTTCCTGCTTGCCCTCCTGATTGCCTCAACCGATCGAAACGCCATCGGCCCGGTCATCGCCATGGTCGCCAGTGTCTCGCTGTGGACCTGGGCCCTGCAGGCGCTGATCATCTTCGGCATCTATCATCTGGCTGTCCCGCTTTCCGGCATGATCGATCCGTGGCTGCCCTACTATGGCTATTGGACCGCCTATGGCGTTGCCATGACCCTGCTCTATGTTGGCGTGTGGCAAGGTCTGCCGCTTATCCTAGGCCGACGCGCGCGCGTGCTGACCACCGCCGTGCTGGCCACGCTCACGGTCGCCAGCCTGCTGCTGCCAACCGGCTCACTGCTGGCCGGCGGTTCAGGCTTTGCCGACGATCGCAGCTATTTTCGCTACGCCGTGGCAGCGGCCACTGGGCTCGCAATCGATATCGGCTGGCTGGCCCCAGCCGCGCCGCCGCAAGACGACGATGTGGGTGATATCAGCTATTCGGCCGAGGCAGTGCTCGGCCAGCAGCCCGAACTTCTGGAGCGCCGCCTCGTGCTGCTCGAGCCCGAACGCCCGCGGCACCGCGACCTCTATCTGATTGGCTTTGCCGGCTATGGCTGGCAGCACGTGTTTCAGCGCGAGGTCGAAGCTGTCGACACGCTGTTTGCCAGGCGTTTCGATACCTTTGGCCGCTCGCTCGAACTGATCAACAGCTCCGATACCATCGACTACACGCCGTTGGCCGGTCCGCACAATCTTGACGTCGCCTTGAGCCGCGTCGGCAAGATCATGAATAAGGACGAGGACGTCCTGTTCCTGTTCCTGACCTCGCATGGCGGGCCCGGAATTTTCAGCGTGACCATGGGGGATATGCCGTTCCGCGATCTGACGCCCAAGCAACTGCGCACGATGCTGGATCGATCCGGCATCAAGAACCGCGTGCTGGTCATCTCGGCCTGTTACTCGGGCAGCTTCATCAAGGACCTTGCCAACGACGACACGCTGCTGATCACGGCGGCGCGTCCGGACCGCACCTCGTTCGGTTGCGCCGATGAGCGCGACTGGACCTATTTCGGCGATGCCTTCTTCAATCATGCGCTGCGCGAGACGACCACATTCACCGCCGCCTTCGAAATAGCCCGCCGGCTGGTCGCGGAGTGGGAGAAGAAGGAAGGCATCAAGCCGTCCGAGCCGCAGATCAGCATCGGCCGTCATATTGAGGCGACGCTGGCCGGGCTGCCGATCGCAGCCGCGTCCCTGACGGACAACGCCAGCCGCCGCTAGCGTGATGCCGCCGCACCCGGCTTGACCGGGCAGATGGGCCGCCCTAACCCCATCGACATGACCACCCAATCAAACCTGCGCGGCATCGGCTGCATGGTGCTGGCGACCGCCGCGTTCGTGACCACTGACAGCCTGATGAAGGTTGCCATGGCCGAGATCCCGCCGTTGCAGGTGCTGATCCTGCGCGGGCTGTTCGCCACCTGCTGGTGTGTGCCGACGCTGTTCGCGATGGGGCTGGCCAGCCAGATCCCGCGCGCGAAGAACGGCTGGGTGCTGTTGCGCGCGCTCAGCGAGGCGCTGGCGGTGATGTGCTTTGTGATTGCGCTCGCCAAAGTGCCGATCGGCGATATCACGGCCATCATGCAGACCTCGCCGCTGTTGGTGGTTGTGGTGGCCGCCCTGCTGCTGCGCGAGCGGATCGGTTTGCTGCGCGCGGCCCTGATCGGCGTGGGCTTTATCGGCGCGGTGATGGTGGCCCAGCCCGGCTCGGCGGCGACCAGTGTGCTGGCGGCGGTCGGTTTTCCCGCGGCGATCCTGGCGGCCGGGCGCGATCTCTTGGCGCGCAAGGTGCCGGGCAATATTCCGGCCATGATCACGGTGCTGGCGACTC
This sequence comes from Hyphomicrobiaceae bacterium, assembly GCA_031367715.1. GTDB lineage: Bacteria > Pseudomonadota > Alphaproteobacteria > Rhizobiales > Hyphomicrobiaceae > JANYHF01. The sequence continues at coordinate 14,145 of JANLQJ010000021.1, read as the reverse complement.
TGGTCGTGGTCATGCTGTGCGCGACTGTCGGCTCAGCGCTGCTCGAACACTGGGTGACACCGACCAGCCAGCATCTGCTGCTGATTGCGATCTCCGGCCTGTTCCTGATGTTCGGCCAGCTGTTCCTGTTCCTGGCCTTCCGCTTGGCGCCGGCCAGCGTGGTGGCGCCATTCCTCTATGTCGCGACGCTCTGGGCAGTGCTGTCGGGCGTGCTGGTGTTCCGCGACTATCCGAACGCAATGTCGCTGGCCGGCATGGCGCTGGTGGTCGGGGGCGGGCTCGCCATGGTACTGCTGGACCAGCGGCGGCGGCGCAAAATTGTGCCGTTGGTGGTAGCCTGAGGTCAGGCCATTGAGTCTGAATGGATGTAGCGTCCATCGTTGTCGACCCGCGGCACCGACGGCCGACGCGCCTCGCGCACGATGGAACGCCAGAGTTTGAGGCTCAGCAAACCAGCACTGAGCGCAAACATCCACAGCACCAGGTCGACCACGTCATCGTGTCCATAGGCCGAACGGTAGCCGAAGCGGCCTTGGAGCGTGCGCCCGTCCGAGACGGTTTGATAGCGGACGCCATAGCCACCGTCGTCAGGAACCAGCGCCTCGGCCAGCCCATAGCGCGCCAGCGGCCTGGTGTTCGCCGGCACCAGCAGCCCAAGCGCCTGGTCGATGTCCTCGCGCGAGGCATGCCAAATTGTCAGCAGGCGCCTGGCATCATCGGCACCAAGGAAATACCTGTCATCGCCGACGCTGATGCTGCCGCGGCCATCAGGTAGCTCAACAACGCCCTGCCGGTAATCCAGGCTCTCGCTGAACGCCTTCTGTTTGGGATACCACCAGAACGAAGCGTCGTCCGGGAACATTTCGCGGTAGGGCATGGCAGCAGCGGAGCCCGCCAGGACCACCATGAGCATCGCCAACATGCACGATCGCAGATACATTTTCCCAACTCCGGGAACGCCATTGTCACGCTTTGCAGCATAACCGACACGCATTAACCAGTGATGGACGGAACCAGAGTGTCGGCAGATTTTTTACTGCGACCAGCATTGCCGTTGCTGCGGCGGCTGATCGCCAAGGGCAATCATGACTTACGCTCCCTATTCCTATCGCGCGGACACGTCCGTCCCCGCCTTTGACGACAGCGAGCCGCTGCTGATCTTCGATGGCCACTGCGTGCTGTGCGCCTCCGGCGTGCAGTGGATGCTGGCGCGCGATCCCCATGGCGGCAGCCGCTTTGCGGTCATCCAGTCGCCGCTGCCGCACGCGCTCTACCGGCATTATCATCTCGATGCGGATCTCTTCGATACTTTCATGGTGCTGAGTAATGGCATCGCGCATGTGAAGTGGCGTGGCGTGCTGGCCGCCGCGCGCAGCCTGCCCGCTCCCTGGTGCTGGTTGGGGCACGCGGGGCGCATGGTCCCCGCGCTGATTGGCGATCCCATCTACGATGTCGTACAGCGCAACCGGCTTCGCTGGTTCGGCAGTAGGCAGAGCTGTTTTGCGCCCGATGCGCGCACGCAACTGCGGTTTCTCGTGGACTCGAAGGCATCTGCATAGTCCTGACCATCCTGACTAACCATGTCAGTTAACCGTCAGCTTGCTTCCTTCATGGTGCGGGTGTCCAGGCAGCCGACTGCAGGCGGTTGCCCGGACACAAACCTGGATCAAGTATTACCCTGGAGAATGCTATGCGTACCAAGCTGAGGGCCGGCCGCTTTGCCGGTATTTGTGCGGTCGTTTCTCTCTCGACTCTGGTTGGCGGCGCTGCGGCGCGTGCCGACGATGTGAGCCTACTGACCCAGCTCGGACTGATGGAAGGTCATCTGACCATCGGCCACAAGCTGACCGCTGCTGGCGATACCAAGCAGGCATCGCTGCATTACCATCATCCGATGAAGGAGCTGTTCGGCGCCATCGAAGCTGACGTCAAGGCCAAGGGCGGCGCCAATCTGGGCGACCTGCTGAAGGCGCTTGAAAAGGCCGACGAGAGTGGCGGCGACGTCAATAAGGCATTCGATGCCGCAATTGTCTCGATCGATAAGGTCGAAACCACGATCGCCCCATCGCCCGCCATGGTGCTGGCCAGCAATGTCGGTATGATTCAGGCCGCTGCCGAAGAATACGCCAAGGCTTATCCCAAGGACGCCCTGGATTTGCTCGAGGAGTATCAGGACTCCATGGGTTTCACGATGGTTGCCGACGAGATCTTCGACAAGGTCAAGGCCAAGCTTGCCGAGAAGGACGCCGCGGGGACCGAAGAGATTGCCAAGGGACTGGATGAGCTTCTGAAGGCCTGGCCGGCCCTCAACGGTCCGGCCAAGCCCGTGATCGATGCCGCTGGCGTCAAGGCGCTGGTCGACAAGATCGCGGCCAAGGCTGCCAGCTTCAAGGGCTGATGGCCTTCAAGAGTCGGTGAGGGCTATGCCGCCCTTGCAACAGCCGGACGTTCGTCATCCTCCCAGGCCTGCGATGAACGTCCGGCTACTTTTCTAACCTGCCGCGACCAATCATCGTCTCCGCTATCCCTTGACGCATCGCCGTACTTCCGCCACTCGCGCACGCAGATTGACTTGCGCTGCAACAGATGGCGTCACGGAGTACCAATGAAAACCGTCAGTGGAGCAAAACGACTGGCCGGATTGGGGCTCGCGACCCTTCTGCTCGTCTTGAGTTCCGTGGCCCCGAGCCATGCCGACAGCACCAACGACCAAGCTCTGCTGACGCAGCTCGGCTTGATACGCGGGCACTTGCACATGGCTAGCGAATTGACCGACGCTGGCGACAAGAAGAACGCCTCAGTCCACTTTCATCACCCGCTGAAGGAGCTTTATTCCGCCATCGCGCCCGAACTGGCCGCCCGCGACATTCCTGATCTTGGCGACAAGCTGCGGGTACTGGAAAAAGCTGACGAGGCCGGCGGCGACCTCAAGAAGCCGCTCGGCGCAGTGCTCTCGACCATCGATCTGGCCGAGGCCTCGATCACGGCATCGCCCAAGCTGATGCTGGCGGCCGTGGTCGGACTGTTGCGGCACGCGGCCGAGGAATACCAAGCGGCCTATCAGCAAGGTACGCTCGACAAGCTCGAGGAATATCAGGACTCGGCGGGTTTCGCGCGCAAGGCGGCTGAAATCTTCGCCCGCATCCGGTTGAACCTGTCCAAGCGAGACCCGCCGCCTATCCGCGATATCGCGCTCGCCGTCGCCACGCTGCAAACGGCCTGGCCAAGTCTGAATGGCCCGGCCAAACCCATCATCGACGCGGCCGGAGTGAAGGCATTGGTTGACAAGATCGAGCAGCGCGCGGCCGCCTATCGCGGCTGAGCCGGCAGCCGGCTCCCAAACCCGCAAGAGGACGAAACATGCCGACATGTCTTGGCGCCCTGCTCTTCGCCCTCATGATGATGGTATCGGCAGGCAACGCCCAGGCCATCGAACTGCATCGTGGCGTCAGCCTCGACTTGTGGTCGACCTGGCCCGACGATGCACGCCTGGCCGAGCCCGGGTTTCTCGATGTGTTTCCCGAATGGCGCCGCGGCATCGGCAACGACAAGATCCGCCTGCTTCGCAATGCCGGTTTCGATTTCGTCCGTTTGACCATCGATCCGTTCGCCTTTCTGTCCGGCCCCAGCGATGCCAAGTCCGGTCACCTGCTGCAGCAGACGCTGGAGACCGTGGCCGAGATCCGACAGACCGGCCTGAAGGTGATCGTCGACCTGCACGTCATACCCTCGCGGTCCTATCGCAAAATCGGCACTGGGGAGATCCTGACCGACCCGGAACTGTTCAAGTCCTATGTCAATCTTGTGCGGAACATCGCCAAGGCCCTCAGCAGCACGGATCCGGCAGCCGTCGCCTTCGAAGTGATGAACGAGCCGACCTTCGAATGCGACAAACCGGCGGACGGTGCCGAGCCGAAATGGCCGGGAATGCTGCGGCAACTCTACCAGGCCGCCCGGGCCCCCGCGCCAAAACTCACGCTGCTCCTGTCAGGCGCCTGCTGGGGCGGCAGCGAAGGGCTGGTCCGGCTGGGTCCCGGCGCCCTCACACCCGACATGCTGGCCGATGCCAATGTACTTTGGAGCTTTCATACCTATAATCCGTTTTTGGCCTCGCATCAGGGCGCAAGCTGGTCCGATCCGCCGATGAACGCCATCTCGGGCATTGTCTATCCGCCGGTCTGCGAGAGCAAGGACATGCAGGCAACGATCCTCTCGCGTGCCGATGCCCGGATGGCCGAGACCGTCACGGATGTGGCCAAGCTCGCCGACTACAGCAAACAGGCGCGCGACATGTTGGAGGAGTACTGCACTCCGGGCAACGCCGCCGCGATGCTGCGCGAGCCCTTCGAAAAGGTCACGGCCTGGGCCGAGCAGATGCATATTCCCATGAACCGCCTGTTTCTCGGCGAATTCGGCATGATCCGCGACGACAGTCCCGGTACGGTGACGATCCGCGAGCAGCGCGCCCGCTTCATGCACGACATCCGAGTCGAGGCCGACAATCGCGGCATCGCCTGGGCGGTGTGGTCGTATGGCGGCTCGTTCGGCATCACGGTCGATGACGACAGCCGCAAGGTCGATCCGCTGTTTGCCGAGGCGTTGGGGCTGCCGGGGGTGGGGCAATAGGCTTCAGGCGCCGCCCAGTTCGTCGAGCAGCGCCAGGAAGTCCGACACTTCGCCTTCGTTCATCGCCTGCTCGGCCCGGATCAGGAGGCGCAGCTGGTTGGCCTGGTTTTTCAGCCGTTGTTTTTCCGTCATCTGTCGCTCCGTAGCCGCCCGCGCCCGACTCTCTTCGGCATCGGCGAGTGCCTTGAGAACGCGGGCTTCGATTTCCTCATTTTCCAATCCCGATCGATCCAGACGCGACTTGAGGTGGTTGATCCCCTTGCTGATGAACTCATCGGTCTCCTGGCGGACCGTCTTGCCATCCTTGGCGTTGATCTCGAAACTCATCAAAGCCTGCAAGTGCTCGCGCAGTTGCGGCATGAGGTCGGCGCGCAGCTTGCCCATCTTGGTCGACTTGCCGGCCTTGGCGAGTTCTTTGCCTGTCGGCTGCGCGCCGCGCCGCACATCGACGAAGGCCTCGATGACGCGCTGGCTGGCCAGGATGGCCCGTTCCGAATTCAGAATGGTCGCCACCATGATCACGCCATGCTCGCTGAACGCCCATGGGGGCGTGCGCCGGCCGCCGTGTACGCCACTTGACATCACAATTTGTGATTTCAAGTTTTCGAATTCGGGCTCGGTGAGTTGCCAAGCCCAGTTGCCCGGAAAGCGCTGTTGATTGCGCTTGAAGGCCTGATTGAGGACGCGGGTTTCGACACCGAAAAGAGACGCAAGATCGGCATCGAGCACGACACGTTCGCCCCGGCTTTCGATGATGTCGGGTTTGCCCTCGCCGCCTGCCGGCACCGCCTCGTCGCCGCGGATCACGATCGAGTTGCCCATGGTCATCCCCCGATGCACGCCGCAAGGCCAGAACTTGAAATCACGGTCTGTGATATCAAGTTCCCACCTTGCGGTTGTCAATGGATTTCCTCGGCATACACTCCAATTGCCTGCCCCTTGCCACCTTCCCAATCGCCCGGCGCCGCGATAGGACATTGCCAGCACATCACGAGACGCAAGCAAGCGCGCACGGCAGAGGAAACCCCCATGAAATCCCACACCAAGGTCGCGGTCATCGGCGGCGGCGTCGTCGGCTGCTCCGTCCTGTATCATCTCACCAAAGCCGGCTGGAAGGACGTGGTGCTGATCGAGCGCGCGCGCCTCGCGGCGGGCTCCACCTGGCATGCGGCCGGCGGCTTCCATACCCTCAACGGCGACCCGAACGTCGCCAAGCTGCAGGGCTATACGATCGGGCTCTACAACGAACTGGAGAAGATCTCCGGCCAGTCCTGCGGCCTGCATCGTTCGGGCGGCATCATTCTCGCCGACACCAACGACCGCATGGATTTCCTCAAGATGGCGCATGCCCGCGCCCGCTATCTCAACCTTGAGACCGAACTCTTGACGCCCTCCGAGGCCAAGAAGCTGTTTCCGCTGATGGAAGAGAAGTATTTCGTTGGCGCGCTCTACGACAAGGTCGATGGCAATCTCGATCCGGAAGGCACCACCGAGGCCTATGCCAAATCGGCCAGGATTGGCGGCGCGGAGATCTATCTCAACAACCGCGTGGTGGAATTGAAACCGCGCCCGGACAGCTCGTGGAACGTCATCACCGAGAGCGGGACAATCGTTGCCGAGCATGTCGTGAACTGCGGCGGGCTGTGGGCGCGCGAGGTTGGGCGCATGGTCGGCATCGAGCTGCCGGTGCTGGCCATGGAGCACATGTACATGGTGACCGAGGATATCCCGGAGGTCATCGCTTACAACAAAGAGCACGGCAAGGAGGTCAGCCACGCGCTCGACTTCAAGTCCGAGGTGTACATGCGCCAGGAGCGCAATGGCATGGTGCTGGGCACCTATGAGAAGGACTGCCGGCCATGGCAGCCCAAGACCACGCCGTGGGATTTCGGCCAGCAGCTGCTGCCCGACGATCTCGACCGCATCGCGCCATCGCTGGAGATCGCGTACAAGCATTTCCCGTCGATGGCCAAGGCCGGCATCAAGCGCGTGATCAATGGTCCGTTCACGTTCTCGCCGGACGGCAACCCATTGGTGGGGCCGGTGCAGGGGCTCAGGAATTTCTGGGTCGCCTGCGCTGTCATGGCGGGATTCAGCCAAGGCGGCGGTGTCGGCCTCGCCCTCTCGCAATGGATGGTCAACGGCGATCCCGGCTTCGATGTCTGGGGCATGGACGTGGCGCGCTTCGGCGAGTGGGCTACCCGTTCGTATACAAACGAAAAAGTGCGCGAGAACTATTCGCGGCGGTTCTCGATCCGCTTTCCGAACGAGGAACTGCCGGCCGCGCGGCCACAACAGACCACGGCGCTCTACGATACGATGCGCGCGCAAGGCGCCGTGATGGGCGATTCGTGGGGGCTGGAGGTGCCGCTGTGGTTCGCGCCCAAGGGGACGGAGCCGAAGGACATTGTCTCGTTCCACCGCTCCAATGATTTTAGCCACGTCGGCAACGAATGCCGTGGCGTGCGCGAAGGCGTGGGCCTCACCGAGATCGCCAACTTCGCCAAATACGAATTCACGGGGCCGGGTGCCGAGGCGTTCTTATCCCGCCTTATGACCAACAAGATGCCCAAGACCGGCCGTCTCATCCTGACGCCGATGCTGAACCGGAACGGCAAGCTGATCGGCGATTTCACGATCGCCAAGGCTGCCAATGATCGCTTCCTGATGTGGGGATCGAGCCAGGCGCAGAAGTATCACATGCGCTGGTTCGAGCAGCAGCTTAGGGGTCAGACCCCACTTTCTAAGGGGTCTGACCCCATAAGCCCCGAGCCAGCTGTGTGGGGTCAGACCCCTCAAGAAATGGGGTCTGACCCCACAGTAAGTATCCGCCGCTACGACATGAACCTGGTCGGTCTCTCCATCGCCGGGCCAAAGTCGCGCGAGGTGCTGGCCCGTCTCACCGACGAGGATGTGTCGAACACCGCCTTCAAGTTCATGGACCATCGCTCGATGGATATCGGGAACGTCCCCGCCATGATCAACCGCGTGACCTACACGGGCGATCTCGGCTACGAGATCTGGGTGGCGCCGGAATACCAGCGCCGGCTGTTCCAGGAAATCATGACGGCGGGCAAGCCATCCGGCATCACGCTGTTCGGCATGCGGGCGCTGCTGTCGCTGCGGTTGGAGAAGAATTTTCCCACCTGGTATCGCGAACTGCGCCCGATCTACGGCGCCTTCGAAGCCGGCCTGGACCGCTTCGTGGACCTGACCAAGAACGACTTCATCGGCCGCGAGGCTGCCGCGGCGGAGAAGGCCAGCGGCGGCAAACTCAGGCGCGTGACCTTCGAGGTGGATGCGAACACCGCCGACGTGCTGGGCGACGAGCCGATCTGGCATAAGGGCAAGGTGGTTGGCTGGGTGACATCCGGCGGCTACGCGCATTATGTGAAAATGTCATTGGCGCAAGGCTATGTGCCCAAGGAGTTGGCGGGCGAACTTGGCAAGGGCGCCTTCGGGATCGAGATCATTGGCGAGAACCGCAAGGCGACCATCCTGACCGACGCACCGTTCGACCCTGAAGGCAAGCGGATGCGGGGGTGAGATGTTCCGCCTTATCGACGACGCCGACCTCGACGACCTGCTCGCCCTCAACAATGCGCATGCCGTCGAAACCTCGCTGCTTGATCGGGACAAGCTTGCGCGCATGGTCGAGATGGCGTTCTTTGCACGCACGATCGATACCCGGCAGGCGCTGCTGACCACTTTCGATCAGTCAGCGGACTATGACAGCGTGAACTTCCGCTGGTTCCGCGATCGTTGTCCGCGCTTTGTATACATCGACCGGATCATCGTGGCCAAGGCCGCGCGCGGCGGCGGGATCGCTGGTGCGCTGTATGCGGAATTGTTTGCCACGGCCCGCGCCGCCGGACACCATACCATCGCCGCCGAAGTCAACAGCCAGCCGCCGAACCCGGCGTCGGAGGCGTTTCACGAAGCGCTCGGTTTTGTCGAGGTTGGCCGCGGCCAGCTCGGGTCCAGCAAAGTGGTGCGCTATCTGGAGAAATCGTTGCGCCAGTAATGCCAACTTGCAAAAGAATTCACCAATCTTTGTCATCGGGACTTCAGCATGGCTTGGATCGGAGCTGGTCCCGTGGGGGCTGTTTGCAGCCGCCCTCTGCAACCTTGCCGTGTCGTATCAGGGCGCCCGCAGGTCGCCCCTACTCCATGGTGTCTGTTCGTCCCAACACCGACGCGAGCCAGCAGGCTTGGCCGCGCCCGACCCTGTCCCCACGGCGGCAAGGGTCGGACGCGGGAATGACCCTATCGTCAGGCACTCTTCTGTTCACCCAACGCCTTCAACACCTTGGGCGGTGACATCGGTATGTCACCTAGCCGCAATCCCGTGGCCGCGGCAATCGCGTTGGCCATGGCGCCCAGCGGCGGCACGATCGGCGTCTCGCCGACGCCCCGCACGCCATAGGGATGCCCGGGATTCGGGATCTCCAGGATCACGGTCTCGATCATCGGCAGGTCGGACGCGACCGGGATGCGATAATCCAGGAACCCGGCGTTCTGCAGCCGCCCATCCTTGCCGTAGATGTACTCCTCGTTGAGCGCCCAGCCGATGCCTTGCGCGGCGCCGCCCTGGTACTGGCCCTCGACGAACGAGGGGTGGATGGCCTTGCCGGCATCCTGCAGCACAGTGTAGCGCAGTACCGTGACCTTGCCGGTTTCGACGTCGACCTCAACGTCGGCGATATGCGTGCCGAAGCTGACGCCAGCGCTGTCGGCGAAAGTCTCGAAGTGGCCGGCGATCGGTCCGCCGGTGTTTTGCGCGGTAGCCGCGATCTCCTTCAGAGAGAGCGGCTCGAACTTGCCGGCATTGCTGCCGGCGGGCTTGGCATGGCCTTTCTCCCAGACCACCGCATCCTCCGAGATGCCCCAGGTCTTGGCGGCACGCGAGCACATGGTCTTGATGGCGTTGCGCGCCGCCTCGATAGTGGAGAGGCCGGCGGCAAAGGTCACGCGGCTGCCGTCGGTGACGTCGTTAAAGCCGAGCGAGGCGGTATCGGCGACGATGCAGCGGATCTTGTCGTAGGGAATGCCGAGTTCCTCGGCGGCCATCAGGCTCATCGAGGCGCGCGTGCCGCCGATGTCCGGATTGCCGTAGGCGAGCGCCACCGTGCCATCGGCGTTGATCGCAAGCGACACGCTGGTGTTGCCGCCGAAGTTGAACCAGAAGCCGCAGGCGATGCCGCGTCCGCGATGTTTTCCTGGCGCAACCGGCGACTTCCAATGCGGCGTGTCGCGGATAGCTTCGAGCGTGGCCTTCAGGCCGATCGGCCCATAGGTCGGGCCGTAGGAGGACTTGGTGCCTTCCTTGGCGGCATTCTTCAAGCGCATCTCAACGGCGTCAATCCCGAGCTTGTCGGCAATTTCCTGCACCACGCTCTCGGTGGCGAACGTAACCATTGGCGCCGAAGGCGCCCGGTACGGCGCCGCCCGCGGCCGGTTGCAGAACACGTCGTAGCCTTCGGTTTTCACGTTCGGCAGGTCGTAGCAGGCAAAGCAAGCCATGGCGCCCAAGTCGACCAGGGAGCCGCCGAACGGGCCACCTTGGAACTTGATGATGGACTGCGCCGCCGTGATGCGGCCGTCCTTCTTGGCGCCCATTTTCAGCCAGATGCTGGACGACGCGGTCGGGCCGGTGGCGCGGAACACCTCCTCGCGGCTCATCACGACCTTGACCGGCTTGTTGGATTTGCGCGACAGCGCCAGCGCCAACGGCTCGATGAACATCATGGTCTTGCCGCCGAAGCCGCCACCGATCTCGGAGGCCGTCACGCGCAGCTTGGAGACTTCCAGCCCCAGCAGCGAGGAACATATGGCGCGCACATTATAGTGACCTTGCGTGCACACCCACATATCGCCGAAGCCATCGGCAGTGAGGTTGGCGACGCAGGCGTGTGGTTCGATATAGCCCTGATGCGTCGCCTCGGTCTTGAAGCTGCGCTCGATGACGATATCGGCGTCCTTGAAGCCTTTTTCGACATCGCCATGACCAAACTGGTGGCGGCCCAGCACATTCGACTTCTTGGTCGGCTTGGGCTCGATGCCATTGGTGATGACGCCGCCATTGACCAACGGGGCGTCAGGCTTCATCGCCTCGTCAACATCGGTGACGTGGGGCAAGACTTCATAGACGACCTTGATCAACTTCAGCGCTGCGATGGCGACCGAAGCGCTGGTCGCTGCCACAGCGGCTACAGCGTGGCCATCATAAAGCGCCCGCTCGCGTGCCATGGTATTGACCAGCGTGTCCAGCTGGCCCTGATCGCCTCCTGAAAGATCGGGAAGATCCTTGGCCGTGATGACTGCCTTGACGCCTGGCAACTTCTCGGCCGCCGAAACGTCGATGCTCTTGATCAGTGCGTGGGCGTGCGGTGAACGCAGCACCTTTCCGATCAGCTGGCCGGGCATGCTCATATCGGCACCGTAGCGGGCGCGGCCGGTCACCTTCTCGATGCCGTCGGGACGGGGCGGACGCGTGCCGATGCTATCGAATTTGCGGGCTTTGCCTTGGAACTTTGCGTCCTGGGCCATTATGCGCTCCTCTTCATGTCGGCGGCGGCCTCGACCACGGCCTTGACGATTTTGTCATAGCCCGTGCAGCGGCAAAGATTGCCGGCCAGCCAATAGCGGATCTCGGTTTCGGTCGGGCTCGGATTGTGCTTGAGCAGGGCCTCGCTGGCGACCAGGAAGCCCGGCGTGCAGATACCGCATTGCAGTGCGGCATGGTCGAGGAACTTCTGCTGCAGCGGATGCAGCTGGTCGCCCTTGGACATGCCCTCGATGGTACCGATGTCGCGGCCCTCGGCTTCCGCCGCGAAGGTCAGGCAGGAGCAGACCAGCCGGCCATCGACGGTGACCGAGCAGGCCCCGCAATCGCCCGAGCCGCAACCTTCCTTGGTGCCGGTCAGGTTGAGGCGGTCGCGCAGCGCGTCCAGCAAGGTCTCATCGGCATCGCAGAGGAACTGCGTGGGGTCGCCATTGACGGTGGTTGTGACGTGAATCTGTGACATTAATGAACTCCCAACTTCGCACCGGAGGCACGGGCGTAGGCGATTTCGGCAGCGCGGCGGGCCAGCACACCGGCCACCTGCGTGCGGTATTCCTTGGTGCCGCGCTTGTCGTCGATCGGCTTGCAGGCGGCCGACGCGGCAGCGGCCAGAGCGGCCAGAGCCTTGGCGTCGAGCTTGGAACCGACGATCGCCTTGGCGCAGGTGTCCACCAGCAGCACGGTCGGTGCGACGGCGCCCAACGCCACGCGAGCATGCGTGATGGTGCCCGCAGCATCCAGCGTCAGGAACACCCCGGCGCTGACCACGGCGATATCCATTTCCGTGCGCGGGATGAACCGCAGATAGGCATCGGCCGAGTGCGCAGGTTTGGCCAGGAGGTGAATCGATTCCACCAATTCGTCTTTAGCCAACGAGGTCTTGCCGGGCGACAGTGGAATGTCGATCACATCGACTTCGCGTCTGCCTTTGGGTCCAACCACACGCACCTTGGCGTTGGCGGCCACCAGCGCGGGCACACTGTCGGCGGCCGGCGAGGCGTTGCACAGATTGCCGGCCACGGTGGCGCGGCCCTGCACCTGCGTCGAGCCGATCAGCCTCGCCGCCTCGACCAGACCGGGCCACATGGCCTTGAACGCTTTGTGTTCTTCCAGTGCGATGCACGGCACGCAGGCGCCGACGCGAAAGCCGCCCGCTTCCGCCGTGATCGCCGTCATCGCCTTGATGCGCTTAAGGTCGATAATCAACGTCGGGTCAAGCCGGCCCGACTTCATCTGCACGATCAGATCGCTGCCGCCAGCCAGCACCTTGGCCATTCCGGGCTCTGCGCCGAGAAGCTTGACAGCTTCCTCGACCGTCGCCGGGCTTGCAAATCGCATGGTTTCCATCCCAGTGTTTTTGTGATCACGGCGGACTTTAGCCGGGGCGGCCCCACGGGCGCAAGGGCGCTTTGGCGGGGCGGGTATGTGGATTTGGGCTGGAGGCGTGTGATTTTGGAACCGGCGGCCATGGCTACCGATGTCGTCCGTGCAAAGATCACGTCAATCCGCAAATGGATCGGTGACCAGGATGGTGTCGGCGCGTTCGGGGCTGGTTGAGAGCATCGCCACCGGCGCCTCGATCAACTCCTCGATACGCTTGACGTATTTCACGCAAGGCGCCGGCAGTTGCGCCCAGGAGCGGGCGCCTTGGGTCGACTCCGGCCAGCCAGGCATGGTTTCGTAGATCGGCACCACCTGCGCCTGCTCGTGCTGGCCGGCCGGCAGATGATCGAGCGTCTTGCCGTCGAGCCGGTAGCCGGTACAGATTTTCAGCTCGGAAAACCCGTCCAGCACGTCGAGCTTGGTCAGCGCGATGCCTTTGATGCCGGAGGTCTTGATGGTCTGGCGCACCAGGCAGGCGTCGAACCAGCCGCAGCGGCGTTTGCGGCCCGTCACGGTGCCGAACTCTTTGCCACGTTCGCCGAGCCGCTCGCCGACGGCGTCCGTCAGTTCGCTCGGGAACGGGCCGGAGCCGACCCGCGTCGTATAAGCCTTGGTGATGCCGAGCACATAACCGATGGCGCCCGGCCCCATGCCGGAGCCGGTCGCCGCCTGTCCCGCGACCACGTTGGATGACGTAACAAAGGGATAGGTGCCGTGGTCGATATCCAGCAGCGCCCCTTGCGCGCCTTCGAACAGGATGCGCTTTCCGGCCTTGCGCTGCGCATCGAGCAGCAGCCATACCGAGTCCATGTAGGGCAGGATAGTTTCGCGAATGTCCGTCAGGTCTTTCAGCAGCGTCCCGGCATCGATCAGCGCCACGCCGAGACCTTTTCGCAACGCGTTATGGTGCACCAGCAGCCGCTCGATTTTTGCCGGCAGCTCGCCGAGCGTCGCCAGATCCATGACGCGGATGGCGCGCCGCCCCACCTTGTCCTCATAGGCCGGCCCGATGCCGCGCCCCGTAGTGCCGATTTTGCCGACCCCCGCCGCGTCCTCGCGCATGCGGTCCAATTCGCGGTGCAACGGCAATATCAGCGTGGCGTTCTCGGCCACGCGCAGGTTGTCGCGCGTGATGGCCACGCCCTTGGCCTTCAGCGCGGCAATTTCGTCCCTCAAATGCCACGGATCGACCACCACGCCATTGCCGATCACCGACAGTTTCCCCGGCCGCACGATGCCCGACGGTAGCAGGGACAGCTTGAACACCACGCCGTCGATGACCAGCGTGTGCCCGGCATTGTGCCCGCCCTGGAAGCGCACCACGACGTCGGCGCGCTCCGACAGCCAGTCGACGATCTTGCCCTTGCCCTCGTCGCCCCACTGCGAGCCGATGACTGCGACGTTTGCCATTGGTATTTGATCTTTCGAGAGATGGATTGAATCTTCGGGCCGGTTATAGCGCGATCTGGCGGCCAACCAATTCGTGATTTTTGCACAGACCGTCATTGGTAGGGGCGGCTTGCGGCCGCCCTCTAACGTCGAGTCCGGTCGCACGAGGGCGGCCGCAAGCC
>JANLQJ010000014.1:0-1769 GCA_031367715.1 Hyphomicrobiaceae bacterium | reverse complement strand
TCGCCCGATCTCTCGGTCGGATCTGGCTCATGGAGGAATTGAGACAAGTCCCTAGCGGTGCCTCCACTTCTGCCAGCCTGTCGAGGGCTACCCTCGCCCCGCTCCATCTGCCGGAGCGGGGCCTTGCTTGCGCAGAGCCTTAACCCACGCAGACTGATGACAGATCGGCCGCCTAATCCGGTACCCGCGACGACGCGAGCGCCCTGCTCCGGAAGCGGTGCTCCGTTCACACCTTGACGGGTATTTTCGAGAAGGCCCGGGGCATTCGCCATGGGCCAGCGGTTGGCCAGCTTGGTCAGCGTCGGCGAACCAGGCTTGCGGGTTCACGTCGTTGAGTTTTGCCGTTTATGCCGCCGGCCGAACTATGCCGAACGGTTGCAATATGGCGCGTCATTGTCACGCTGGTGTCGTCGATCGCGTGCACGGCGGCCCCGTTCCATTCGGCATAGTCTGGTGGTTCAGAGCGCCTCCAGGAAAGCGAGCAGGCGGTCGTTCGGCTGAAAGCGGGTTCGCTTGTCGCGCTGGAGGCGAGGGCTTCGCTGATGACTGAGGACAATACTCATGCTTGGCGCACAGAAGCGAAACGGCAGACCGGTGCCGATCCGACGTTGGTTGCTGAACAGTGTTGCGTCCGTATAGCCTACATGACGAAGTCGTTCACGGTGAGGGCATGCATATCGATGTGATCAAGTGTCAAGCTATTGCCGCCCCCAAATCTATGACGGCGTTGCCGCCGACTTCGCTGGTGTGGGTCAGTAGATGCTGCAGGTTCGTTACATGGAGACCGGATAGATGGATGTCAATTTTGTCGCCGCTGACGCCAGTGACTCCGAAGTCGGTGATGTGATCTCGACCGCCCTTGGCCTCGCCGAAATCGACCTGCGCATGTCCGGGCGGATGGGCTAGCGGCACGAACGTCTCACGCGCGCTGAGCTTTTGTTCGTGGACGTAGCTCTTCACTGTCGTGTAGCCGCCGCCACAGCCGTGCTCGGCCTTCAGGCGCTGGAAAATCCGCTTGGCGGTATGGCGCTGCTTGGGCGGCGCCAGCTTGTCGGCAGCCAGGATCGCATCGATCGCGCCGATGGTCCGAGCGTCGGCCGCTCGACCGGCTTGCTGCGCAGGTAGCCAGGCGGGCTGGAGAACCGGCACATCTTGCCGATGGTCTTGCGTGCCAGCCCGAAAACCCGCGCCGCCTCGCGCTCACTGTGCCCCTCGACGAAAACCAACCGCCGCACTGCCGCGTAGTTGTCCAAGCCATACATCCCCCGCCATCCCCCGAGTGCGAATCACTCGTGGGAAGGCTAGCCACTGGCCGCCTTTTGCGGCGGCCCGCAGCAGCACAACGCCGCCGCTTCCGTGGCCTACTTTCTCACCGGCGCGCACAAGCGGCTACAGGAACGCGCCCACTCTCGTCACTCCAGCCAATGACGCACGTGCAGAAGACCAACGGCATTGCCAGCAAGGCTCCGGCGATGGCCAAGCAGCCCCACACCGAACCGCGTTACCAACATGGCCAAGTGAAGTTCACCTACGCCCTCAAGGCCTGGAGCATCGAGCGGCGCGGCTCAGGCAGGTTCGTCGCCGAGACGTTGCCCAACATTCCGGGCAACAAGCCCAGCTGGCGCGGGCCGTTTCAATCGGTCGAGAACGCCTGCCGCGCCATCGCCCGTGGCCTCGCGCTCGAACTCACCGACCGGCACATCCGCATGGTCGAGACGCACAAGATCGCAAAGAACGATCCGCTGTATGGGCTCGATCCCAAGAGCACC
>JANLQJ010000400.1:0-2848 GCA_031367715.1 Hyphomicrobiaceae bacterium | reverse complement strand
CACGGCGATCCATATCCTGTGGATCGCCCTCATCATGGACGGCCCACCCGCAATGACCCTCGGCCTGGAGCCAGCCCGCCCCGGCATCATGCTCGAGCCCCCGCGCCGCGCCGACGCGCGCATCCTGTCGCTGGCGCGCTTAAAGGGGCTGCTGATGTACGGCCTGACGATGGCTGTCGGCACCCTTGGCCTGTTTTATGTCGCCCAGGAACGCGGCGACGCCTACGCGCTGACACTGGCCTTCACCACCTTCGTGTTGTTCCAGTTTTTTAATGTATTCAACGCCCGTGTCGAACACTCATCCACCTTCAACCGACATTTTTTCAGCAACGGTAAATTGTGGGCTGCACTCGGCACGATCGTTGGACTGCAGGCGCTGGTGGTGCACTGGGCACCGGCCCAAGCCATCTTCCATACCACGGCGTTGTCGGCTCAAGACTGGGGGCTGGCGCTCGCGGTGGCCTCGTCCATTCTGTTTCTCGATGAAGGCAAGAAGCTCATGTTGAAATTGCTGCACTACAGGCGCCCGAGGCTCACATGAACCAAAAGACGACGCGTTCCCCACGCCCCGAGCCATTGGACGATCCGTTGATAAGTGTGCTGGCGAAGTCGATACGTTTTGCCGTGCGAATTCTGGCGCTGCTGATGGCATTGGTGATCTGGTGGGGGGTTGCGGATGTGGTCTACGTCTTGTACGTACGCATCTCCAACCATCCTTTATATCTACTCAACATCAGCGATATTCTGGCCACCTTCGGCGCCTTCATGGCCGTGCTGATTGCGATCGAAATCTTCATCAACATCACCAGTTACCTGCGCGCAAACGTCATCCACATCAAGATCGTCCTGGCCACGGCCTTCATGGCTGTCGCCCGAAAGGTCATCGTGCTGGACTACAAGGAGGTCAGCTCGGACTATGTGTTCGCCACCGCTGCGCTGGTACTTGCACTGGCCGTGGCCTATTGGCTGGCCGTGGTAAAAAATGCCTCGATAGAAAGTCACGGCGAGCTTTGAAAAATAGCAGTACATCCATTCTTCGGTTGCTTTGGAGTTGACGCATGAAAATCCTGGTTGCCGTTGACGGCTCCATACCGGCAATTGACGCCGTGCGTCACGCACTGAGCTTGCGGCGTGAAGGCTTGCGGGCAAACTTCGTGCTCGCCACCGTGCAGGAACCCACGTATGTTTACGAAATGATTCTGGCACCCGACGCCGAGGTATTCGAGCGGGTGAGCGGCGCCGTCGGCGCGCGCGCGCTGGAAGGCGCCGAAGCGCTGTTCAATGCCGCCGAATGCCCCTTCGAGCGCGAGATCGGCTCCGGAGATCCGGCGCAGACGCTGCTCGAGATCGCAGCGCGTTACGGGTGTGATCTCATCATCATGGGCGCGCGCGGCTGGGGTGCGTTGCGCAGCGCGCTGCTCGGCTCGGTGTCGCAGGCGGTTTTGCATTCGTCACCGCTACCGGTCACGATCGTCAAGCATATCGCCACAGAGCTCGGGGCAGGCGACACCGTTGCTGCGCCCGCTGCCTGATCCAGACCGATCTAGCCCGCCGTTCCAACACGAGCAATCCCGAGGAACTCGACGACCCGGATTGGCTAGACCTGGAAGTGTCGCAAGATGAGAACGGTCCGCGCGTCAAGTGCCGAGGGGTCGAGAAGTTCCAGCGTCAGAACTTCTCCGGGCGCAAGACGTCGACGTCACCGACGTACATCACCATCGAATAATTGTCGGAGTAGCGCTCGCTCAGTACCGCGCAGATGGCAAGGGCCGTGTCGGTGCTGCACAGCACTTCAAGGCGAATATTGGCGTTCGGCGCCCAGGTGGCGTCGCGTTTGCCGCGGCGGCCCTTGCCGCGGGCATCGGTGATCGTGTAGCCGTCCGCCCCGAGGCTTTCGATCTCGCTCACCAGCGTGGCCTCGAGCGCGGCCTCGGTCACGACGGTCACCAGCTTGCGAGCAATCAACTCCATGGCGTCAGCCTCCAGCTTGATGAAGAACCTGGGCGAGCCGGTGGAACAGCGGAATGCCCACGACAAGGTTAAACGGGAAGGTGATGCCGAGCGCCGCGCCTATCGACAGCGCCGGGTTCGCTGCCGGCACCGCAATGCGCATGGCTGCCGGAGCCGCGATGTAGGACGCGCTTGCGTACAGCGTGGCCAGCAACGTGATGCCGCCGACGGACAACCCGAGCAGCTGGCCGGTGATCAAGCCCAGGCTTCCGGCCGCCAGGGGGAAGAGCGTGGCAAACGCAATCAGGAAACCGCCCGCGCGGCGCAAGTCGCCGATACGGCTCGCGGCGACCAGCCCCATCTCCAGCAGGAAAAACGCGAGCAGCCCCTTGAACAGATCAAAGAACACGCGATCGAGCGGCGCGATGCCGTCAGGGCCGGCGAGCCAGCCGATGGCCAGGCCGCCCAGCAACAGCACGATGCTCTTGCCGGCGAATACTTCGTGCAGCACCCGCCCGAAGGGCCACGCAGGGGCCCCTGCGTGGCCCTTTGGAGTGCCACGCTCGCCGAACCGGGCCAGCAGCGTGCCGATGACCAATGCGGGCAACTCGAGAAGCACCAGGAACACCGTCATGTAGCCTTCGGTCGCCTGTCCCAGACGGGCAAGGTAGGCGGAGCCGACGGCAAAGGTGACCACACTGACCGACCCGTAGTGCGCGGCGATCGATCCCGCATCGGCGCGCGACAACTTTCCGATGCGGCGCAGGACTGGAAACGCCACCAGGGGGATCAAGGCACCCACGCTCACGACCACGAGGGCGGGCAGCGCGACGTCGAGCAGCCGATAGCGCGCAAGTTCGACACCGCCCTTCAGGCCGATGGCGAGCAGCAGAAAGAT
>JANLQJ010000116.1:0-13864 GCA_031367715.1 Hyphomicrobiaceae bacterium | reverse complement strand
CACCGCCAGCGCCGCCAGCGGTTCGACATGCTGCGAATAGCGCTCGGCCTGCGCCGAACTCGCATTCCCCCGCAGCATCCGTCCGCGGATGCCATGGCAGATGGCGGCGAAGCGGAACAGATTGTAGGCGTGGTAGAAATCGCGTTCCTCGAGCATCGGCCGGCCGGCGGCCTGGCAATAGAGCGCCACCGCCTCCTCCTCGGTCGGCACGCCAAGCACCACCGCATCGAGCCCGACCAGCGATTTCATCAGCGTCTGCGGGAACTTGTACATCAGCAGCAGATAGGTCAGGTCGGCGAGCGGATGGCCGAGCGTCGACAGTTCCCAGTCGATCACCGCAGCCACCTCTGGTGCACCCTTGGCGAACATCACATTGTCCAGACGGTAGTCGCCGTGCACCAGCGCAAGCTCGTCGCCGGGCGGCACATGCTGCGGCAGCCAATCCACCAACAGGTCCATATCGGGGACACGGCCCGCCTCAGGATCGGCCTGGTACTGCTTGCCCCAGCGCACGATTTGGCGCGCAAACGCATTGCCCGGCTTGCCGAAATCGGCAAGGCCTAGCCCCGTGACGTCGAGCGCGTGCAGACGCGCCAGCGTACCGATCATCGCCTCATGATGGCGGCGGCGTTCGGTTCGCGGCAGGTCTTGCAACGCCGGATCCCAGAGCACGCGGCCATCCACCCGCTCCATGACATAGAACGGCGTACCGATCACAGCCAGGTCGCCGCAATAAACCTGCGGCCGAGGCACCGGGAATCCAGCCCCAGAGAGCGCACTGATGACACGGAATTCGCGATCGACAGCGTGCGCGGACGGCAGCGTCACGCCCGGCGGTTTGCGGCGCAGTACATAAGTGCGTGCTGGCGTCTCGAGCAGATAGGTCGGGTTCGACTGCCCGCCGGCGAACTGGCGCACCTGCATGGGCCCGCTAAAACCGGGCAGATGCGCGGTCAGATAGGCTGCCAGCCGCCCTTCCTCGAAGCGATGCGCGTCGCGAACCTCGATCGTGTCGCTACCAATCACGTGATCCCGGCTCCCGCCATCCGCCCCTTCTCCCAGCCGATGATGGCACGTTTACGAGTGAGACCCCAATGATAGCCGGTGAGATCGCCGCTTTTGCCGAGCACCCGGTGGCACGGCACGACGAACGAAATCGGGTTGCGGCCCACCGCAGCGCCGACCGCGCGGCTGGCCTTGGGCTGGCCGAGGTGCTTTGCAATGTCGGAATAGGTGCAGGCGCGGCCGGCCGGTATTTTCACCAGCGCGTCCCAGACCCGGACCTCGAAATCGGTGCCGATCATCACAACGTTCAGCGGCTTACCGCCGGACTTCGCGGGTGCAAAGATCGTTGCCAGCATCGGCTCGGTTCGCTCCGGGCTCTCGGTAAACGTCGCGGCGGGCCAGCGGCGAGTCATGTCGGGCAAGGCTTCCTTCCCGCCATCCTCGCCGTCGCAGAATCCCAAACCGCACAAGCCGCGGTCTGTCGCCATCAGCAAGGCGGTGCCGAACGGGCTGGGGTGAAAACCGTAAAAGATCTCAAGGCCGGCACCGCGCCGCTTGTAGTCGCCCGGTGTCATGGCCTCGTGATCGACGAACAGGTCGTGCAGCCGGCTCGGCCCCGATAGGCCAACCTCATAGGCGGTATCGAGCACGCTCGCTGAATCCGCCAGCAGCGCACGGGCATGATCGATAGTGATGGCCTGCACGAACTCCTTGGGGCTGAGCCCGCACCAGGCGGTGATTAACTTCTGGCAATGGCTTGGGCTCATCTCCAGCTCGGCTGCGAGCCGATCGAGATCGGGATGCTCGCGCCAATGCTCGGTGAGATATTCGACGGCAGAACGGATGCGAGCGTAGTCGGCCAGCGGCCCCTTGGCGCGTGACGGCGGCGGTGGCGCCAAGGCCGGTTGCGTGACGGCAACGCCGTTGCAAATTTCCATGTGGGTTCGCTCCTGTTTCGGTACCGTTTTACTGGATCGACCGCACTGCGACGACCCGAATCTTGATGACGGGGCCGAGAGTTTGGCGTTTCGTCGGGCGACAGGGGTGCGACCATGACGCGACGAGGGAGGGCAAACACACCATGACTGCAAAGGCGAAAGGCCTGACGGCCGCAAGCGTCAACGAGCTGTTCCGGTTGCTGGCCGCCGATCGGCCGAATCCCAAGAGCGATCTCGAATACACCAACCCGTTCACATTGCTGGTCGCGGTCGTCCTGTCCGCGCAGGCGACCGACGCCGGTGTCAACAAAGCGACGCGCGCGCTGTTTGCCCGCGCTGACACCCCGGCAGCCATGGTCGCGCTTGGTGTTGAAACCATTGAAGAACACATCAAGACCATCGGCCTGTTTCGCGGCAAGGCCAAAAACGTCTTTGCCCTGTCGAATATTCTCATCGCCGGGCATGGCGGCCAGGTACCGCGTTCGCGCGAGGCATTGGAGGCGCTTCCGGGCGTAGGCCGCAAGACGGCGAATGTGGTGCTGAACGTCGCATTTGGCGAGCCGACCATCGCGGTTGATACCCATGTGTTCCGCATTGCCAATCGCACCGGGCTGGCCAGCGGCAAAGATCCTCTGGCTGTCGAGTTGCAGCTGCTGGACCTGGTGCCAGAGGACTATCTATTGCACGCCCATCACTGGCTGATCCTGCACGGCCGCTATGTGTGCGTTGCCCGCAAACCCCGCTGCGGCGATTGTGTCATTGCCGATCTCTGCCGCTTCCCCGACAAGACGCATTGATTTTTGGTTGCGCTTGTCATCGGAAAACCGGCCACCACTTTTCCGGATGCGCTCCGGCGCCGGCTCAAAGGATGGATATGACCGACACCCGTTTCGACGTACTCGCGATCGGCAATGCCATTGTCGATATCATTGCGCGTTGCGATGATGCGTTCATCGCCAGCCATGGCCTCAATAAGGGCCACATGCATCTGATCGATGCGGAGCGGTCGGCTAGGCTCTATGCCGACGTGGGACCAGCCATCGAGACGTCGGGCGGCAGCGCGGGCAACACCATTGCGGGCGTGGCCTCGCTGGGCGGGCGCGGGGCGTATTTCGGCAAGGTAGCCGACGATGCGTTCGGCAAGATCTTCCGCCACGATATCAGTTCATTGGCTGTCACCTTCCAGAGCACCTCGGCCACCCAGGCGCCGACCGCCAGCAGCATCATCCTGGTGACGCCGGACGGCGAGCGCACCATGAACACCTTTCTTGGCGCCTGCGTGCTGCTCGATGAGGCCGACGTCATCCCCGAGATCGTTCAGGCCGCGCGTATCACTTACATGGAAGGCTATTTGTTCGACCGGCCAGCGGCCAAGCGGGCGTTTCGGCTGGCGGGCAAGCTGGCGCATGAGGCGGGCCGCAAGGTGGCGCTGACATTGTCGGACGGCTTCTGCGTCGACCGGCACCGCGCCGAATTCCTCGACCTGATCCGCACTTCGGTGGACATCGTGTTCGCCAACACGGCCGAGATCACCTCGCTCTATGAGACAACCGATTTCGAGGTGGCGTGCGCGCAGCTTGCCAAGGATGCGCCGCTATCGGCGGTAACGCGCGGCGCGGCAGGTTCCGTGGTCATACGAGGCGACCAGCGCATCGCCATCCCCGCCGAGCCGATAGCCAAGGTCGTCGACGCCACCGGCGCGGGCGATCTCTACGCGGCCGGTTTCCTGCACGGCCATGCGCGCGGGGCAACGTTGGCGACTTGCGGGCGACTTGCCAGCATTGCGGCAGCCGAGGTGATCAGCCATATCGGCCCGCGCCCGGAGCGGCGATTGGCCGATTTGATCGCCGAGAAGGGCATATTGGTGCCTATGGCGTAGGACACTTGTATCTCCCCTGCGTTCCAAACCCGCACAGCAGTGCGCCCGTCTGGTTGCGCGGCAAGCTCTTGGACGGGCGCACTGCTGTGCGCCCCGCTTGCGAGCACGAGTCAAACGATAGGTTGGCTGGTATTACACCTTCGCACCGAGCCGCCCCGATCCCACCAGCGGCGGCGTGACCTGATCCAGCGGCCAGCGCGGCCTTGCGGGGGTATCCCAGCCGTCCACCCGGCCTCGCGCCAGCCGTTCGGCGCCGGTCCAGGCGATCATGGCGGCGTTGTCGGTGCACAGGTGGATCGGCGGCACCACCAGCCGGAAGCCGTGGGCGGCCGTCATGTCCGTCAAGCTGCGTCGCAGCTCGGTATTGGCTGCCACGCCGCCCGACACCACGAGCACTTGGCTGGCATCCGGCCCCATGCGCTCGCCATAAAGCCGCATGGCAACCTTCACGCGGTCCTCGACCGAGCCGACCACGGCGCGCTGGAATGAGGCGCACAGATCGGCGATATCGGCTGGGGTTGGCTGGCCTAACCGCAGCACCTGCTGGCGCACGGCGGTTTTCAGACCTGCGAACGAGAAATTGGCATCCGGCCGCCCCAGCATGGGCCGTGGCAACGCAAAGCGCTTGGGATCACCGGCCTTGGCCTGCTGCTCCACCTCTGGCCCGCCCGGATAGCCAAGCCCGAGCAATTTGGCGGTCTTGTCAAAGGCCTCGCCCAGCGCATCGTCGAGTGTGGTGCCAAGCCGGAGGTAATTGTCGATGCCGCCGACCGCGAGCAGCTGGGTATGTCCGCCCGACACCAGCAGCAGCAGATAGGGCGGCTTCAACCCGTCGGTGAGGCCTGGCGTCATGGCGTGCGCTTCGAGATGATTGACGGCGACAAACGGCAAGCCGCGAGCCAGAGCGATGGCCTTGCCGGTGACAAGTCCAACCAAGAGCCCGCCGATCAGGCCTGGGCCGGCAGTTGCGGCCACGGCATCGACCGACGACAAGGTCAGGCTGGTCTGCTCAAGCGCTTGCGCGATCAAACTGTCGAGAATTTCCAGATGCGCGCGCGCCGCGATCTCGGGCACCACGCCGCCATAGGCGCGATGTTGCTCCAATTGCGAGCGCACCACATTGGACAGAATCCGGCCGCGACCGTCCGGCGAGCGCGCCACCAGTGCCGCCGCGGTTTCGTCGCAACTGGTCTCGATGCCCAAAACGAGCAGCTCGCGGGGGCTGACATTGACAGCTTGGGGCATTGATGATCCCTGGCGGCGGCGGTTGCGCGACCGCGTCTAAGCAGACATGCGTTGGAAACCCGACAAATGTCTGCTTAGATTCCTCAATGTCGCAGTGTTCACCAAACCGGCAAGACCGCTTCGAGGAAGCCTGCTTGGGCTCGCATAACGGCCGCCTGACTGGGCGTCAATGATAGAGGACGACAATGACCGCCGTCACCTTGCGGATTGGAACGCGCGGCAGCCCGCTGGCGCTGTGGCAAGCCCATGAGGTGCGCCGGCTGCTGATGGCCGCCCATGGCTTCAATCAGGACGCTATCGCCATCAGCGTGATCAAGACCTCGGGCGACCAGATCCAGGACCGGCCGCTGTCCGAGGTTGGCGGCAAGGGCCTGTTCACCAAGGAGATCGAGGAGGCGCTGCTGGATCGCTCCATCGATCTTGCGGTGCATTCCATGAAAGACGTGGCGACCGTGTTGCCGCCTGGGTTGACCATTCCCTGCCTGCTGCCGCGCGAAGACCCGCGCGATGCCTTTGTCAGCCCCAAAGCCGGTTCGCTGGCCGAGCTGCCGATGGGGTCGATTGTCGGCACCTCGTCGCTGCGCCGGCAGTCGCAGGTGCGGCTGGCACGGCCAGACCTCCAGGTCGTGTCGCTGCGCGGCAATGTCGAGACGCGGCTGCGCAAGATCGCCGAAGGCCAGGCCGACGCGACGCTGTTGGCGCTGGCTGGCTTGAAACGGCTTGGCTTGGAATCGCACGCGACCGCTATTCTCTCGGTCGACGACATGCTGCCCGCAGTCGCGCAAGGGGCCATCGGCATCGAAGTACGGATCAGCGACGACGCGACGCGTGCGCTGATCGCGCCGCTGAACCATGGCCCAACGAGCATCTGCGTGGCCGCCGAACGGTCGTTCCTGGCGCGCCTCGACGGCTCATGCCGGACGCCGATCGCGGCGCTCGCCGAACTGAGTGGTGGCGCAATTCGGTTCCGCGGCAAGATCTTTGCAACCGATGGCAGCGCCGTCCATGCTGTCGAGCAACACGGTCTGGCGGCCGACGCCTATCGAATGGGTCGCGAGGCGGCCGAAGTCGTCATCGCGGCGGCGGGCGAGCATTTTCTGACCGGTGCCGGCGGCGGGATTTGACGTCACTGTGGCAACCCCATTATTTGCAACTCGACCAATACCAGGGCCAACATGACAGATGCGCCGACCACGACCGCCCCCGCCAAAGGCTGGTGGGACCGCAACTGGCTGTGGTTCCTGCCGCTCGGCTGCTTGTCGATGCTGGTCCTGATCGCCGCGATCGGTGCCCTGATCGCGTTTGCGGTGTTTGGCGTCATGAAATCGACCGACGCCTACAAGACAGCCATCGCGGCCGCCAAAGCCAACAGCGCGGTGACCGCGGCGCTCGGATCGCCGGTCGTGGAAGGCTATTTCACGTCCGGCGATTTCGAGGTCAATGGGGCGTCGGGCAGCGCCGATCTCGCAATCCCGATTTACGGACCCAAAAGCAGCGGCACGATCTTTGTTGTCGGCACCAAGACCGCGGGCGAATGGAAATATTCACGCCTGGTGGTGCAAATCGACAAGACCAAGGAGCGCATCGATCTCGTCGCGCCAGCCGAATAGATCGAAACTGGTGCCGACAGAGGGATTTGAACCCCCGACCTCCCGCTTACGAAGCGGATGCTCTACCACTGAGCTATGTCGGCAACCAGGGGCGAGGATTAGCTGCGCCGCGCCGCGATTGCAAGCCTGGGTGCTGCGGCACGGTGGATTGACGCATCGCAGCATGGCCATTAGCGTGCGCCGCAACAGCAGCCCCTCACTTCGAAAGCGCGACATCCGTGGCCCGTACGCCAAAGACTGCTGCTCCCGAGCAAGCCGAAAAGCCAACCGCCAGGCCACAGACGGTGACGCCGGCCAAGACGGCCGCGCCGCCGCTCGATCTGTCGCTGGCCGCGCATGCCAAGGATTGCAAGGCTTGGCCGTTTGAGGAAGCGCGCAAGATCGTCGCCCGGCTGGAGCGCGAGCAAAAGGGCGCCAAGGCCGGCAAGCCGCGCACCGTGCTGTTCGAAACCGGCTATGGCCCATCGGGTCTGCCGCATATCGGCACTTTTGGCGAAGTGGCTCGAACCACCATGGTGCGCAATGCCTTCCGGCTGCTGACTGGCGACAACTACCCAACGCGGCTGCTGTGCTTTTCCGACGACATGGACGGCATGCGCAAGGTGCCCGACAACGTGCCGAACCGCGACATGCTGAAAGAGAATTTGCACCGGCCGCTGACCAGCGTGCCCGATCCTTTCGGCGAGTTCGAGAGCTTCGGCCACCACAACAATGCGATGCTGCGGCGCTTCCTGGACACTTTCCATTTCGACTACGAGTTCGCCAGCGCCACCGAATACTACAAATCAGGAAAACTCGATGCCTCGCTGAAGCGCGCCACCGAACGCTACCAGGACATCATGGACATCATGCTGCCGACGCTAGGCGAGGAGCGTCAGGCGACCTACAGCTGCTTCCTGCCGATATCGCCGAAGTCGGGACGGGTCCTGTACGTGCAGCTTAAAGCGGTGGACGGCAAGGCCGGCACCATCACCTTCGACGACGAGGATGGGACCGAGACCACGCTGCCGGTGACGGGTGGCAGGGTGAAGCTGCAGTGGAAGCCGGATTTCGGCGCCCGCTGGGCCGCGCTCGGCGTCGATTTCGAGATGTACGGCAAGGACCATCAGCCCAATACGCCGATCTACGACGGCATCTGCAAGGCCATGGGCGGGCTGCCGCCGGAACACTTCGTCTACGAACTGTTCCTGGACGACAAGGGCCAGAAGATCTCCAAGTCGAAGGGCAATGGCCTCACCATTGACGACTGGCTGAAGTACGCCAGCCCGGAGAGCCTCGCCCTCTTCATGTACAACCGCCCGCGCGAGGCCAAGAAGCTGCATTTCGACGTCATCCCGAAGCACGTCGATGAGTATGCGGACAATCTGAAGGCCTATCAGACGCAGACGCCCGAAGAGCGGTTGATCAATCCGGTCTGGCATATCCACGGCGGCAATCCGCCCTCTCCGGACGTGCTGGAGCCGGCGAGCGGCGACCGCAAGCCCAAGGAAATTTCCTTTGCGCTGCTGATCAATCTGGTCAGCGGGGCGGGCGTCGAGAGCAAGGACAAGCTGTGGGGTTTCATCCGGCATTATGCGCCGGCGGCCAGTCCCGAGAAGAACCCCCGGCTCGACGCCATGGTGGGTTTTGCGATTGCCTATTACCACGATTTCGTGAAGCCGACCAAGCAGTACCGTCCGCCAACGGATAAAGAACGGGCGGCGTTGCAGACGCTGGCCGACTTCCTCGGTACGGCCAAGGATGATGCGACTGCGGAGGAATTGCAGAACCAGGTCTACGAGATCGGCAAGACGCACCAGTTCGAGCCGTTGCGTGAGTGGTTCAAGGCGCTCTACGAGGTGCTGTTCGGGCAGAGCCAGGGGCCGAGATTCGGCTCGTTCATCGCGGTCTACGGCGTAGCGAACACCAAGGCGATGATCGAGAAGGCGTTGAGTTCACAGTAACCTCTCCGCCTATCTCCATCTGTCTGCGTTCTATCGGCGACCGAACTTACCGGCTCTTCGCTTTTGCCTTGTTGTCAGGGCGTTGCGTGAGCGCCGAGGCCGCCACCGACTTCACAGACTTTGGTGTCTTGGGTTCGCTAAGCAATTTGGCGGCCTTAGATGCCACCGATTTCGACGTCTTTTCGTCGCCTGCCATTGCATTGGTCCTTTCGAGTTTTCGCTTCGAAACAACCGCAGAACTAACCGAGTCCATAACACGAATACTCCCACTTTGCAAAGCCCGGAACCCTGATTTGTCCTTTGAAGTGGTCAACGCTTCGTCATCGTCTTCGGGTGCACGCGCGGGAGAAGCATTCAATTCCAATCCAAGCGCTTTGACGACTTTGAGCAATGTTGAAAGCTCAGGATTGCCATGTTCACTCAAAGCTTTGTACAGACTTTCACGCGACAGACCAGCGAGTTTTGCTATCTGAGTCATGCCCCTGGCTCGCGCAACCACGCCAATTGCGTCGGCAATAAAACTCGGATCGCCGATCGCCAGAGCTTCCGAAATATAGGCGCTGATTGCCTCGTCTGAGTCGAGATATTCAGTGACGTCGAACTTTGTCGTTCGCAATCTGATCGCTGCGTCACTCATTTTGATTTGTCCTTGAAGGTTTCCGCCAACTTGATCGCCAGTTCGATATCCTGACTCTGAGTGCTCTTGTCGCCGCCAAGGAGCAGTAAGACCAGCAACTCGCCTCGCCTTTGAAAGTAGACGCGATAGCCAGGGCCGGCGCGGATCCGAAGCTCGCTGACCCCCTTTCCCACTGGCCTCGCATCGCCGAAATTGCCGGCTTCCAGACGGCGAATCCGAGCACCAATTCGTGCCCTGATTGTTTGGTCGCGAAGGCTTCGAACCCAATTCTTGAACTCATGAGTAACGACCGTCTCAATCATCAACCACTGTATCCCATATGCTACAGCCAATCAAGAGCGGGCTGGCACTATCCAATTTCGGTGCGTCCTCATTTCTTCCGCCCCTTCCCGCCTCCTCCAGCCTTCCGCGTCCCCGGTCCCGCCGCCATCAGGCACAGGATCTCGAACATCAGGTTCGCGGCCACCAGCGCCGTGCCACCCGAGGGATCGAACGGCGGCGATACTTCCACCACGTCCGCCCCGATCAGATCGAGCCCCATCAGACCACGCAACATCACCTGCGCCTCGCGGGGGCTATAGCCGCCGATCTCGGGCGTTCCCGTTCCGGGCGTGTACGTGGGATCGATCCCGTCCACATCGAAGGTCAGATAGGCCGGCTTCTTGCCGATGACCTTGTGCACTTCCTTGATCACCCATTCCGGGCCCTTCTCGAAATACTCCTCGATGAAGATGATCCGTACACCGTTGTCGAGGCCCCACTTATGATCATCGGACGAATACATGGTGCCGCGGATGCCGATCTGAATGGTGCGCTTGGGGTCCAGCAGCCCCTCTTCGATGGCGCGCCGGAAGGGCGTGCCATGCGTGATCTTAAAACCGCCGAAGTATTCATCGTAAAGATCGGTATGGCTGTCGAAATGCACCATGCCCACGGGTTCGCCCTTGCCGACCAGCGCTCGCAGAATCGGCAGCGAGATCAGGTGATCGCCGCCGACAGAAAGTGGCCGCATACCCATGCTCTTCATGCATGCGATGTGGCCGGTGATGCGCTCCAACGCGTCGGGAAGATCGGCGGGATTGACCGGTGTGTCGCCGATATCAGCGCAGTTGGCCAACTCAAACGGCGACAAATTGTGCACGCGGTGAAAGCGCCGGATGATCGAGGACTGATCACGGATCTGGCGCGGACCATGACGCGGTCCGGTGCGGTTGGTGACGCCCTGGTCGAACGGTACACCGACGATGCCGATGTCCAGCTCCTTGGCGCGCGCGTCTTCCAGCGGCACATGCGGCAGGCGCATGAAGGTGGCGATGCCGGCAAAGCGCGGCCAGGGGTTGATGCCGAGGGGCTGGAAAGTGTCGGACATGTCGGGGATCCTGCGGTGGGAACGGGCGGCAAGCCTAGCGTGCCGGCCGGGCCGTTGTCATCTGGCGTGGCGTTGCCCCGAATTGTTCGCTTGCCGCACCCGTGCTAACCGCTGCATCCAACAATCGCTTACCGTGCGGGGGAGGGACTGACAGTGACGAAACGATTTGCCTGGGCCGGTTGCCTGCTGATGACGCTGCAGCTGACGACGGCGACCGCCGCCACAGCCCAATCGACAACTCCGGCTGCCCCACCGCAGGCGGCAACGACACCAGCCCCTGACATCGCCCGGCCGCTGGCCGGCAAGACCCTCAAGGTCGCCATGCGCATCATTCCCCCGTTCGTGTTCAAGAAAGACGAGGCGCTCACCGGTTTCAGCTATGATCTGTGGAACGAGATCGCCAAGCAGAGTGGCGCCACGACTGAGCTGCAGGTGATCGATACCCTGCCGCATCTCCTGGACGTGGTGAAAACCGGCAAGGCCGATCTCGCCATTGCGGCCATCTCCATCACCGCCAAGCGCGAGGCCGAGTTCGACTTTTCCCAGCCGATGTTCGACAGCGGCCTGCAGATTGCCGTGCGTGCCGATGCCTCGACCAACAGCTCGGTGTTTGCCACGCTGCAGCGCATGCTGACGTCGGGACCGGTTCTCAACCTGCTCGGCGCGCTGTCGCTGTTGATCCTGGTCCCGGCGCATCTGGTCTGGCTGTTCGAGCGCAAGCATCCCTCGGAACTGGTCTCGAAGAACTATTTCCCCGGCATCTTCAAAGCCATCTGGTGGGCGACTGGAGCGGCCGGCGGGCAACAGCACGGCTATCCCCATTCGCCATTCGGCAAATTCATTTCGGCCCTGTGGGTGTTCATCAGCGTGGTGTTCGTTGCCATTTTCACTGCGGCCATTACTTCGGCCATGACAGTCGAGCAACTCAGGGGCGACATTGGTGGACCCGAGGATCTGCCCGGTCACAAGGTCGGCATCGTTGCCGGCAGCACCTCGGGCGCGGTTGCCAAGACCATCGGCGCCAAGACGGCTGACTATCCCCAGATCACCGATGCGCTCGAGGCGATGGCCAAGAAACAGGTCGACGCCGTCGTCTATGACGCGCCCGTTCTGCTCTATTTCGCGGCCCACGATGGTCGCGGCAAGGTTCAAGTGGTCGGTTCAATTTTTCATCGCGAGAACTACGGCATCCTATTCCCGTCCGGCAGCCCGATGCGCAAGCCGATCAGCGAGACGCTGCTGCGCCTGCGCGAGAACGGCGTCTATGACACGCTGTACAAGAAATGGTTTGCCAACGAGGGTAGCGGCTGATGGCGGCGCCAGGGCATGATCACAGCCACGCTCCCGAGCCGGCGCGGCGCACCCTGCTGACGTCGCCGGCGGCCCTGCGTCTCTATGCTGCGCTGGCAGCCATCGCGGTACTGTGGCTGGCGGTGTGGTGGGCGTCGCGTTGAGCGGGCGATCCTGGCCTGCGCGGCGGCCTCGTCGCGCCGATTTTGCAAGCACTTGAAGAGCAACTGGAGCGGGCGAAGGGATTCGAACCCTCGACCCTAACCTTGGCAAGGTTGACCTTGCGGTATTCCGGGGTTTCCGGGAGTTGCCGAGAGTACCGCAAATCATTGATTTCATTGAGTCTGATTTGCAATCCCTTGCTTTGAGCCTCCGCGAATTGCTATTTTGGTGCTTCCCAGGTGCTTCCCAGCACAACTTACGATGGAGGCTATGCGATGTCGCGCGTCAAGCTCACAAAGAGGATTGTCGATGCTGCCTTGCCGGCTGACCGCGATACCATCGTGTGGGATAGCGAGTTGACCGGTTTTGGCCTCAGAGTGCGCCCGGCCGGTTCAAAGACCTTCATCGCCCAGTACCGCGCTGGCGGCGGCCGGACAGGCACGACGCGACGATTCACGGTCGGACGTTTCGGCACGCTGACCGTCGAGGAAGCTCGCTTGGAAGCGCGAAAGGTTCTCCTGTCAGCCGCCAAAGGTGCCGACCCCGCCTCAGACCGGAATGCCAAGCGCCGCGAAATGACGGTCACGGAGCTGATAGAACTTTATTCACGCGACGGAACCGATCACATGAAGGACGCGAGCCGCCGCAACACGCTGGCGCGTCTAAAGCACCATGTCGTGCCGCTGCTTGGGCGCAAGAAGATCACCGAAGTTCGCGTCACCGAAATCGAACAATTCATGCGCGACGTGAGGTTCGGCAAGACGGCAAACGATATCAAGACTGGCCCGCGAGGCCGCGCCATCGTTCGTGGCGGCGCCGGGGCGGCATTGAAAGGCGTCCGCGACCTGTCGTCGGTTTTCACGTTTGCGGTGCGTCTGGAGTTGCTACCGTCGAATCCTTGCGGGCCCGTCAAGAAATCGGCGGACTCGAAGCGCACACGCTTCTTGAGCATCGAAGAAGTGCAACGTCTGGGTGCGGCGCTCGAAAGCATGGAAGCCGAGGGCGTAAATCCAAAAGCGATTGTCATTATGCGTCTATGGGCTCTCACCGGTTGCCGGCGCGATGAAATTGCGGCGCTCCAATGGTCAGAGATCGACTTCGAACGTGCTTGCCTTCGCCTTGCCGACAGTAAGACCGGTAGATCGGTCCGCCCGCTCGCTGGGCCGGCTATTGCCCTCTTGAACGCCGTCCCGCGCGATCCGCAGTCGCCATTCGTGTTTCCCTCCGAAGACGGTTCGACTTTCTATCAAGGCACCAAGCGCTTTTGGCCTAAGGTGGTTGCCCGCGCGAACCTTCCCGGTGTCACGCCTCACACGCTGCGCCACACAATCGGTTCGGCAGCCGTGTCGTCAGGCGAAACGCTGGCGATGACCGGCTCATTGCTTGGCCATGCCAACGCCAGCTCGACGAGCATCTATGCCCATATGCAGCAAGACCCGGCACGGCGGGCGGCAGATCGTGTGGTCGGGCCAATTGCGGCGGCGCTGGGCGGGACGGCCGGTGCTGAGGTTGTCCAAATTGCCGTCAATCAAATGTCCTA
Source organism: Hyphomicrobiaceae bacterium (assembly GCA_031367715.1). Lineage (GTDB taxonomy): Bacteria > Pseudomonadota > Alphaproteobacteria > Rhizobiales > Hyphomicrobiaceae > JANYHF01. The sequence goes on along the minus strand of JANLQJ010000116.1, from coordinate 246 downwards.
GTTCATGCGCGACAGCCATATGATATTTGCGGCCGCTCCAATGGTCACGATAGCTGCCAACAGCTTTCTCTGGGCCGTTCATTGCTGCCCACCTCCGCGACACTTGTGTGCGCGCCGGTGAGAAAGTAGGCCACGGAAGCGGCGGCGTTGTGCTGCTGCGGGCCGCCGCAAAAGGGGGCCAGTGGCTAGCCTTCCCACGAGTGATTCGCACTCGGGGGATGGCGGGGGATGTATGGCTTGGACAAC
>JANLQJ010000361.1:0-1960 GCA_031367715.1 Hyphomicrobiaceae bacterium | reverse complement strand
CCGAACGCGACGCCCGCATCGCCCGCCTCTACGGCCTCCACCGCGAGCAGCGGCGCTACATCCTCGACCCCGCCGCCACCCACGGCCCCGCAGACTGTATGTCCCCCCTGACGAGAGGCGACTCACCCTCGATGAGCTTATCGAGGGTTGCCCGGATAGGCCGGGCAGAGCCTCACACAAGGAGGGCGAGTCGTGGGACATGATAGCGAAGCTTTCATTGGCATTGATACCTCGAAGTTGCGCAACGCGGTGGCCATCGCGGAGGCGGGGCGCGACGGCGAACTGCGGTATCTGGGCGAAATCGACAGCAGTGACGCCGCCACGCGCAAGCTGGTCGTCAAGCTGGCGACTAAATACAGTAGACTGACGTTCTGCTACGAAGCCGGCCCCACCGGCTATGGGCTCTACCGGCTGATTGCGAGCCTTGGCCATGAGTGCGTCGTGATCGCGCCTTCGTTGATCCCGGCCCGGCCTGGCGATCGCATCAAGACCAACCGGCGCGATGCCGAGAACCTGGCCAAGCAACTGCGGGCTGGCGAGTTGACGGCCATCTGGGTTCCCGACGAGCGGCACGAGGCGATGCGCGATCTGTCGCGCGCCAGGGAGGCGGCCATCGACGATCTGAAACGCAAGCGTCAGCAGATCTCCTCGCTGTTGCTGCGGCTCGGCCGGCACTATCCAGGCAAGAAAACCTGGGGCAAAGCGCATCGCAATTGGCTGGCCTCGCAAAAGATCGACCACTGCGAACAGCGCATCGTGTTTGAGGAGGCGCTCGGCGCCGAACGTCAGGCGCAGGATCGCGCCGACCGGCTTGAGGCGGCGATCCGGCAAGCCGTGCCCGACTGGTCACTGGCAGAAGTGGTGACAGCCTTGCAGGCGATGCGCGGCATCGATCTGGTGGCGGCGGTCACGGTGCTGGCGGAAATCGGCGACCTCGCGCGCTTTGCCAGCCCGCGCGAGCTGATGGGCTATCTCGGGCTGGTGCCGTCCGAGCGCTCAACGGGCGACAGCGTCAAGCGCGGCGGCATCACCAAGGCCGGCAATAGGCGCGCACGCCGTATCCTGGTCGAGGCCAGTTGGAGCTATCGCCACCCGCCGCGCATCGGGCGCGAAAAGCTGGCCAAGGTGGAGGCCGCGCCCGAAGCGGTACGCGCCATCGCCTGGAAGGCGCAGACGCGGCTCTCGGCGCGCTTTCGTGCGCTCGGCCGCAAGGGCAAGCGGCCGACCATCGTGGCGACCGCCATCGCGCGCGAGCTGTGCGGCTTCATCTGGGCGATCGACCGCGCCCTGCGCGCTGACTGCTGATGCCGGTGATGGCGGCGAGCAGATAAAAGGCATTCGGGAAAAAGGATTTGGCCGACATCATCGTGCAGTGGTGGGGACGGAGCAACGGCAGGGGAACCCTCAGGTAGGTTGTGTGGCCGGAGCATCGCGGGAAGCGCTGCAACCGACGCCCGTACCCAGACAGAGGCAGCCCCGGACGAACAAACGGACATGCGGTGTCGATCCGCGAATCAGAGCTTGCTCACCGGCGTCTTCGGGCTCCGTCTCCTCTTCTGCACGATCCAAAAACCCAGCCCCGTACCGCTCACGCGGCACGGCCAGCACAAGCGCACGCCAAGCGGTTGACTTGGGACATCAGAACCTACCTCGAGATTCCAGGAATGACGAAGGTGTGGCCTCCTCCCCCCAACTCCTGATAAGCCGTTGGCTGCAAACAACAGCCTAACGGAGTTCTCATGCCCTCGCCCCTCGTGCTGGTCCGGCATGGCCAGAGTGACTGGAACCTCAAGAATCTTTTCACCGGCTGGAAGGACCCCGATCTGACGCCGCAGGGCATCGCCGAGGCCAAGGCGGCTGGCGTCAGGCTCAAGTCGCTCGGCATGCAGTTCGATATCGCCTATACGTCGGTGCTGACACGGGCGCAGCATACCCTCAACATCATCCTCGCCGAGCTGGG
>JANLQJ010000211.1:0-2079 GCA_031367715.1 Hyphomicrobiaceae bacterium | reverse complement strand
CAACCCCGCCTCGGCGCGCTTCAATCCCCTGCTGGAAGTGCGCAAGGGACCCACCGAGGTGCGCGACGTGCAGAACATCGCCGATATCCTGGTCGATCCCGAAGGCGCGCGCGAACGCCGCGATCATTGGGAAAAAACCGCGCATGCCCTGCTCGTCGGCGCGATCCTGCATGTGCTTTATGCTGAAAACGAAAAAACGCTCGCCCGCGTCGCCAGCTTTCTTGCCGATCCCTCGCGTTCCATCGATCGCGCGCTGAAGATCATGTTGTCGACCAATCATCTCGGCACAGTCGAAGCGCCGAAGGTCCATCCGGTGGTCGCGTCCGCCGCCCGTGAGCTTCTCAACAAATCGGAGAACGAGCGCTCGGGCGTCGTCTCGACGGCCATGAGCTTTCTCGGCCTCTACCGCGATCCCGTCATCGCCGCCAACACCTCCAGGTCGGACTGGCGCGTGGCCGATCTGGTCGTCGCCGAGCGGCCGGTCTCACTCTATTTGGTCGTTCCGCCGTCGGACATTTCACGCACAAGACCCTTGATGCGCCTGATCCTCAATCAGATCGGCCGCCGCCTCACCGAAAACCTTGAGCATGTCGATGGTCAGCGCCGCAAGCACCAGTTGCTGTTGATGCTCGATGAGTTTCCGGCGCTCGGGCGGCTCGATTTCTTCGAGTCGGCGCTGGCGTTCCTGGCCGGCTATGGCGTGCGCGCTTTCCTGGTTGCCCAGTCCCTGCACCAGATCGATAGGGCCTACGGGGCGAACCATGCCATCCTCGACAATTGCCACGTGCGCGTCGCTTTCGCGCCCAACGACGAGCGCACCGCCAAGCGACTGTCCGATGCGCTCGGCACGGCGACGCAGTTGCGCGAGCAGCGCAACCTGTCCGGCAATCGCAGCGCTGCCTGGCTCTCGCATACTTCGATTTCAGAGCACCAGACGCCGCGGCCGCTGTTGACGCCCGGCGAGGTGCTGCAGTTGCCCAAGGACGACGCGCTGGTGCTGGTGTCCGGGGTGCCGCCGATCCGGGCCAAAAAGCTGAGGTATTTCGAGGATGCCAATTTCCAGGTGCGGCGTCTTCCGGCACCCAAGTTGGCCGCAGGTTCGTTCGACGACGCCCCACCCGCCCGCGCCGATGACTGGACAGGCAGCTCACGCACGACCGACCCGCGTCTTGTACGGGACTGGTCCGAGATGGTCACCAACCATAGTGGGGAGGAGGAGCGTCTGCGAGCGCGCGCGCTTGTCAAGCCGGGGGCGAAGAAGAAGGCGGACCGGGAGGTTGATTTGCCACTGTTTGCTGCGGGACAGGCAGACCGAGACGGGATGGTAAAGCCCGATGCCGACGAACCGACTGCCGACGAGACCGCATTGGGCCAGGTCATACAATTCGGCGGCTTGAGAATTTGAGGTGCGATGCCACCTCAGTCTGCTGCGCCGGGTCGAACGCTTGCAGTTACGAGTATGCCAAGTGTTGCATTTACGTCATAATGGACAAAACTTCCGTAGCCCCCCAGTTCACCTCGCGTCTTGCGCGTGGGCTGGAGCAATGCGTTTGGCCAGGAGCGTCATGAGACGATTCCGAATTTTGGCCGCATGGCCACCTCCAAATATAAGTATTGCCGATGGGGTTGTTCGCGGGCAGTAACAAAGGCAAGCGCTGGCCCCGTCGTCAACGGTAGGAGTGATTGACCTTGCTGCGAGCCTCCCTGGCCGGAAAGCTGCGCAATACGACGCTCCCCAAGAGCAGAGCACTCCTGCCGGTTTTCGAGGCTGTCTACAATTCATTTCAGGCAATCGATGATGCGCCGCAATCTCCGACTCACGAAATCCATGTCCAGGTTCAACGCCAGAACACGTTGAGCCCGTCAGGTAGCGATCCAGTTTCCGCTTTCATTATCGCCGACACGGGAGCTGGGTTTACGCAGGCCAATTACAACTCGTTCGTGACAGCCGACTCTCTCCACAAACAGGAACGAGGCGGCAAGGGAGTGGGCCGGTTCCTGTGGCTGAAAGCTTTTGCCCATGCGGACATCGACAGCCACTTCCTCGACCAGAAGTCGGGTGAGCTTAGAAGAAGAGTC
>JANLQJ010000196.1:0-13472 GCA_031367715.1 Hyphomicrobiaceae bacterium | reverse complement strand
GGGCGGCCGCAAGCCGCCCCTACGCCGCGCGTCTTCCCGAAACCGCTAGAACTGATTGGTCAGGGTCAGCGCCACGCCTTGAGCGTCATAAACGGTCAGCGGGATGTTGCTGTCATTGTGCGTGTAAGTGTACTGCAACATCGGCGCGAAGCCAAAAATCTCGAAATCGCGCTTGGTGATGTGGACGCTGACGTCGGTGCGCTGGTCGGCGCGCGGAATGCCGAACACCGGATAGTCGCCCTGGAAGAAGCTCTTGGTGTGCATGCCCTGCAGATACAGGCTGAAGCCCCAGGGGAATTCCTTGTAGATGCCGGCGCCGCCACCGAAGCTGTCGCTGTCGAGCCGCGCAAAGCCGGTGCGTTCCTGGGCAACATTGCCAAGCACCCGCAGATAGCTGCTGGAATCGAAATGGTGCTCGAAACGGCCCGACGCCGACAGCACGCGCCCGTCCTGGTAGCTGAGATCGGCGCCGTGCCAATCGGTATCGAAGCGGCGCAGGCTGTAGCCGAGATCGGCCGAGATGCTGTCGGCCGCCGTCACGGCATAGCTGCCCGACAGCAGCCCGCCATAAGTGGTGGCGTAATTGGCGTCGTCGCTCCAGCGATGATCGATGGTGGCGTAGAGGCCCAAAGAGCCGCGATCAAAGCGCCATTTCGGACCGATCGAGGCGTTCACCAGCGTATCGTTCAACGCACGCTCGTGATAGCGTTTGCCTTGCGCGCCTGCGGCCAGAACCATATCGAGCCCCTCGCCGATCGGCAGCCGGTAGCCCGCCTGGAAACCGCTATAGACGCCTACGCCGGATTTTTCGACGTTGTCGGGCGTGAAGGGTACGCCGTTGATCAGCACGGGCGCGGCAGTGGAGCCCTGGTTGATATTGGTCGAGGGCGCGATGGTCAGGAACGTCGTCAGGTCCCAGTGCTTGCGCCCGTCGATGGCGTTGATGTAACTGCGCACGGTGTTCTGCAGGCCCGGATTGGCCGCCGCCCCGCCCAGCACCAGCTCGAAATTGTGGCGCGCGCTGTCATCCTCGTTGATGGCGAACAAGGTTTGGGCCAGTTCCAGCCGCACGCGCGTAAATTCGGGATGCTCGGCCAGCACCTCGCGGAAAATGGCGACCGCCTCGCGCTCGCGGCCGTCTCCGCGGGCGACGATGCCGGAGTAGAAGCGCGCGATGGCGCGGTCGCCCGGAAAGTCGTAGTGCGAGGCGGCAAGCACGCGTCCAGCGGTGGCGAATTGGCCGGCGTGCAGGAGTTGCTCGAGGGCGGTGAATTGCTGCTTGGGGGAGAGGCGCGGCCAGAGCGAGTCGAGTTGGTCGGCGGAGCTGGATTCGGGAGTGGCGGCCCAGGATTGTTGGGCTTGGGCGGGGGACGCGGATAGAGGTAGAGCGCTTATGACTATGGCAATGAGAACAGCCAAAGGCCAGGTTGCCCCGGCCGCCGGTATCTTGTGGTCTTGTCCAGTGAACGCCATTCGATTCCCGCTACAGCCCCGCGATGCCGCCAACTACTGTTTCTTCGCGCCGAAGGCACCTTGAACGATGCAGTTGGCAACGGCGCAGCCTCCACCCGGCTGTGTGCCCTCGACCCGGATGACCCCTGTAGTCTCGGCAGCCTGAGCGCCGAAAAATCCGCCAAGCACTTGGCCGGTACCCGAGGTGCCCGCCATGCCTGCCGCTGTTGCCTTGGGCGTGTATTGCGCCGTGCCGTCATAGGTCGTGCCTGAAATGGTGCCATCCACGCGCAGACCGTAGTTGAGCGGCGTCGTGCTATAGCCTGACTGCATGTTGAAGACGTTGCCCTCAACCTTGCCGCTGCCAAAATTCGCAGTGATTTCAGTATCGCCAAACACCCGGTCGAGCCCGCTGCGGGCGTCCGTGTCGATGGGAGGCGAGTTCAGCGATCCAGCATTGCCGATGAAACCGCCTTGGTAAGTTGCGCTGACATTCGTGTTCTTCAGGTTGGTTATGTCGGTGGTTTTGGTCGCGGTGCCGCCGAAGAACGAGCCGCCGGTATTTTCACCACTGAGCACCACGGCGCCAATCGGCGTTGTTCCATTCAGGCCAATCAGGGTGAAGGTCAGGGACTGATCGCTGTATTCCCCGATGTAGGAGTCTTTCAGGTACCCTTTGTAGGAAATATCGGGAACCCAGGTGTACAGATTCAAGTTCTGATATCTGATCGTGTTTGGGGTCGTGCCGTCGGTGACAAACGTGTTCGCCGGAATACCGTTTTGCGACAAGGTCGCATTTTCCGTGAAAACGTTGGTATCGCCGCAGCCGTGCGGCCCCGGCGGGCTGCTGCAGACATTGTATTGGGTGCCGCCAGACATAGTGCTAACCGCTACGTCTCCGACGCCGCCGTTGACCGAGACACTCACAGACCGCGCGTAAATTCTGGATCCGACAGGCGCATACTTGAAGGCGATTCTTACCGCGTCGGGTACAGACGAGATTTTGGCAGTGGCGTCAGACCATGTGCCTGGCGTGCCGAGACTGATTTTGGAGCCTGCAATAGGGGACTTTGCGTCGACGGCGACTGTATTCAGGTTGGAGCCATCGAGTGTGGTATGAAACAACATGGCGTTGTTGGTCGCCGGAGGCGTGTTCAGGACCGGCCCGGTCGCTGAATCGCCTCCTCCTCCACCGGCACAGCCGGCAAGCGAGAGACTCGCGCCGGCCAGCGCCAGCAACGCAATTCGAGGCCAAATCGACATGGAAAATCCCCGCTCAAGCCGTTCTGAGGCAGCAATCGTAACGACGAACGCGGAACATTGATGTCTTGACCTAAGGGCACGCCGGCACAGACTGTCAAGGCGGCCTCGACAACGATGATCCGTGGAAGTACTATGTCTCCCGTTGCCGGCTGCGCAGAGAGTGTTCTCATTGTGCCGCAAGGCATTAAATTCTCTGCGATTTCCGCAGGCGTGGCAAAACGGTTTCATGCGATGGGATTTGGCAGCAACCAGGAATATTTTTGGGGAGAGGCGCGCGTATCTAAAGGCGAGCGGCAGGACATCGCTCGAAGGTGAGCCGAGCAACGATATTTGATTCGCTTGGTTTCCCCGCCCCGCCCCCACCCTGGACCCAACGCTTGCAAGGCTCTGGGCGTGGTGTTGTGATCGGGCAACGCCATGGTGTCAGTCGCTTACCGCAGGTAAGTGTCTGACGCCCGGTAACTCATGGCCCCGAAAGCCTCCTATGCAGCCCGCCATCGACTTCAGTCCGCCGCCCGCCGACCAGGTGAAGGCGACCACTTGCTATATGTGCGCCTGCCGCTGCGGCATCCACGTGCACATCACCGACGGGCAGATCCGCTACATCGAGGGCAATCGCGACCATCCGGTGAACAAGGGCGTGATCTGCGGCAAGGGCGCGGCCGGCATCATGCAGCACCTTTCACCCGCGCGCCTGCAGGCGCCGTTGCTGCGGACGGGCCCGCGCGGGTCGGGCGAGTTCAAGCAGATTTCGTGGGACCAAGCCCTGGGGCTTGCGGCGCAATGGCTCGGCGACGTGCGCAAGTCCGATCCCAAAAAACTTGCCTTCTTCACCGGCCGCGACCAGAGCCAGGCCCTCACCGGCTGGTGGGCGAGCCAGTTCGGCACGCCGAACTTCGCGGCCCATGGCGGCTTCTGCTCGGTGAACATGGCGGCGGCCGGGCTCTATACCTTCGGCGGCTCGTTCTGGGAGTTCGGCGAGCCGGACTGGGAGCGCACCAAGTATTTCATGCTGTTCGGGGTGGCCGAGGACCACGCCTCCAACCCGATCAAGATCGCGCTCGGCAAGCTGAAGGCGCACGGCGTCAAGATCGTCTCGATCAATCCCGTGCGCACCGGCTACAACGCCATCGCCGACGAGTGGCTGGGCATCCGTCCGGGGACGGACGGGATGTTCGTCGGCGCGCTGATCCATGAACTGCTGCGCACCCAGCGCATCGATGTCGACTACCTGGCGCGCTACACCAACGCCTTCGCGCAGGTGATCGATGCGCCGGGCACGCCCGAACATGGGCTGATTGCAAGGGGTCAGACCCCTTCGTTGATGGGGTCTGACCCCATTGCCGAAACCCGCACAAAAACCCGCCGCGTGTTCGACCTGCTCGCCGAGCGCTTCCTCGCTGACGAGTACTCCCCCGACCGTGCCGCGACCATCACGGGCATCCCCGCAGCTACCATTGTGCGCATCGCCGCCGAACTGGCCGAAACCGCCTTCGACAAGGCCATTTCCATCGATCAGCCGTGGACCGACACCAAGGGCGAGCGGCACGAAAAAATGATCGGTCGCCCGGTGTCGATGCATGCCATGCGTGGCGTGTCGGCCCATTCCAACGGCTTCCACACCTGCCGGCTGATCCACATCCTGCAGATCCTGCTCGGCTCCATCGATTGCCCCGGCGGGTTTCGCTATAAGCCGCCCTACCCCAAGCCCGCCCCGCCGCCGGTCCGCCCCATGGGCAAGCCGGGCAAGGTTCTGCCGAGCACGCCGCTTGGCGGCTCGCCGTTGGGTTTCCCGATGGGCCCGGAGGATCTGCTGATCGATGCAGCCGGCAAGCCGCAGCGCATCGACAAGGCCTATTCCTGGGAGGCGCCGCTGGCCGCCCACGGCCTGATGCACATGGTCATCACCAATGCCGCGAGCGGTGATCCGTACCCGGTCGATGTCATGTTCATGTACATGGCCAATATGGCTTGGAACTCATCCATGAATGTACCGGCGGTGCTGGAGCATCTGACGGCCCAGGACGCGACCACCGGCGCGTACAAGATTCCAAAAATCATCTATTCCGATGCCTATGCGTCGGAAATGGTCGCCTATGCCGATCTGGTTCTGCCGGATACCACCTATCTCGAACGCTGGGATTGCATCTCACTGCTGGATCGTCCGATCTCCGACCCTGATGGTCCCGCCGATGCGATACGGCAACCGGTGGTAAAACCCGATCGCGACGTACGTGCCTTCCAGGAGGTACTGCTTGATCTCGGCGCGCGCCTCGGGCTCCCCGGTTTCGTCGATGCGACGGGGGCGGCCAAATACCCCGGTGGTTATGCCGACTACATCGTCAATCACGAGCGCGCGCCCGGCATCGGGCCGCTGGCGGGCTGGCGTGGGGCGGAGGGTGACCAGTTCGGGCGTGGTGCGGTCAATCCGGACCAGTTGCAGCGCTACATCGACAATGGCTGCTTCCACCAGCATCATCTTCCTGACGAGGCACGCTTCTTCAAGCACGCCAACAAGGCTTATCTCGAATGGGCCGTGAGCGTCGGGTTTATCGGCGCGCCGGACCCCGTGATCATGCAACTCTATTGCGAGCCGTTGCAGCGCTTCCGGCTGGCGGCGCAGGGGCATGGGAGCATACAGCCGCCGGACCAGCACAGGGAGCGCATCAAAGCTTACTTCGACCCCTTGCCGTTCTGGTATCCCGCAGCAGGCGAAGAGGGGCCCGACGACGATCCCTACCCGCTTTATGCCATCACGCAGCGGCCGATGCACATGTATCATTCGTGGGGCGCGCAGAACGCCTGGTTGCGCCAGATCACCAATGAAAATAGGCTGTTCGTGCATCATGATCTCGCCCGCCAGCACGCACTGATCGATGACGATTGGGTGTGGTTGACCAGTGCTACTGGACGCATCAAGTGCCAGGTTAAACTGATGGACGGGGTGAACCCGCAAACCGTCTGGACCTGGAACGCTATCGGCAAACGGTCGGGTGCTTGGGGTCTCAGCTCAGATGCACCGGAATCACAGCGCGGCTTTCTGCTCAATCATCTGATAGCGGATCTTCTTCCTGCGCGAGACGGCGGCTATCGCTATTCCAACTCCGATCCGGTGACGGGACAGGCGGCTTGGTATGATCTGAAGGTTCAGATCGAGAAATGCAGGACCGATGAGGCGCGCGAGATTGCGCCCAAGTTCGCCAAGCTGCCTAGCACGAATAAGGTGGTCGCATGACGCGCCCACCAAACCCAACTACAACCGTCATCCCGGCGCAGGCCGGGACCTGCCCGTGCTTCTGCAGTTCAGGTCGGGTCAAGCTTGGACAGCTTCCGGCCTGCGCCGGGATGACGAGCGTGGGAGTTGCGCGATGACCTCCCTGCCCGCCCCGTCCGCCAAAAAGCTCGGCCTGGTCATCGACCTCGACATCTGCGTCGGCTGCCAGGCTTGCGCCACCTCCTGCAAGGAGTGGAACGCGCAAGGCTACTCGGCCCCGCTGGTCGACGAAGATCCGTACGGGTCCGATCCGCATGGGCCGTGGCTGAACCGCGTGCATACCTACGAAATCGGCGAGGGCCCGGATGCGCGCACGGTGCATTTCCCGCGGTCGTGCCTGCATTGCCAGGAGCCTCCTTGCGTCACCGTCTGCCCGACCGGCGCCTCTTACAAGCGAGCCGAGGACGGCATCGTGCTGGTCAATCCGGACACCTGCATCGGCTGCAAGCTGTGCTCGTGGGCCTGCCCTTATGGCGCGCGCGAATACGACTATCTCGACGGCGTCATGAAGAAATGCACGCTGTGCGTCGACCGGATCTACAATGAGAACCTCGCCGAACAGGACCGCGTCCCGGCCTGCGTGCGCGCCTGCCCGACCGGCGCGCGCGCGTTCGGCGATCTCGGCGATCCGCAGAGCGCTGTCTCCAGGAACGTCACGGCGCGCGGCGGCTACGATCTGATGCCGGAGTTGGGCACCAAGCCGGTGAACAAGTATCTGCCGCCGCGCGACAAGCGGGCCAATGGCCCCGCCGCCGATGTGTCGCGTCCCTTGACCGCAGGCAACTCGGCGGTGGAGTCGCTGTTCGCCTGGGTCGACAAGGCGCTCAGCGGTAACAGCGGGCGCGGCTGATGCATCCTGCCTATTCGGTCATACTCTTCACCACGGCGTCCGGTGCCGGCTATGGACTGCTGGCGCTGCTGGCGCTTGGCGCCGCCATGGGATTTTTGCCGCCGGATCGAGGTCTGGGGTTCATTGGCCTCGGCCTGGCGCTCGCGCTCATCACCGCCGGCCTGCTGTCGTCGACGTCCCATCTCGGCCATCCCGAGCGGGCCTGGCGAGCGTTCTCGCAATGGCGCTCGTCCTGGCTGTCACGCGAAGGCGTGTTGGCGGTTGCGACCTACCTCCCGGCGGGGATCCTTGGTGTCGGCTGGGTGCTGCTTGCACGGACGGATGGCGTGTTTGCAGTGGCTGGCATACTGGCCGCTGCGCTGGCGGTTGCGACGGTCATCGCCACCGGCATGATCTATCAGAGTCTGCCGACCATCCGGCACTGGCGTCAGCCGCTAACCACGCCAGTCTATGTCGCCCTGGCGCTGGCGACCGGTGCGTTGCTGTTGAGCATGCTGATAGCGTTGTACGGAATGAATGCCGGAGCAGCTGCACAGCTTGCTGCCGGGTTGCTTGTCATCGCAACGCTCGGCAAGCTCGCCTATTGGCGCGTGGTTGATGCCGCTGCGCCGCTGGCGACCCCGGAGTCCGCAACTGGCCTTGGCCGGTTCGGCAAGGTGCGCCAGTTCGAAGCGCCGCATTCGGGCGTTAATTTCGTCATGCGCGAGATGGGCTATTCGGTTGCTCGCAGGCATGCCGGGAAACTGCGGCGTAGTGTGATTATCGGGTTGTTCGTGGTGCCGATTGCGTTGTGTCTGTTGGCAGCCGTGTGGGGCGGCTTGGCGGCCACCGCGTCGTTGTTGGTCGCGACCGCAAGTGCCGCTGTTGGCGTCGTCACCGAGCGCTGGCTGTTCTTTGCCGAGGCCGAGCATGTGGTGATGACCTATTACGGCGGCCCAAAGCCCTGACCGCCTACGCCGGCTCTTCGGCAACCACCGGAGTCTTGGCCCGCCGCCGCCCCTCGCGGATGGTGATGATCAGCACCCCGCTCAAGGTCAGCAGCCCGCCGATCACCATGCGCCAGGTGATCGTGTGGCCAAAATACAGGGCGCCCGAGACCGCCCCGATAATAGGAGCGAGCAGCAGGAACGGCGCCAGCAGCGGGATCGGGTAACGCCGCAGCAACCAATAGAAACTGGAATGGCCAAACAGCGTCGTGCCGAACACCAGCACCGCCAGCGACACCCATCCTGTCCAGCTCGCGTGCAACAACCGGCTGCCGGGATCGGCCTCGAACAGCAGGGAGCCGAGCGCCAGTGCCGGCCAGGTCATCAGCGCCACCCAGGCCTGGGTTTCGAACGCCGAAACGCCCTGGACTTTGCGCAGGAAGATCGCCGCGGCGGCCCAGAAAAAGGTCGAAACCATCTGCAGCGCCAGCGCCGCCCCTTGCGCGAACACGGCCGGATCGAAACCCAGCAACAGCACGCCGCCGAAGGCCAGCACCAGCGCGCTGCCGCGCCAGATGCCGATACGGTCGCCCAGGAACACGGCTGAGAGAACCGTCGCAAAGGGCACGCCCAGATTGCTGGCGACGGCCAGTGGCGCGATGTCGGTCGCCATCGAGAGGCTGATGAACCCGGTGGCGAAGGAAAGGGGTCCGGTCAGCAGACAGCCGATGGCGAGATTGCGCATCTGGCCGGGATGCCAGCGCAGGAACGGGGCGACGAACAGAAACGTGATGCCGAAGCGTAGCGCCACCATCAGCAGCGGAGAGAAGGCATCGACCGCCAACTTGCTGGTGATCCAGCCCAGGCCCCAGATGGTTTGTACCAGGAGCAAAAGCACGAGGTGGGCGGGCTCGAACCGCTGCCGCATCGGAACGGTCGCGGCGGTCATCCGGCGGCACGTTCTTTGAGGATCTGCTCGTGTGCGGCGTTGATGGCGGCGACCTTGTCGGTGGCGATCTTGATGAACTCGGACGGCATGCCGCGCGCGATCGCCTTGTCGGGATGGTTCTCCTGCATCAGCCTGCGATAGCGCGCCTTGATGACGTCGAGGCTGGCATCGTGTGGCACACCCAGCACCTTGTACGGATCGGTCTTGTCCTCAGGCAGGAAGCGCGCCCGGATCGAACGGAATTCCGCACCCGAAAAGCCGAAGCGCTCGGCAACTTCCTGCAGATACTCATCCTCCTTGGGATGCAGCACGCCGTCGGCAGCCGCGATATGGAACAGGCCTTCGAGCACATCTTCCAACAGTTCGCGATTGTCGCGGAACAGGTGGGCAAGCTGCGCGGCATAGGCCTCGTAGCCGGCGACGTCCTGCTTGGCCAGATTGAAGATGCGCGCGACATTATGCATCTCGCTTTGCGGAACACGGAACACTTCCTTGAAGGCGGCGACCTCGTCGGGCGTCACCACCCCGTCGGCCTTGGCCATCTTGGCACCCAGCGCGATGACCCCCAGGGTGAAGGCAACCTGGCGTTCGGGCGGTCCAGCCGAGTCGTCATGGTCGAGCTGCGAGTCGACGCCAAAATGGCCAGCCAACGCGCCCATCAGCGCGCCAATCGGGCCACCCAAAGCGAAACCAGTCGCCGCGCCTGCCAGTTTTCCCCAGATCGACATGCCGTCAGTGTAGGCAAATTTCCGTCGGTGCGCCACCGGGCTTGATGGCGCGTGTCGGGTGCGGTTGCCGCCAATCTCTGTCAATGGATCAATGCCGTTGATTTATCGCCAAACCGATGCAAACGTCGGCGCCGTTGAGGCGAGGTCGACGGCCCGCACACCAAGGAAACAGGGCGACTATGGAATTCGATTTTATCATCGTCGGCGCAGGGTCGGCGGGCTGCGTCTTGGCGGATCGACTGACCGAAACCGGGCGCTACAAGGTATTGATGCTGGAAGCGGGTGGCAGTGACCGGCGTTTTTGGGTGCAAGTGCCGCTGGGCTATGGCCGCACCTTTTTCGATCCCGCCGTCAACTGGATGTACCGTGCCGAACCCGATCCGGGCCTGGCCGGCAATGCCGATTTTTGGCCACGCGGCAAAGTGTTGGGTGGCTCCTCATCGATCAACGCCATGGTGTTCATCCGCGGCAATCCGGCCGATTACGACGACTGGGCGGCGGCTGGCAATGCCGGCTGGGGCTGGAGCGATGTGCTGCCCCTGTTCCGTGGCATCGAGCACAACGAACTCGGCGCCAGCGACTTTCGCGGCGTCAACGGCAAATTGAACGTCAGCGATGTCTCGGAGTTCCTGCATCCGCTTGCCCGCATCTATTTGAAGGCGGCGCGCGAGGCCGGGCTCAGCGTTAATCCCGATCTCAATGGTCCCGATCAGGAGGGCGCCGGCCTCTATCAAATAACCACCAAACATGGACGGCGCATGTCGGCGGCGCGCGCGTTTCTGCATCCGGCCATGCGGCGGCGCAATCTGCAAGTGGAGACCGGCGCGCTGGTCACGCGGGTACTGCTGGACGGCAAGCGCGTGGTCGGGGTTGAGTACCGCCGGGGTGGGCGAACGGTCATCGCCAAGGCCGGCCGCGAGGTGATCCTGGCGGGTGGCACGGTGAATTCGCCGCAGCTGCTGCAGCTTTCAGGTATCGGCCCCGCCCCACATCTGCAATCCATCGGTGTGCCGGTCGTGCTCGGCAATGACAATGTCGGCATGCATCTTCAGGACCATCTCGGCCTGAACTACACCTACCGCTCGCGCATCCCGACGCTGAACAGCGTGCTGCGTCCCTGGTGGGGCAAGCTGTGGGCCGGCATGCAATATGTGCTGGCGCGGCGCGGCCCATTGAGCCTCAGCCTGAACCAGGCCGGCGGCTTCTTTCGCACCCGCGCCGATCTCGTCCGCCCGAACATGCAGCTCTATGTGCAGGCCATCAGCACCGTGACGGCCGAAACGGGCACGCGGCCGTTGCTTAATCCCGATCCGTTCGAGGCCTTCAATCTCGGCCTGTCGAACTGCCGGCCGACCAGCCGGGGCTCGATCATGATCCGCTCCAGCGATCCGGCGGCGCATCCCAGGATTGTCGCCAACGCCTTCGGCACCAGCCATGACGTCGAGGAGATGCTGGACGCGGTGAAATTCCTGCGCAGGCTGGCCGCCGCTCCCTCGCTGGCCGCCATCATCGAGGCAGAGTTGAAACTCGGCCCGGTCTGCCAAAGCGATGATGAGCTGATCGCCGATTTCCGCCAGCGCTCGGGCACCGTCTACCACCCGGTCGGCACCTGTCGCATGGGACCCCAGGCCGCGACCGCCGTGGTCGACCCACGACTGCGCGTGCACGGGATCGCAGGCCTTCGCGTGGTCGATTGCTCAATCATGCCCCACATCATCGCCGGCAACACCAATGCCGCCGCCATGATGATCGGCGCCAAGGGCGCGGCCATGATCCTGGAAGATGCCCTGCGGCCTTGATGTACCAGACTGCTTGACCTTGGCGGCCGACTGCCCAACCATGCGAGCCGATCCGTCCGCCAACCGCAGCGAGTACGCCCATGTCAAACCAGCGCATCACGCCGATCACCATGCCGAAATGGGGCCTCTCGATGAAGGAGGGCAAGCTGGCGGGCTGGCTGGTGCAGCCGGGCGCCAAGCTGAAGGCCGGCGACGAGATCATGGAGATCGAAACCGACAAGATCGCCAATGTGGTGCAGGCGACCGAGGTTGGCACGGTGCGCCGGCTGCTGGCCGAGAAGGACGCGGTCTATCCGGTCAAGGCGCTGTTGGCGGTTGTTGCCGACGACGGCGTGAGCGATGCCGAGATTGACGCCTATATCTCGGGCTATGTCGCCCCGGCTGCCGTGGGCGGCGATGACGATGCGGCGTCGGCTTACTCCTATGTGCAGCTGCCGATCGGGCGCATTCGCTACGCCAAACGCGGCGAGGGCGACCACGCGGTCATCTTCATTCACGGCTTTGGCGGCGATGCAGACAACTGGCTGTTTAACATCGACGCGCCAGCCGCGTCGGCAACCGTCTATGCGCTCGACCTGCCCGGCCACGGCGAATCGGTCAAGACCATCACCGATCCCTCGCTGGCCGGCTTGGCCAAGACCATCATTGCCTTCATGGATGCCATCGACGCTCCCTCCGCCCATCTGGTCGGGCATTCGTTGGGTGGCGCCATTGCCATGCGGGCAGCCATCGATGCGCCGGCGCGGGTGACGTCGTTGACCCTGATCAGTTCGGCCGGGCTGGGGACCGAGATCAATGGCGACTATCTCGACGGCTTCGTGGCTGCCGCCTCGCGGCGCGATCTCAAACCGGTGGTCGAGCAGCTGTTCGCAAACCAGGAACTGGTCAGCCGCCAGCTGATCGACAATCTGCTGCGCGCCAAGCGCATCGACGGCGTCGAAGCGACGTTGCGCGCGCTCGCGGGTTCAGTGTTTGCCGGCGGCACGCAAGGCTCGGTGCTTGCGGCCGAGGTGGCGAAGCTGGGCAAGCCCACGCTGGTGATCTGGGGCCGCGACGACCGCATCATTCCGGCCAGCCATGCGGCGGCGATTGGCGCTGGCGCCAGGTCCGTCGTGATCGATGGGGCCGGCCACATGGTGCAGATGGAGGCTGCGGGCAAGGTGAATGAGTTGATTTTGGGGCATATTGGGACGTAGGCCTACCGTAAGCCGCCATCGATAACAATGCACTGCTTGGTGATCATGGTGCTGTCGTCGGAGGCCAGGAACAGGGCGAGGCGGGCGACCTCCTCGGCCAGCAGCGAGCGATGCAGGCATTGCCGCTCCTTGAACGCTTCGATATCGGCGTCGCTGAGCCAGAGCCGGCGCTGGCGTTCCGTGATGACGGCGCCCGGGGCGATGGCGTTGACGCGGATGTTGTGACGTCCCCAGTCGCGGGCCAGACTGTTGGTGAGGCCGATAACGCCGGCCTTGGCGGTGCCATAGGCCGCTATGTTGCCAGCGCCAATCATGAAGCCGATCGATGAGAAGTTGATGATCGAGCCTTGCCCAAGCTCGCGCATCTGCGGCAGCACGGCCTGGGCGGCAAAATACTGGTGTTTGAGATTGAGCCCCATGGCGCGGTCGAAATCGTCCGGGGTGAGATCTTCGGCCTGGTGGCGCTGATCGTTGGCGGCGTTGTTGATCAGGACGCTGATCGGACCAAGCGCGTCACGGGCTTGTGTGATAGCCGCTTGCAAAGCTTCGATGTGCAGCAGATCGCAATGCAGGAACAGCGGCCGCGGGCCGGTGGCGGCCAGCCGGTCGCACAGCGCTACCGACTCCGCGTCCAGGATATCGACGAACGCGACCTTGGCGCCCTGGTCCACGAAGGCCTCGACGATGGCCGCGCCAATGCCCGAGGCGCCGCCGGTCACGAATACGACGCGGCCGGTCAGTGCGGGATAGCGGGCATAGGAAGGAGTTGGTGGCGGCACGGCGGGGTCCTGGGCTGACGGCTAAATGGTCCCGGCATCGAACACAGAAGGCTGGGCCGTGTCAAAGCTCGCGGCGGCCGCAGGGCAATGCCCGTCAGGGTCATTCAATTCACGCCAGGGGAATCGCATGAACGAATTTACCCCGCTCCTGTGATGAGGCCAGCCAAGTAATTATCATCCCAGGCGGCGAGGCGGCGCTTGACGCGCATAGAGTGCTTACCGGGCGCGCGGCGCATCAGGTTGCTGGCGATGTGCT
>JANLQJ010000181.1:0-3599 GCA_031367715.1 Hyphomicrobiaceae bacterium | reverse complement strand
TCCGCCCCGCTGCGCTGTGAGTCATTGCGTCGCATTACATGGGCACAATAAGGTCAGATCAACAATGCTGATCGCCGCCAAACCCATTGGTGCACAAGAGAAATCGCCCCCGCGGGCTACGCTGGAGTGCAGGAACTTCGGGTTAGTAAAAACGAAGCAATATCAGTGACTTGAACGGGCGCCCGTTGCAACAAGTGCCCCACAAATCACTACTGTGCTGCAGGGACCCCCGCAAAACTCACGCACAGTCATCTGCCCTGGTCGGCTATTTTCGCCACGGATTGAGTCACGCAGTCCTACCGGGCCTGCTTCAAGACGGGCGATATCGGCCTTGCCGTCGCCGCTTCGATGATCGTGCTTGCAGGATCGTTCGCCGTGCTCTGGACCTTAGGACGCCCGCAAGCATAACTGAACCGTTATCCGCAGGCGTGGCGGATTGACTTGGGGGGATTTCGCAGGCGGGGCGAAGACGTGTATCGCGTCGTCATGATCCACGCGGATGGCATCAGACAACGGTGGGTTGCGATAGGCTCGAAGCTCGGTGAGCGCGAGCGGCGCTGTGGGCTGCCTCCAAGGTGCAGGCTGCCGGATACGGTGGGCTCGCCATCGTCTCTGCTATTAGCGAGATTGCGCGCTCGACCATCAACCGCGGCGAGGACGATCTCGACCAGGGTCCGCTGCCCGACGGTCGCATGCGACGCTGGACATGATGCTGCACTTGATCGCACAGCGGCACGGCACCGGTCTGGCCCAGATAGTCGCCAACGGTTTCGTGGCCCAGAAAATCCGCCGCAGTAGAGAGCCAGAGGCTCGATGCACAGTATATTTCTGGCGACACGCGCTCGCCCTTCACACGTATTCTGCATGACATGGAGCAGCATCTGGCCAATCCATTGAGTGCGGAGGAATTGGCCAAGCGGGCGGGTATTTCCGTTCGCGCCTTGGGCCGCACCTTGAAGGAACGGGTGGGTGCGTCGCCTATGCGCTATTATCGAAAGTTGCGCCTCCAGGCCGCACGCAACGCACTTTTTTACAGCGACATTCCCGTTCGTGACGTAGCGACCACCTGTGGGTTTGCCTCGCCCGAAGTCTTTTCACGTACCTTCCGCGATCATTTCGGCGTCTGCCCGCGCGAGTTCCGGGCAAAGTTCGCGCAAGAGCAGCTCAGCCGATTCCGGCCCGAGCTGGATTAACAGTTGAAATGGTAAGCTGAACGCCGCCGGGCGCCCCAGCCTTTAGCTGCTAAGCCCCGTGATCATGGACACGATCTCGTTCTTGCCAGTCGCGGCTGTCTGGCGGGTGCCGATCTGCTTGCCGCGCCGCAGCACACAGATCCTGTCCGACAGGCGGAACACCTGATCGAGGCTGTGGCTGATGATCAACACAGGCATGTTGCGGGCCCTCAGCGAGAGGATGATCTTCTCAACCTTAGCGGTTTCAGCGACGCCGAGCGCGGCCGTCGGTTCGTCCATCAGTACCAGCTTGCTCGCCCAGTGCGTCGCCCTGGCGATGGCGACGCCCTGGCGCTGGCCACCCGAAAGATCGCGAATGGTCGTCTTGACCGAAGGCACGCGCACGTCGAGTTCGCGCACCATGGTCTCGGTCTCTGCGATCATCCTGGCCCGGTCCAGGCGCCGCAGCGGGCCGGTGGTCAGCTCCTTGCCCAGGAACATGTTCATGTAGACTGGCTGCATGTCGGCCAGCGCGAGGTCCTGGTAGACGACCTGGATGCCAAGCGCCTGCGAGGCGCTGGGGTCGGTCATGGCCACCTCAGCGCCGTCGATCAGGACGCGACCTCCTGTCGGCTGATACTCGCCGGCGATGATCTTGATCAGCGTGGATTTGCCGGCGCCATTGTCACCGACCAGCGCCACCACTTCCCCCGCCATCACATCGAGATCGAATTTCTCGATGGCGACGATACCGCCGAATTCCTTGCGGATATCGTGCAATGACAAGACGGGAACGTTTGGGATGGTCATCGCGGGTACTCCCTAAGGCCAATCCGCCGGACGGCCAAAGGCGTCGTGGATGGTCTCGACTTGGGGCTTGCCGGTGGCGAGCCCGGCCACCCCGACGACGTAGGCGCGCGTGACAAATGCCTGCGGGCGGAAGCCGAAAACGACGCTGTCACCAATACGCGGACGCACCGACCCGGTTGCGTCGATCATGCCGTAATAGTCGATCGAGGCCGGGACCGGGATGGCCACGGATGAAAGCGCGCTGGCCGCCGACGTGGGCTCGCACGCCACAATGGCCTTGACGTGATAGTCCGGAAACACCGGATCGATGTAGAGGCCGCCGCCAAAGCAGAAGGCTTCGCCGCCGGAATAATGGGAGACCTCGCTGAGATAGACGACGGCGGGGAGTTCCGGCAGGTCCTCGACGGCATGCAACGGGGTCGTGCCGGTGAGCCCGTGGCCGGGCTCGACCTGCGTTGAGCCGGCGGCCGCGAGCATGGGCAAAATCTCGGTCGAGACCGTGCCCGGCGTGTTGATCTCGAGATTGCTGCGTCCGGCCTTGCGTAACGCCGCCGCCGCCCGCTCGAGCGTCGCGAGGTTCTGTGTCGGCACGACTTTACGGCGATCTTGATCGAAGAGTTGCGAGGGGAATGTCGTGAGGCCGGCAAAGCGTGCGCCCGGCAATCTGTCGATGGCATCGGCGACGGCGAGCACGTCATCGGCGGCAAAACCGCCTTCGTGGCCGCGATAGAAGCGATCGCCTGGCGCCGCAATGCGGGCCAGCATGGGTTGTATACGCCCGAATTTGTGTGCGGCCAGCCCCGCCTCGGCAGCCTTCTCGATGTTGAACACGGTCCAGTAGTCCGGCGCCAGTCGCGCTACCGTATCGGCCTCATGGCGCGGCGTCTGCACCAGGTGCCCGGCATGGCCGAGTTGCATGCCGGCTCGCGTTGTCGCCCGCGCGCATTCGACATCGACCGCGACCGCCTTGCCGATGCCGCCGCGCATGAGAGCCCGGCAGAACGAGGCGTTGCGCCCCATCTGCTTTGTCATGGCGAAGACCTTCAGCCGGTGCGTGCTGGCGCTGCCGACGATATGGCGGGCATTGGCTTCGACGGCGTCGAGATCGATGACGTAGCAGTTGGCTGGCAGCCGGCCGGCCTGATGCAGGGCGATGCCCTGTTCGATCAGGCGCGGATTGCGGCGGCGGATCAGGTCGAGGAACATAGCTGTCGCTCCTGTGTCAGCGGTTGGGTTCGCGCAGCGTCATGGCCACGGCGATCAGGATGATGAGGCCGCGCGCGATCATCTGGTCGGAGGGCTGGAAGCCCGCGAGGATCAGGCCGTTGTTCAAGACGCCCATCAGCAGCGAGCCGATCAGCGCACCGAGGATCGATCCGGCGCCGCCATTGAGGCGCGTGCCCCCGACGATGACCGCGGCGATGACTGTCAAGAGATCGGCCTCTCCCAGCGTATAGCGGGCGCCGTGCAAGCGGCCGGCATAGAGCAAGCCGGCGAGGCCCGCGAGCGTGCCGCTCAGCACCATGACGGCAAAGCGCACACGCAGCACACGGATGCCGGTGGCGCGCGCGGCCCGGGCATTGTCGCCAGTGGCATGGATGTGGGCGCCCCAGCGCG
>JANLQJ010000172.1:0-13779 GCA_031367715.1 Hyphomicrobiaceae bacterium | reverse complement strand
GGGCGGCCGCTAGCCGCCCCTACCAACGGGCCGCAGTGAGACGTCCACAATTGCCCTGAAATACGTCGCCCAATTTCGGCCAAGCGGCTACGGTCATATGCTTACTTCTGTTAGAGGAGACGGCATTATGGGCGCAGGCTTGAGCTATCGTCTGGGCTTGGCGTGGCTGGCTGCACTGATGCTCATGGTCAGTCTCGCCGTCCCCGCCTATGCCGCGAGCATCGAGGATCTGCTGCAGGCCGAGAGCGAAAAGGTCGAGGCCCTGATCGCCAAAGGTTCGTTCAAGGCCGCCGTGGCACCCGCCCGCACGCTGGTCGCCAAAGCCCGCCGATTGCTCCGCAAGGACGATCCGCGCGTGGTCGTCTACGCTGCTGAGCTGGCTGACATCATTGATCGGGCTGGCGATCCCCGCCGCGCCCAGGTGGTTGCCAGAGCTGTCAGCAAAATCGTTGCCAACGGCGTCAAGGACAGCCCCGAATTGAGCGCGGGCTTGGCCACGCTGGCGCGCTTGCTGGCTAACGCCGGCAATTATGACGAGGCCGAAAAGCTGCTGACGCGGGCACTCGCGCTGGCCGAGGACACCACCGGGCCAGGCAGTGCCGAGGTCACCGGGTTGCAGCGCCAGCTGGCGGACATCTACGAGAGACATGGCCGCAAAGCCGAAGCCGAATTGTTGCGCCAGAGTCTCGCCGCCGCCGCTGCGGCCACGTCTGCCGAGCTCTCAATCCAACGCAGCGCCAACACTTCGGCGGCCGCTAAAGAGGATCAGAAAACACTCAGCGTGGACGAAGGCGGCACCGGCGCTAGCAAGGATGAACAAGCGGCGCAGCCGGCCCCTTCAACCGAGCCCGAGATAGCGTTGCCGGCGCCGCCTCCGGTGACAGCACCCCCGGAACCGTCGGACGGTGCGGTGGCAGGCAAGCCAGCACCTGCACCTGCGGCCAAAGCATCGCCAGCACCCGAGGTTTTCACACCGCAGTCAAAAAAGCGAACCGCCGCCCGTCGAGCGCCAAGCAGCGCCGCGCCGCCGGCGGAGCCCGCCCCGGCACCGGCCACGGCGGCAAGCGCCCAGGCCCAATATCACGTCGTACCGGTGTTCTACGGCACCAATCGCAAGCCAACCGAAGGTGTCGCGAGCGTCGCTTTCAGCAGCTCCGAAAGCGAAGCAACCACGCTCGGCATGGCCATGGTGACGGTGCCTTTGATCCATCAGGTGCCGCAGGTCGAGCGGCCGTGGGCACTGCGGGTTCCCGGTACCGACATCGAGATCACTTTCGAAGCGCAGGACCCGGCCAAGCATTTCACCATCAAGTCGATCGAAAACCTGCCGCAGGACCAATTCATCGCCCGCGCCAAGGCCCAGGTCGCCGGGTCGCAGACCTACAAAGGTCAGGCGCTGGTGTTCGTACACGGTTTCTACAACAAGTTCGACGATGCGCTCTATCGGACGGCGCAGATTGCCTATGACATGCAGTTCGACGGCGGCACCTTCATGTACTCGTGGCCCTCGGCGGGCACCATCGATGCCTATTGGAGTGACCGGCCCAAGGCCAAGAATTCCGGCGCCAAGTTGCGCGCGTTCCTGACGCTGGTGGCCACGCGGACCGGCGCCACCCGCATCTCGGTGATCGCGCACAGCATGGGCAATCTGCCACTGTTGGAAGCACTCGATGAGACCATCGCGTTCGATCAGCCTTCGCCGTCGGCAAGCATCGACGAAGTTGTGCTGGCCGCTCCCGATATCGGCCGCAAGGATTTCACCGATCTGGTCTCGCATATGTCGCATGTGCGCGGCGGCATTACTCTCTATGCAGCCTCGAACGATCTGGCGTTGGAAGCCTCGCGGACCCTGAACCGCGAACCGCGCGCCGGCGATATCGGCACTGGCGGGCCACTGCTGCTGCCGCATGTCGATACCATCGATGCCACCCGCGCCAGCACGCAGATGTTCCGACTAAACCATTATTACGTGGCGGAGTCCTCGGCCATCATGTGCGACGTCGAGCATCTGATGCGCGGCGGAGTGCGGCCGCCCAATACACGCTCGAAGATCCTGGCCACCGTCAAGGCCGATACCGGCACGTATTATGCGTATCGGCCGTAAAGGTCGCCTTGGGGTTGGCCAATTGACAGGCTGCGGGAAATCCGCGTCAGTGCGCCTTCGCCCACTCTATTTCCAACGCGCGTCCCAATCTGAGTGTTTCACTTAGTAAAAGCTGCAAGTCCTCGCGCCGCGTCCGGTGGTTGTTGATCGCGACCCTGAGGCAATGCCGGCCACGCAAGGTCGTATCCGTCACGACGGCCGTGCCCGCCTCCTGCAGGCGCAGCATGATTTCCGTGTTAAGGGCCTTGCACGCCTGTTCGCTGGCGTCCCCGCTTCGATACCGGAAACACACGATGTTGATGCTGGTGGGCGCCATCAATTCCAAGCGCGGCTCCTGCAAGATCAACTCGGTCAGATAGGCGCCTTGGGCAATGTTCTGGTCGATCAGACGGCCAAACTTGGCCACGCCCTGTTCTTTCAGCGACATCCAGATCTTCAGCGCCTTGAAGCCGCGCGATAATTCAAAGCCATAGTCAAAGAGATATTCGCCTGCCGCGACCCCGCGCGGCTTTTCCTCGAGATAGTCGCCGTGCAGGGCGAAGGTTGCAAAGTGCCGCTTGGCGTCCCGCACCAGAGCGCAGCCGGCTTCAAATGGGGTATGCAGCCACTTGTGGGGATCCAGGGCCAGCGAGTCGGCAGCCTCGATGCCGTCCACCAACGCCCGGTTGGTCGGCGCGATCTTGATGAGCGCTCCGATGCAACCATCGACGTGGAGCCAAAGATCTTCCCGATTGCACACGCCTGCAATGGCTCGAACGTCGTCGATTGCCCCGGTATTGGTCGTGCCCGCCGTCGCGATGACGCAGGCCGGTTGAAAACCGGCGGCGCGGTCGCTCGCGATCGCGTCAGCAAGCGCTTCGACGCTCATCCGGTAGTCCGCGCCGGACGCCACGCAGTGCAGGGCCCGGCTTCCAAGCCCAAGCGTCTCCATCGCCTTCTGGTGGCAGCTATGGGCCTGATCGGAGGCATAAAAGCGCAAGGGCTTTGGCAGCGCGGTGATCCCGTCCACCCTGACGTCGACGCCAGCCTTGGCGTTGCGGGCAACGGTGAGGCCAACCATGTTCGCCATCGAGCCGCCGCTGGTCAACGTGCCGCTGGCGGTCGCGGGGAAGCCCACCATCGCCTTGAGCCAATTGACGACTTGCCGGTCCAACTGCGCCGGAGCCGTGTTGCCGCCGCCAAGGTTGGACCCGTAGATGGCCGCGAGGAAATCACCGAGGGCGCCGGTAAAATTGCTGGCGCCCATGTACCAACCCCAGAACCGGGGATGAATATTGCCCATCGAGTAGGGCAACAGCCGCTCGGCGATCTCCTGGTAGACCTCGCGGAGCGGCATCGGTTCTTTTGACAAGGGGGCGCGATACGCCTCCCGGACATGCTCGGGCATATCCCGCCACACCGGCCGTTGGCGCACATCGGCCAAATGTTGAATGGCGTCATCGACCACCTTGTGCGTCAGCGCGCGCACATCAGTCCAATCAACCGGGTCGAGAGTTTCTTCGGGCGGCTCTTTCATCGGATCAATCATGTGCCAACTCGGTTGAGCAAACGTTCGCACCCGCTTCCCGGATTTTGACGCGCATCTTGGCGCGGCAAATATCCGGGACCTTCACCGGGTGAGGCCAGATTGCGACAGCTGCCGCACGGGCGGAAACAAGGCGTGGGGTGAGTCCGCGAACTCCCCCAACAGGTAACGATCCCGGATATTCGGCGCGCAAGGAAAAAAAGGCGCACCGAATTCCGGGAAGCGTGAGCATGTTTGCATATGGCGCACAGGTCGGGGGGTCCGCGCCGTTGACCCGTCCGCTCCGGCCAAGGCGCTATTTGTCGGGCAGCAGGTCGAACGGACCCATCGAGTTGAGATCGACAACCGTTTCTTCGAGCGCCTTGAGATCGTGATGTTCGCCACTCTTCATCCAGAAGAATGCGCCAGACCCCATGTCGTCGCCACCCATCACATCGGCCTTGATGCCCCAGGACACTTTCGCTTTGCCCGACACGACGGTAATGTATTCTGCATTTGAATGGCTGTGGCTGCCGATTTCGAGTCCGGCCGGGATTTTCAGTCTCACGCCGAAGGGGCCGGGCTTGGAGGGATCGCCGTAGAGCACAGCAATCTGAATGCCATTCGGCTGTTTCGGGTCCATCAGTCCCCAAACCATTTTGTCGGCGGCCGTGACGCCATGCGTCGGCTCGTCGGCGCGCGCGGCCAGTGGCGAGGCGAGCACGACTGCTGAGGCGAGAACGGCCAAGGCCAATTGCCGGCGGGGCCTCGTCATTGTCTTGGTTTCAACGGTCGCCTTGCCGGCGTTCGGGACGACGTGCTCGATGGCATGCAGTCTCATGACAACCTCCTGGTGATGCGTCCTCACGCCGGCCTCGCCAAGCGGGCTGGTCGTATGGGCATTGATCTGCGGCATCAGGTCGAGGGTTGCTAGTACTGAAAAAGTATCTTGTGTTCCGACTCTAAAGGTTTGGTTGCCGAAGCTCCCGAAACTTCGTCATCCCAACGCAGGCCGGGACCTGCCCAAGTCAGAGTTCTTGCCCTCCAAGGTATCACAATCTCCAGCCTTGTCAGCAGCTTACCGTCTCGCACCTGTGAGCCAATGCGTGGCTTGGACGGGTCCCGGCTTGCGCCGGGATGACGGCAAAAGGGACCGAAGCGTTGGCGCCAGAACACTTGCCGATACAGAATATGAACTAGCGCCAACTGCGCGTTGAACAGCGCTGATCATCGATTGTGAGTACAGGCGAGTAGATATACTCTTGTGTTGTCTTATACCGTCCAACTTATGGTTTGACCTGTCACTTTGAAGGTTCGTGACAGAGGTCATGGCGTTGGGGCGCACAGCAGTGCGCCCCGACGCTTGCGGGCACGAGTCAAACCATAGGTTGGCCGGTATTACCCGTCCAGAAACGCCATCAGCAGCTTGTAGGCAATCGCGTGCTTGCCCGGAGCGACGATCTTCTCGGGATGCTGCTTGTCCATGATCTGCCGCAGTTCCGCACGGTCGATCCAGCGCGCTTCGGCGATCTCGGCGGGATCCAGCGTCAACTCCGCCGACTTGGCCTCGGCGACGCAGCCGATCATCAGCGAATGGGGGAACGGCCAGGGCTGGCTTTCCTGGTAACGCACCGCGCCGACCTCCAGCCCGACCTCCTCCTTCACCTCGCGCCGCACGGCGTGCTCGATGTCTTCGCCCGGCTCCAGAAACCCGGCCAGCGTCGAGAACATCCGCATGTCGTAGTCCTTGAAACGCGGCTCGTGACTGATCAGGCATTTGTCGCCGTGCGTCACCAGCATGATGACCACGGGATCGGTGCGCGGGAAGAATTCCTTGCCGCAGGCAAAGCACTTGCGCCGCCAACCACCGTCCTTGCGGTCGGTGGTGGCGCCGCAATGACCGCAATGGCGGCAGTTGGCATGCCATTCCGCCAACGCCCGGGCCGCGCCGGCGATGGAGAGCTCCTCGGGGCTGAGTTGGTCTTGCACGGCGAGCGTCCTGAGATCGACATAGGGGCGCACCACGAACGGCCCGCCTGGCATGGCGATGGCGCGATGCTCGCTGATCGCCATGGCGAAATGCGGCGCGTCCGAGGGGTCGAGGCCAAGGAAACTGCGCGGCCATTCCGTCAGGCCGAAGGCATCGATCTGGGCGTTGGCGAACCAGCGTAGCGTGGCCTCGGTCTGGGCTTCGTTGGAGACGATTGAGGGTTTCAGATCCACCAACAGCAGCGTGCGGGCGGTCGCGGCGCGCTGCTGCGCGGCCAGCCAGTCGGCGTCGGCGCGCTTGGGGCTGACACGATCGAGGGATTTGACAGAACGAAGGGTGGGCATAGGTGGGCCTCGGTGGCGAATTGGCCGGCGCCCGGACTCTAGCCCGGCAGACGCCGTCAGGTCCAGTTGTCGTAGGGACCGTTCTGGCCGGAATACAGCACAAAATCTGCCGTGGCGTTGAGGCGTTCGCACAAAGCCTGATGGTCGTTCACGAGCAGGAGGTCCAGATCGGTGCCGAGGAGCTCGAACCGATGCGTCGCCCCCGCGCAGTCAAGGTTGTCCGCGTCGGCGATTTCGTCGCTTTCCTCGCGCGCATGCGGATCGGCGCTGAAATAGATCGACAGTTCGACGCCATCGCGCGCGACGACGAGCACGTCCTGCTTCAAGGCGTCCTTGCGCCGTTGACCTGAGCCAAGGCGGAGGTTGAGGCCGATTTCATTTGCACACAACGCCGAACGTCCAGGAACTTTTGTGTCAGAAGCGCGTTAGGTCAATATCCTGCCGTTGGCAAAAGGCTATTGGTCATGACACTGGCGTCTTGGAATTCCATCACACGACGTAGCGTGATCGCAGGCGTGGCGCTGACCGCTGCCCAAGTGACTTTGGCAGGGGCGGACAAAAGCAACGCGGAGGACAAGCAAACCATGCCTGACAAGAGTCTCTACGAGCGGTTAGGCGGCGTCTTCGCCATCGCCTTGGTGGTGGATCACTTCAGCGACGCCGTCGTCAAGAACCCCATCGTTGGTCAGAAATCCAAGAACCCGCAGCTGCGGGACTGGCACACCAACAACCTGGGACGGCTGCCCGGCCTCAAATTCATGCGCACGCTGTGGGTCTGCAACGTTTCGGGTGGTCCCTTTCAGTACACGGCGACCAAGCCGGGAACGACGGCGCTTGGCCTTGAGGAGGCGCATCGGAACCTGCGGATTTCGCCGGCGGAGTTCGATGAGGTCGCGGCGGAACTCGGGCGCACCCTGGACTTCGCTAAAGTTCCGGCGCGCGAGAAAGGCGAAGTCCTGGCGGCCTTCGCAGCCCACAAGACCGAAGTTACCGCCGGCTCCGTGGGCGGTTGATCGGCCTTCGTTTGCCATTCGTGACAATCGCGCTCCGCCAAAGCCCGGCGGCAGTGTCCGCTGGGCGTCGGCAACATGGCGACTGGCAACCGAAGGGTTTTCAGGGCATGCAAAACGTGTCGGGAGACACAACTGTTACGATCGGGTCGTCGATTGCGGCCGGACTGGCTTATTTCGCAATCGTGTTTCCCATCGCCTTTGCGTTTGGCATCTTTCGCACTTTGGTGCTGGCGCCTGCCATCGGCAAAATGGCGGGCGTCATCATCGAGTTGCCGTTCTTGCTCGCGGTTTCTTGGATGGCCGCGCTCTGGCTCGCCAGCCGGTTCGATGGTACCGGTAGCCTGCCGGCGAGACTGACAATGGGAGGCGTGGCGTTCGCAGTGCTGATGGTTGCCGAAGCGTGCCTCGCGGTGTTCGCCTTCGGGCAAACGTTCATGCAGTATTTCGAAACGTTCCAAGGCGCCGCCGCGCACCTTGGGCTCGCTGGCCAGATCGCATTCGCACTCCTGCCGAGCGTGCAGCTGTTGAGTACGCGACCTACGCCAGGCCGATGACATGAGGCAGCCTGGCTCAGCCGCCCTTGGTCGGCGCGGCCAAAAGTGCAACGAGGCTCTCGGCGTCGACAATCTGCACTCCCCGAAACGGATCCAGCACTAGCAAATCCTTATCGCGCGTCACGATGAATTGCGCCCGCCCGGCCAGCGCAAGCTCGAGGAACTTGTCGTCTGTCGGGTCGCGGCAAATTTTGAGGGTGCCGGTGATTGGGACGACTTCTGCTTCAACGAGAAAGATGTCGATAAACTCGGCGCGTTCGGTTCGTGGTGAGAACCGCTCAAACTTCGCACGAAAGATTACGTTGATGAGTTCGTCGATTGCTTCGTTGCAAGTCACAAAAGTCGCATGGTCGAGCACGTGATCGAAGGCTCGCCTACCGAAGGATCCTGAAAAAAACGCGGCGGAAACCAACGTGTTGGTATCAAAGACGAAGCGCCCCTCAGCGCCCATCCACGATCTCGTCCAAGATCTCTTGCGTCAGGCCGTTGGCTTCCGATGCCGAACCGATACGGTCCATGACCGCCTTCAAACGCGCACGGCGTTCCTGTGTCGATTCTACGGTCACGCGCACCTCCTCGCCCGGCGGCAAGCCCAGGTGATCGCGGATAACCGCCGGTAGGTCGTCAACCAGCACAGTGCCGTCAAAGCGTCTTGGACTCTGGTTCATGTCCGCCACCCTACCACATCCCAGCGCAAAAAATCACCCTACATTGGTATGCCTATACGTCTCCACCAGCCTCACCGGCGTCTTCAGCGCATCGTGGCGGAAGGGGTCGCCGAGTTCCTGCGCGCCCATCGAGTTGGCGATCGCCGCCGTCACGATCACGCAACGACGCCTGCCTTGGCGAGGCCGGCCAGCAGCCGCGCCGGGACCTCGGGATCGGTGAACGGCTCGGCCATGGCGCCATGCCGGAAGTCCCAGCGCCGGCCCCTCGAAGCCATGTGTTGCTCGATCCGACCGATGCCCGCGCGATCACCGAGATGACCCAGACAGGCCAGGGCATACATGACATCGAAGGCGCTGTCGGGAATGGCCAGAAAGGCCGGGGCCGCGGCGGCATAGTTACCCTCGGCGAAATCGAGGATGCCGCGATATTCGGCGTACCAGGCCGGCGGCAGCGGGTTGAGGCGATAGGCTTCGGCGAGCAGCGGGTCGAGCCGTCGTCGATCGCAGCGGTAGGCTTGAACCAGGGCGGCGTCGGCCAGAATGTTGGGATCGCCGGGATTGAGCGCCAGCGCCTGCTCGTTCGAGGCCCCCGCCGCGGCAACGCCAGACAGCCAAAGCTGGCAGAAGCCACGCACGCTGTAACAGTCGGCGCTGGTAGGATCGAGTTCGATCGCCCGCTCGGCGTGGACAAGGCCCCGTTCAAGACCACCTCGATCGAAATGGAACAGCCACAGACTGTTCTCGCAGGACGACAGCCAGCGATGCGCCTGCGCATTTTGCGGGAATTCCGCGATCGCTTGCCGGAACAAGCCGGCCGCCTCGGCATTGGCCTCGGGCGTAAGCTTCTTGAAGTGCCACATGCCCTTGAGGACATGCTCGTAGCTCGACAGCTGCGCGGCGCCGGCACTGGCGGGGCGCGTGGCAACCTCGATTTCGACGCGGCCGACCAGCGTGCTGGCGATGATGCGTGTGAGTTCGTCCTGGATGCCGAAGACATCGGACAACGGCCGGTCGTAGTGGTCGGCCCAGATGGTCGCCTCGGTCCGCGCCTGTGTCAGCCGCGCCGCCACTCGCACCCGATCGCCCGCCTTGCGAATGCTGCCGGTGACGATGTAGTCGGCGGTCAGGTAGGCCGGCGCCTCGCTTGCCTGCCCGCGCAAACCGAATGAAGAATGCCGGCCGATGACCGAAATGACGTGGTAGCGCGACAGGCGGTCGATGATGTCGTCGGTGATGCCGTCGCTGAAATACTGCTGGCCCGGATCACCGCTCAGATTGTCGAGCGGCAGCACGGCGACCACCGGGCGACGGCTGAGCGGCTGAGTACTGGGGGCCGCGACGCTGGCCATTTTGGCTGGTGTGGGTCCCACATACTTGTAGCCCCGCCCGTGCACGGTCGTGATCAGGCTCGGTCCCAGCGCCTTGCGCAGGGCCGACAAATGGACCTGCAGCGTGTTCTCCTCAACCGCGAGACCGGGCCAGACCACATCGAGGATTTCGGACTTCGTGATCAGCTCGTTCGGCCGGGCCAGTAACGCGCAAAGGACATCGAACGACCTTGCGCCGAGCTCGACTTGGCCGGACGGGCCCACCAGCTCCCGCTCGCGCTCCTTCAGGACGAATCCGGCGAAGCTCAGGTTCATGCCGACACCCCAAAGCCGATCTCGCCACGACTTTAGGGGATTTCGGCCCGGCCGCGAAGCCTTCAGAAGACTTCAGGGTTTTTTCAGGTCTCGCCCAAGGACTTTCAGGGGAGAGCGGCGCACTCTCGGCTCAGCAAAAGGAGACCACGCCATGACCCAACAAGCCATCCCCGTCGTTCATCGCGTCCGCTGGTCTGCCCTGAGGATGCTCCTCACCAAAGCGGCCGAGCGGATTGGAACCACGATTGAACGCCGGCGGGACGAGCGCACGCAGCGGGCCGTCGTCGCCGAGTTGCACCGGTATCCAGACTATTTGCTGAGCGACATGGGCGTCGTCAGAGGCGATCTTCCCGTTCAAGCGCCGCGCCTCTTGGACCACCACCCGCATCTAATCGCAAGTCGAGTGGCGCGCGCTTCGTCCATACTGCCGCAAGACATGTCCAGCCGCTAAATCGTGCGGCTCGCTATCTTGCCCCCTCACCCCACATTGGTATGCTTGTACTTCTCCAGCAACCTCACCGGCTTTTTCAACGCATCGCGCCGGAACGGGTCGCCCAGCTCCTGCGTACACATCACTTCCACCACGGTGGTCTTGCCGTCCTTTTGCGCCCTGCACGCCGCGTTCAGCGCCTCGCCGACGTCTTTCAGCTTGTCGATGACCACGCCCTCGGCGCCCATCGACTTGGCGATGGCGGCGAAACTGGGGTTCTCCAGGTTCACGCCCAGGAAGCGGTTGGCGTAGAAATCGACCTGGTTCTTCTTTTCCGCGCCCCACTGTTTGTTGTGGAACACGACTGCGGTCGTGGGGATCTTCTCCCGGACGCAGGTAAGAATCTCGCCAAAGCTCATGCCCCAGGCGCCGTCGCCGACGTAGGCCACGGCGGGGCGATCCGGGGCGGCGACCTTGGCGCCGATGATGGCGGGGAAGGCGTAGCCGCAATTGCCAAAGCTCATCGCCGCGAACATGGAGTTGGGCTGCTTGAAGCGTAGGTAGGAATTCGATACCGAGCAGATGTTGCCGATGTCGGTGCTCACCATGGCATTGCCGGGCAGCGCCTTCTCCAGCTCACGGAGCATCTGGCGCGGGTGCATGAATTTGCTGCCCTTCGAGACGCTCTTGGACCAGTCGTCGTTTTCCTCAGTCCAGGCTGTAAGTTCCTTTTCCCAGGCGTCCTTCTGGGCCTTGATTTCCTTTTTGCGGGCGGGCGCGGTTGCGGCGCCCTCCACCTTGCGGTTGGCCAGCCGGTAGGTCAGCGCCTTGGCCGCGGCCTTGGCATCGCCGACGATGCCGACGCTGATCTGCTTGACCAGCCCCAGCATGCGGTGATCGCTGTCGACCTGGATGATCTTGGCGTTCTTGGGCCAGTAATCCAGCCCATGCTGCGGCAGCGTGCCGAACGGGCCGAGCCGCGTGCCCAGCGCCAGCACCACGTCGGCTTGCGCGATCAGCTTCATCGCGGCCTTGGAGCCCTGATAGCCGAGCGGCCCCGCCCATAGCGGATGATCCGACGGAAAACTGTCATTGTGCAGATAGCTGTTCACGACGGCGGCCTGCAGCGTCTCGGCGAGGTCGACGCACTCTTTCACGCCGCCCGACATGATGACGCCGCCGCCCGACACGATGACCGGGAACTTGGCCTTGGCGAGAATGTCGGCGGCCTCATCGAGACTTTCGTCGGCACCCGGACCTCGCAGGATCGCACGCGGTTTGGCGATCTCGTAGTCCGCCTCGCCGTAGAAATTGTCACGCGGGATGTTGAACTGGGTCGGGCCGCGCTCGCTCATCGCCATGTCGAAGCAGCGGGCCAAGAGTTCGGCCATGCGCGGGTGCTTGGCGACATGGGCCTGATACTTGGTGATCTTGGAAAAGATCGGCAGCTGCTCGGTTTCCTGGAAGCCGCCCAGGCCCATGCCGGAGGTGCCGGTCTCGGGCGTGATCACCACCACCGGCGAATGCGCCCAGAACGCCGCCGCCGTCGAGGTCACGAAATTGGTCACGCCCGGCCCGTTCTGCGCGATGCACACGCCGTGCTTGCCCGACACGCGCGCGTAGCCGTCCGCCATGTGCCCGGCGCCCTGCTCGTGCACGGTCGGGATGAAGCGGATGCCCGCGGTCGGAAACAAGTCCAGCGCGTCCATGTAAGCCGAGCCGACAATGCCGAAGACGTCTTTCACGCCATAGGCGACGAGAGTTTCGACAAAGGCTTCGGAGGCGGACATCTTGGGCATGGGCTGGGCTCCTGGGGCGGAATGGATCGATCCCGTTCTAGGCCGCGTCCGGCACCCTCGCTAGTGCCAAACCCTCCACGACCGGCGCGCCAGCACTAGGGGCCAAACCCCTTCTCTGAAGGGGTCTGACCCCATTGTCTCTGTGTGAACAGTTGCCAACCACCGTCCCGCGACGGCAGAATGTGCCGCAAGACCGGGGTCAGACCCCTTTAGCGAAGGGGTCTGACCCCAGCGCCATAATCCAGCAGGGGCAGCAGCATGGCCACCACCGACACCGCACCCGCCCGTATCGGCCCGGAACGGCTGCTGGCTTTTTCCGACGGCATGTTCTCCATCATCATCACCATCATGGTGCTGGAGCTGAAGGTGCCGCATGCGGCCGAACCCGAAGCGCTGCTGGAGCAATGGCCGCTGTTCCTGGCATATATCCTGAGCTTCCTGCAGGCCGGAATTTACTGGGTGAACCACCATTCGCTCTATATCGGCGTCGAAAAGATCGACAGCCGCGTGCTCTGGCTCAACCTGCTGCTGCTGTTCTTCCTGTCGCTGATGCCCTTCGCCACCGGCTACGCGGGTGAAACCGATTTCGCGAAATTCCCGACCGCGCTTTACGCGTTAGTCATGTTGATGCCGGCGCTGACGTGGAATTGGCTGCATCAGGCGATCATCCGGCTCAATCCTGCCGAGGGCGAGGTAACGCAGATGGCGGCGACCAAGGGCTATATTGCCCTTGCACTGTACGTCGCGGCAATCCCGCTCGCCTATCTCAGCCCCTATTTGAGCCTGCTGCTGATCCTGACCGTGGCGGTGATGTATTTTCTGCCGACGCGGTTCTTTTGAGGGGCGGGTCCGCTATTCGGAAAACACCGTCTTGGCCGCACTCATCACGCCAATATCGGGATGTTCGGCGCAGTACGCCCCCATCTGCTCGGCGCTCTTGGTGAAGCCGTCCATGTTGAAGGTCGTGTCGTCGGACTTGCCACCGAAATAGCCATGCAGCCAGATCATGATCGTCCCGGCATCGTCCTTGTCCGCGTTGATCAGATATTTGCAGGAGATCGCGGCCACGTCGACCTCGGTCGGGTCGGCGGCGAACGCCGGAGCCACGGACGCAAACGGCAACAGTGAGGCCGCCACGCTGGCCGCTAGCAACACTCGTTTCATGGGCTGTCTCCGCTGTTGTGAAGGCTCCGGGCCGAATCAGTCCCCGACCCTTTGCCGGACTAGCGGTTTCCCGTCAGGCGAGCAATTCACGAAAAGCCGTTTGCCACGCGGCGGCCTATTTCAATTCGATCTCGATGAACGCGTACTCGCCCGGATTGGCGTTGATCACATCGTGCTCGACGCCCTCGGCGCGGAAATACGGCGCGCCCGCCGTCATGGTGGCATGGCTCTCGCCATCCTTGGTGAGCAGCTTCACCTTGCCGTCCATCAGAGGCACCACGACATAATCATGCCCGTGCCGATGCCAGCCGGTATTGTCGCCGGTCTTGGCAAAGCGCCATTCCCAGACCGTGACGCGGTCGTTGTCGATCAGCTTGGTGCCGATAGCGGTACCGGGTGTGTGGGCGGTCATAGGGTGGACTCCGTGGGGGCAGGTGTTGGGGGCAGGTTGCGGCGCGCGGCCGATGTCAGGCATCTTGCGTTTGGCAAGTGACTGATAGCCAGTCTACCGCTGCCAGTGTACGCGGTCTACGGGGTGTCATACCGTCCAACTTATGGTTTGACCT
>JANLQJ010000168.1:0-2898 GCA_031367715.1 Hyphomicrobiaceae bacterium | reverse complement strand
GCCGCGCCGAGCTACGGCGTGCCCGGCGATCAATGATCGCCGGTCCTTTGTGGCGCCCGGCGACTCCCGTTCCAGGAGCCGGCCGCCGGGCGCGTTTACAGCGCGGAGACATGATGTGCATCGCCAGCGTCGATACCGGCGATGCACATCATGTCTCCGATGCACTCGCCGCACCAAACGCCGCTGGCGGCCGGCTCCTGGAACGGGAGTCGCCGGGCGCCACAAAGGACCGGCGATCATTGATCGCCGGGCACGCCGTAGCTCGGCGCGGCTTCGGGGTTCACGGCGCGCGTGCGATAGGCTTCCATCTGCGGCTCGTAGTCGGTCCACAAGCGCCGCAGCACTGCCACCGGGTCGGTGTCGTCCCAGTCACATCTGAGATCGACCAGCAGGAACGACTGATCGTGCGCGACCAGCAGCGCGGCCGAATGGGTCGGGCCGGCTTCGCCGCCGGCAGCGTGGCCGGCCTCCAAGGCGCGCAGCAGGCGCTCGGCCAGATGCGCGGTCGCATAGCGCTGGAAAGCGTCGGTCATGGCGACCGGAACCTCATTCGATTTCAGCAGATTGCCGGCGCCGACGCAGTCGATATCGTCGGATACCGCATTGGTGCCGAGCATGTGCGCGCCCGAATGGCTGGCGGTCACGCCGGCCTGGTCAATGACGGTGATCTGCCGGTGATCGGTGAAGCGCTGCCCCTCCAGCGCCATGGCCAGGGCATCCTCGGCGGTGTGGCCGTGCGCCATCAGATCGAGAATGCGCGGTCCATAGGACGGGTCCGTCACATTTTGCGTGGCAACGGCGCCCACCTTGGCCCGCACATGCGGGCAGCGCGCTCCGACCGCGATCGATGACGTGGCAATGGCGACGCCGAACATGCCGGTGCGGGCACAACGTCCAACAATGGAGAATGTCATGATTTGATCTTCGTGGCGGTTAGGTTCCGAGCGTTAAAGTGGGGTCAGACCCCACATTAACGCCCTACGTCACATCGGGAATGACTGCGGTCACTTCAATCTCGACGATCCATTCCGGCCGCGCAAGCGCCGAGACGACCAGGCCGGTTGAGCAGGGGAATACGCCCTTCAGCCATACCCCCATTTCGCGATAGACGCTTTCGCGATAGCGGATGTCCGTGAGGTAGACCACGGTGCGGCAGACATGTTCCATCTGGGCGCCGGATTCCTCCAGCAGCTGCTTGATGTTCGCCATCGCCTTGCGGGTCTGCAGCGTGGCATCGCCGGCATGCAGCGATTTGCGGCTGTCGAGATCCTGCGCCACCTGGCCGCGCACGAACACCATCGAGCCGCGCGCCACCACGGCCTGGCAGAGGTCGTTGTCAAGTTTTTGCTCAGGGTACGTGTCTTTGGTGTTGAACTTGCGGACGCGCTGATGCGCCATGCCAGTCTCCTAGAGCTGCGAAGCCTCGCGCCAGAGCCGTGTCACCAGCTGATAGGCGGGCTCGATGCTGTCGATGCCATCGACACCTTGGCCCGCATAGAGGCAGGCCGCAAGCACATCGCCACTGGCGTCACAAGACGGCGGCGTATCGCTGTAGCGGATGATCGGGCTGGCGGAGTGGTGCGCGACGGCATCGCCTTCGCCGGGCCGGTTCGGCGCCGCGGGGCAGCCGGCCGCCTCCCAGGCTTCGAAGGTTGAATTGCGCAGTACGCGCACCATGGCGTAGGGCCAGTCGATGTCAAAGCAGTTCGTGAAGACCGTATCGGCAGCGCGCGCCGCGACCAGCGCGTCCTTGTAGGCTGCATGCGCGGCCGCTTCCGGCGTGGCTAAGAAGCGCGTGCCGAGCATGACGGCGGCGGCGCCCTGGTCTAGCGCGGCACGGATGTCTTTGGCCGTCGCCATGCCACCTGCGGCAACCACCGGCACGCCGTGCGCAGCGGCGATGGCATCAGGCAGCAGTTGTGCCAAAGGTCGGCTGGATTGAACATGACCGCCCGCCTCGACCCCTTGCGCGATGATGAAGTCGGCACCGGCATCGGCTGCGGCTTTGGCGCCTGCAGCATTGCCAACCTGGACACCGAGCAGAGCGCCACGCGACTTGATCTTGGCCATCAGCGCAACATCAATTCCCCAGGACAAGGTCATGGCGGGCGCATCGGCGGCGAGGGCAGCATCAAGTCCGAGCGGCACAAAACGCAACACGTAGTTGACAAAGAACCGTTGGCCGGCGCGTTGCCGCAAATTGCGCACCTGCGCGGTGCTGACCCCCGGATCGGTCCAGGTCAGGGCCAGCGAACCCATGCCGCCGGCGCGCGCCACTTCCGACGCCAGCTCAACCGTTGCGGCACCGCCCACGGGAGCCTGCAGGATCGGTATTTCGATACCCAGCTTGGTGAGAAATTCATTTGCCACTTGTGCCCACCCTTGGTCACCCTCGCGTCGAGCGCACGATTGTCCGGCTCATCCTCTGCCAACGTCCAATTATCGTCATGCCGACCGTCGCGCATACCCGCTAACACAATTGACGCAACGATTGATAGACGCGCTTTGGCGGGGTGACGAAATACTGGCGCCGTTTGGTTCAGCCGCATAGCCGTGCCTCGAGGGCGGCCATGAGGTGGTTGGGTGACGTTGAGCTGTGCTGTTTGGTACGATCCACGGTCGCAGACCGCTACCCCAACACGTGGGTATCTTGCTACCGAGCGCATTTTTGTTGTTTCGGAAACGCTGTTAACCACTCTCTTATATTTATGTATACTTATTTTTTACTTAATATATACTTATCGATGTCTTCCACCGCTACGGGACGTGTCGACCGTCGGACATGGGGTGGGGGATGGCGGTGGCCGGAGGCTGCGGGAGTTGACGCCCCCGTGGCAGTCGGACAGCTGGGAAGACAACACTATCGCTCAGGCCCCGGACATGGGGTTGGGCAGGCGG
>JANLQJ010000167.1:0-4075 GCA_031367715.1 Hyphomicrobiaceae bacterium | reverse complement strand
CGGCCAACCGCTCTTCAGGAGCACGCTTTTGCGCTACTCGGCGTCGCGCTCCACGCTCCCTGTGTCCAGTAACCGACCGTTCACATCGTAAAAATACAGTCCCGATCAAGTGCTTATGCGTTTTCAAAGTGAAAAGTTCGGTTTATACCGGCCAACCTTTCGGTTGACTCGTGCTCGCAAACGCAAGGGGCGCACTGCCGTGCGCCCCTACGCCATGACCTCTGTCACGAACCTTCAAAGTGAAAGGTCAAACGATACGTTGGACGGTATCAAACGCCAAATCTGAACCAGGTCAGGTGGAATCTGCTCAAGTAGAAACCTGCCGGTGGGTCAACATCCGGCCAAATTCATTCGACGGTCATACCTTTCGCATTTTCTCCCGCGGCAGCATGATCGCATGTCGCTCGCGGATCTGATCGTCCACCGCATCGGACACATGGCGCGGAAAATAGCTGGCCAGCAGATCATTCTTTTTCTTGATCGCCACCTTCAAGATATCCGGCTTGCCGACTTCGGCCCATTCCTTGGGGCTAAGCCGGTTGCCGATCGCCGGATAGACATAGTCTCGCTGCATCAAGCCAAGCGTCTGCGGGTGCCCGAGATAATGCCCCGGACCGTTCAGGCAGACCTCGCGAATAGTCTCCACTGAGAGCGTCTCGTCGTTGACTTCAATACCGCGAACACAGCGCAAGGATTGTCCCAAAATGTCGTTGTCGATGATCAGGCTCTCATGGCTAAATCCGAGCAACGAGGCATGCATGCCCGCCGATTCGTAAACCAGGTTCAAGCCAGCCAGCCCAGCCAATACGGTGGTGATGCCCTTTTCCCAGCCGGCCTGGATGTCCGGCTCCTTGCTGTCGGCCATGCCGGCCGCTGAACCGCCGGGGAGATCGTAGAAATGCGCCATCTGCGCGCACGCCGCGGTCAGCAAAGCCTGCTCTCCCGAACCACCCGACATGGCGCCGGAACGCAGATCGGATACAAACGGCCAGGTGCCGAAAATGCACGGATGACCGGGTTTCAGCGCATTGACGTAAACCAATCCCGCCAGCACCTCGGCGCACGCCTGCACCACTGCGCCGGCGATGGCGGCGGGAGCGGTCGCGCCGGCCTGCCCGGCTGACAACAGCAATACCGGCATGCCGCCTTCCACGGCCACTTCCAGCGCGCGGCAGGCATCCTCGGCGAACTTCATCGGCGGTACGACAAAGCAGTTCGATTGCGACACGAACGGCCGCGCCCGCCATTTCTCCTCGCCGCCTGCGATCAGATGCAGGATATCGAATGCCTCGGTCACATGCTCGGGCGCCACCATCGAGGTGCCGACATGCTTGGTCGTGCTCATCACGGCGGCGTAGCAGGTGTTGATATCCATATCGCGCGGATCTTCGACGTCGCGCGGCACCAGACAGCGCTGAAAGAAATGGATGTTGTCGAGCGTATCGACCATGCGGCCAGCGTCGTAGAGATCCTGCAGAAAACTCAGGCGGTAGTGCCGCGTTTCCAGGTCGACGACGTGCACGGCCGCGCCGGCGGTGCCGTAGTAGACGCGTTTTCCCGACGGCTCCAAGTCGTGGCGCGGGTCCTGGCCGTACAGCGTGAAATGCCGCGCAGCCCGCCGCACCGTGTCCTCGACCAGGGCGGCGGGAAAGCGCAGCCGCTTGTCGTCGCCATAGATGGCGCCGGCCCGCGTGCAGGCATCGACACAGGTCGGGATGGCCTGGCCGAAGCCGACCTCCTGCAGCAGTTGCAGCGCCGCCCGGTGGATTTTCAGCACGTCGACATCGCTGAGCGGGGCGTAGCGCCCGCCCGTCATGCCGGCGCGGATCGGGCGGATATCGTCGGCCAGCGGCGCGGCCCGGATTTCGCGGCGAGCGGCCCGGCCTCCGGCCCGGCCGGACGGGCGTGGTGATTTGGTGTCGTCGGTGGCGGACATGCGTTGGCTCCCCTTGCGCGCCGGACGGAGCGCTCTTACGTCTTTGTGTTGGGACTGCTTGTAGAAGGTCGGCGGGGGTCTGGAAAGGCACCAATGGCGCCTGATCGCTATGCCAGATTGCGCGCTGTCGGTGCCTTGGCCACCCAGCCGCCGTTCAACGCCATCATGCGCTCGAACCAGTGCCCGACGGCCGTCTCGCGATCGATTGGATCCTCGGCGCACACCATGTATGGCCAGAGCAGCGTGCCGAACAGCGCGAAATCGCCATAGCCCGGCTTGGCGCCGTGCAGGAACGCCTGATCGTCGAGCGTTATCTCGGCGGGCTTCAGGCTTTGCCGGAAGGTCTTTTGCGCCGCTTGGCGATCCAGGCCGATCTGCTCCAGTGGTATGCCGAGCGCTTTCTCGCGGCTGGTGCGGAAATAGGCTTTGTCCTCTTCGGCGATGATCTTGAACACCGACGGCACAGCCAGCGTGCGCGTGCTGGGCAGCACCGACCAGTCGCACCAGGAATTGATGAAGCGGGCTTGCGTCCTGGCCGCGGCGTCAGGCAGCAGCAAAGGCCGGTCCGAATAGGTCTCGTCAAGATAGAGCGCGATGGCCCAGCTGTCGTGCACCCATTTGCCGTCATCGAGGATCGAGGGCACCTTGCCCTGCCCGGTCTTGGCAATGGCGGCCCGATCAGTAAAGCGCCATGGGACGGTGTCGTATTCGAGCCCCTTATGCTTGAGCGCCAGCTTGGTACGCCAGCAATTGGGCGAAAAGCGCAGGTCAGGATTGGCGCCGGCGAGGTCATAGAGGGTGATGGGCATGGGGTGGGTCCGGGTGGAGGAGAGAGCAAGTGGCGCTCTATACCAAACATTGGCCCGCGCGTTGACACGAACGTGCCGAGCAGTATCTTCGGAATCGGCGGGCGGGCACGTCAAGCAATCCCTGCGCCTTTGCTTTCGGGCGGAACCAGGGATCTCTGGGGCTACCCCAGGGAAGACTCGTTTTCGACGGCAATCCTCGGCGTGATCCGCGGTCGGCGGTCGCCGACTTATCATCACGCCTGACGCGATGGGTTGACGTGCCTGGGTTACCCTTGGGCCATCGCCAGGGCGCTGACGAACCTGTGCAGCACGCAGACCCCTGAAGCCGTATTCATGCGGCTGCCGCAAGCGCGACGTCCCGATTGGATGACGCGGCGGCTGTACCAGACGCCACATCTGGCGCAAGGAGCCCCCACGTCGCCAGCGCTGGCCAATCTGGCGGCGTTCAATCTAGATACGCGGCTTGCCGGCTTGGCGCGCTGCTACGATGTCAATTATACCCGCTATGCTGACGATTTGGTGTTTTCAGGCGGCGAGGACGTCGCGAGAAAAACTGATAGCCTTCGTTCGATCATTGAAGCCATCACCCTCGATGAAGGCTACCGGCTCAATGCCCGCAAGACCCGCGTCATGCGGCGCGGCGCGTGCCTCCGCGTGACCGGCCTTGTCATCAACACCCACGTCAATGTCCCGCGCCAGGCGTTCGACGAGTTGAAAGCTATCCTGCATAACTGCCGCAAGAGCGCACCCGCGCACGAAAACCGGGCAAATCATCCGAATTTCCAGGCGCATTTGGACGGTCGGGTGAGTTGGGTCGAGCACGTCAACCCACTACGCGGCCGGAAGCTGCGTGCGATGTTCGACAAGATTGTCTGGCAAACGTTGGGTTAGTGCGGCCACGGACGTTTGTGCTTGATCGTGGCCGTCACTCCGCGCGTAACCCAACATCTTGCTGCAGGCCAGCCCGCTACCGACATGCACGGGGACATGGTGGTCATCTTCGCAGCACCGCTGCCGGTGGTGGCACATGTGCCCCAGCGAAGATTGGCTTCGTGTCCCCAAGTGCGCTTGGCGTCAGACACTTGTGAAATACGATAAAATGACAGATGACTTGCCCTTATTAACTATTGAATACTAATTATATTGATTTTATATTTGTATTCGCATAGTATTCCCTCATCCCCCGCTACTACGGGACGTGTCGACCGTCGGACATGGGGTGGGGGATGGCGGTGGCCGGAGGCTGCGGGAGTTGACGCCCCCGTGGCAGTCGGACAGCTGGGAAGACAACACTATCGCTCAGGCCCCGGACATGGGGTTGGGCAGGCGG
>JANLQJ010000139.1:0-10812 GCA_031367715.1 Hyphomicrobiaceae bacterium | reverse complement strand
GAGTCAAACGATAGGTTGGCCGGTATTACGCGCAATTTTGTCGGCCTGATCTGAGCCAAGCCAGTCGGCGAGGCTGACTTGCACCTCGCCGACCGGTTTGTGCTCGACACCTTTCAGGTGCGCTCTTTGGGCCGTTGCCGCCGAGCCTGGATGCAATCTCGACTCTGCCGCCGCGCGCCAACCGCTTTTTCTAGGTTGAATAGAATTGCCCTGTCCTTGACGCCGCGCCTGACCATGAAATTGCCTTGTATGCCGCCAATCAATCGGCACCATGCAAGCATTGAAAATCACCCTGATTGCGGTTGCTGCGGTTGTCCTGGCCGGTGGCGTGATCTACTTGTCGCGTCCGGCGTTGCTGCAACCTATGCTGGTTTGGCTTGGTCTTGCCTCCCCGCCGTCGCCTCCCGACAAGTTGACCGTGGCGGAACGGATGGCCCTGATCGGGCCCGCGGCGACCGAGCGTTTGCAACCCAAATTCGCCAGCGCCGGAGTGCCCTATCCGCCCGCTGACGTCACCTTGGTGGGGCTGAAGGCCGAAAAGCGCTTGCAACTCTACGCCCGCAGCTCGGGCAGTCCCTGGCAGCTCGTTTTCAGCTATCCGGTTCTGGCCGCCAGCGGCCACGCCGGCCCGAAGCTGCGCGAGGGCGACCGACAGGTACCCGAAGGTGTCTATGATA
This sequence comes from Hyphomicrobiaceae bacterium, assembly GCA_031367715.1. Taxonomy (GTDB): domain Bacteria; phylum Pseudomonadota; class Alphaproteobacteria; order Rhizobiales; family Hyphomicrobiaceae; genus JANYHF01. Next base: position 10,135 of record JANLQJ010000139.1, on the reverse strand, counting down.
TCGACCTGCTCAATCCCAATAGCAAATTCAGCGTTTCAATGCGCGTGAACTATCCGAACGACTTCGATCGTGCCATGGCCGCCAAGGAGAAGCGTGACGCACCACTTGGCGGCGCCATCATGATTCATGGCCGTTCCAGCTCGATCGGATGCCTGGCGCTGGGCGACCCCGCAGCAGAGGAGCTGTTCACCTTGGCGGTCGCAATCGGAATCGAGAGGGTCAAGGTGATTCTGGCGCCGGTCGATTTCCGCAGCCAACCAAGACCCAAGGTGGCTGATGCACCAGAATGGCTGGATAATCTCTACGGCCAGATCGAAGATGCGCTGAAACCGTTCCCGGTCGCCATCAACTGAACCTGCGCAATTTCCTCTGGTGAAATTTCAATTGACCCGTATTGAATTTCGAGTTGATCGGCGCTAAGCTCCCCGGCGAGACTTCCCGCCAGCAGGAGCCCCGCCCATGTGTGGCATCGTCGGCCTCTACCTCAAGAACAAGAAACTCTCGCCTAAGCTCGGCGAGCTGTTCACACCAATGCTGATCGAGATGACCAATCGCGGACCCGACAGCGCAGGCGTCGCCATCTATCGCGATCCGGTCGGCAAATCCGAGATCAAGGTCACGCTTGCTCACACCGATCCCGCTTTTGACTGGTCGGCGATTGCCGGCCAGCTCACCGACCTGCACGGCAAGACCGCGGCGCACAAGATCGGCAATCACTGCGTGCTGGTTTCCAAGGCCAGCGAGGAGCAGGTGCGCGCGTTTCTCGCGTCCCAGGCGCCGGGCGTGCGCGTGGTCGGCGCCGGTCATGTCATCGAGATCTTCAAGGAGGTGGGCCTGCCCCGACAGGTCGCCGATATGTATGAGCTGGAGACGGCGCATGGCTCGCATGCCATTGGCCATACGCGCATGGCGACCGAGAGTGCAGTGACCACGGCCGGCTCGCATCCGTTCGCGACCGGGCAGGATTTGTGCCTGGTCCACAACGGCTCGCTGTCGAACCACAACAGCTGGCGCGAATGGTTGCGCAAGAACGCCAAGATCGAGTTCCAGACCGAGAACGATACCGAGGTGGCGGCAGCCTACCTCACCTGGAAGCTGCGCGAGGGTCACAGCTTGAAACAGGCGCTGGAATCCAGCCTCACCGATCTTGACGGCTTCTACACCTTCGTTGCCGGCACCGCCGATGGCTTTGCCGTGCTGCGCGACCCGATCGCCTGCAAGCCCGCCGTGATGGCCGAGACGGATGATTGGGTGGCGTTCGGCAGCGAATTCAGGGCGCTGGCCAGTTTGCCCGGCGTCGACCAGGCGCGCGTCTGGGAACCTGAGCCGGCAATTGTTTATTCTTGGGGCAAGGCGTGACCAAATCATCAAACCTCACGCTCGACGTTCAAAAGGACGGCCTTCGCGCCATCAACCAGCGTCTACAGAGCATACCGCATGGCTCCAACGAAACCAACTGGGTGCTCGCTAACCCACAAGGCGAACATGCCCTCGCTTGCGGCTTGATGAGTCCGATCCGTGTCGAGATCATGGGCACGGCTGGCTATTACTGCGCCGGCATGAACAAGGAAGCCTCCGTCATCGTGCACGGCAATGTTTCCACGGGCGTGGCTGAGAATATGATGTCCGGCTATGTCCGCGTGAAGGGCAATGCCAGCCAATCGGCGGGCGCGACGGCCCATGGCGGATTGCTGGTCATCGAAGGCGATGCGGCGGCGCGTTGCGGCATCTCGATGAAGGGCATCGATATCGTCGTCGGCGGCAATGTCGGACACATGAGCGCCTTCATGGCACAGGCCGGTGCGCTGGTCGTGCTCGGAGATGCCGGCGATGCGCTGGGAGATTCGCTCTATGAGGCCAAGCTCTTTGTGCGCGGCAAGGTTAAGAGTCTCGGGGCTGACTGCATCGAGAAGGAAGTGCGGCCGGAACATCTGGAACTGCTGGCGAAGCTTCTGGCCAAGGCCGAGATGAAGGCGGACCCGAAGAGCTTCAAGCGCTATGGCTCAGCGCGCAAGCTCTATAACTTCAACATCGACAATGCGGAAGCATATTAGGAAGACGTAAGTCGTAAGTCGTGAGTGGTAAGTCGGGGGCGCGCGACGTGGAGCACGAGGGTCATATCAGTTCTTACATGGATCTGGATGTATGGAAATTATCGGTAAAACGGGCTGCCACGAGCTATCGGCTTACCAAAAAATATCCGCGTGATGAGCTTTCCGGAATGACTTCGCAAATCAGGCGTTCTTCTACGTCCATTGCTGCCAATATCACTGAAGGCTACGGTCGAAATCAAATTGGTCAATACTTGCAGTTTCTGCGTATCGCGCAGGGCTCGGCACGCGAGTTAGAGACCCATTTGTTTGTCTCTGAGGAAGTAGGACTCTTGGCGGCGGCGGATGCTGTTGCCCCGAGGGCGGATTGCGAACGTGTCTGCAAAGTGCTTCGAGCGCTCATCCGATCCTTGGAAGACAAACAGAAGAAGGATGATCGCTGACCGACTCACGACTCACGACTCACGACTCACGACTTACGTCTTGTCTATTTCGTCTTCACAAGAGAGCGAATTCCGATGTCCGCCCCCCGCACGCTCCCCCGAAAATCCGCAACCTTCGACGATGCGACGCTGGCCGAAATCCGGCGTGCAGCCGCGACCGGTATCTATGACATCCGGGGTGCCGGTGCCAAGCGTAAGCTGCCCCATTTCGATGACCTGCTGTTCCTTGGCGCATCCATCTCGCGCTATCCGCTGGAGGGCTATCGCGAGAAATGCTCGACAGAAGTCGTGCTGGGAGCGCGCAACGCCTCCAAGCCGATCCGCCTAAAGATCCCGATCACGATCGCGGGCATGAGTTTCGGCTCGCTGTCGGCGCAGGCCAAGGATGCGCTGGGGCGTGGCGCGACCATCGCGGGCACCTCGACCACTACCGGCGACGGTGGCATGACGCCGGAGGAGCGCAGCCAGTCGCACATTCTGGTTTATCAGTATCTGCCCTCACGCTACGGCATGAACCCGGACGATCTGCGCAAGGCCGATGCCATCGAAGTCGTCGTCGGCCAGGGCGCCAAACCGGGCGGCGGCGGCATGCTGCTGGGCCAGAAGATCTCCGATCGTGTCGCCGCCATGCGCACGCTGCCAAAGGGCATCGACCAGCGCTCGGCCTGCCGCCATCCCGATTGGACGGGGCCGGACGATCTGGAGATCAAGATCAGAGAGCTGCGCGAGATCACCAATTGGGAAAAGCCGATCTATGTGAAGGTCGGCGGCGCGCGGCCCTATTACGATACCGCGCTGTCGGTGAAATCGGGCGCGGACGTCGTGGTGGTCGACGGTATGCAGGGCGGCACGGCGGCAACGCAAGAGGTCTTCATCGAGCATGTCGGACAGCCGACGCTGGCCTGCATTCCGCAGGCGGTGCAGGCGCTGAAGGATCTCAACATGCATCGCAAGGTGCAACTCATCGTGTCGGGCGGCATCCGCAATGGCGCCGATGTGGCGAAGGCTTTGGCGCTGGGCGCGGACGCCGTCTCGATCGGCACGGCCGCGCTGGTGGCGCTGGGCGACAACGATCCGATGTGGGAGGAGGAATACCAGAAACTCGGCACCACGGCCGGCGCCTATGACGACTGGCACGAGGGCCGCGATCCCGCCGGCATCACCACCCAAGACCCAGAGTTGGCCAAACGCCTCGATCCCGTCAAGGCCGGCCGCCGGCTCGCCAATTTCCTCAAGGTGATGACGCTGGAATGCCAGACCATTGCCCGCGCTTGCGGCAAGAGCCACGTCCACAATCTGGAGCCGGAGGATCTGGTGGCCTTGACGGTCGAGGCTGCCGCCATGGCCCGGGTGCCGCTGGCCGGCACGAGCTGGATTCCGGGGCGTCCGGGGACATAACAACGGGAGTCATCATGGCCACCTACACTGCAACCGTAACCTGGACCCGCGGTGCAAACGAGCCGTTCAAGGACAACAAATACAGCCGCGGTCATCAATGGTCTTTCGACGGTGGCGTGAGTTTCCGTGCTTCGTCGTCACCCCACGTGGTGCCGCGCTTTTCCGATCCGGCCGGCGTCGATCCCGAGGAAGCCTTCATCGCCAGCCTGTCGAGTTGCCATATGCTGACGTTCCTGTATCTGGCGGCCAAGCAGGGTCACGTCATCGACAGCTATGTCGATCAGGCCGAGGGCGTGATGGGAAAGACCGCCAAGGGCGCCCACTACGTCAGTGAGGTGACGCTCCGCCCGCGCATCGCCTGGGGTAGCCCAACCCCGGATCGCGCAGCGCTCGACGCGTTGCACCACGCCGCGCATGCGGACTGCTACATCGCCAATTCGGTGCTGACGGAGGTACGCTGCGAGCCTGCATATTGATCCGGTTCACCCCAAGAACCACAGCGGCATGAACAGCGTAAATCCGTCCACCAGTAGGACGGTGCCGAGGATGGCAAAGCCCATGCTCATCCGGATCAGCAAGTGCGAACTGGCAACCAGGCTGACCGAGGCCAGCACCACCGCGATCTGCAGCAGCGCGCCCGCCCAGTCGAAATAGGGGTCTTTGCGTAGGGCGGCGTCGCGCTGGGCCTCCAGGGCCTTGCCCTTCACGAACAGCTCGTCCAGCCCTTCGCCCTTTTCGGGATCGCTGGTCAGTCGCTTGGCGGTCGCCTCGTATGCCGCGATCTGGTCCGTGATCGCCTTGCGTCCCGCCTCGTTGAGGCCGCTCTGCGTCGCCAGCGTGAGTTTCAGATTGTCGACGGCCAGATTGACCTCATTGCGGCGCAAGTTCTTGGCCTGGAAGAACGACCAGGTGTTGGTGGCGCTGACATTGGCAAGACCAGCATCCTTGGTGGTGTTGCCGCCGCCCAGCGACGTGAACGCCAGCAGCACGGCGAGTATGCCGATGAAAATGCTGACGCGCTTGGTGTGCGGCGTGGCGTCGTCGACATTGGCGTCGATGTCGGTCATGGACATGGAGTGGTTCCGTACTGAAGGTATGTGCGACCTGGGTGCATCCGGCGCGATTGCGACCGCAGCGCGGCACGCGCCAGACCGCGGGCGGCTTTGGTCAGTCTGCCAGGGCGAACTCCAGGAACGATTTGGGGTCGGAGAAGAACTCCTGCAACAACCGGAAATGCGGCGTCTGCTTCAGGGTCGTCGGGCGGATGGACGTAGGCGTCATTTCCCACAAGTCGGCGGTCTCCTGAAGTCCGGCCTGTTTCTTGACGCTGTTGAGCGTTCCCGGAGCCATCTCGTTGCTCGGCTTGCCAGGAAGGGTTACGCGACCACGCGACCCAGGTTTTTGGACATGTCGATCATGCTGAAATGCCATTTCTCGTGCGGATAGATTTTGCCTTCGCGCCATCCTCGCGCCGTAAAAAATTGTCGCGCCGAGACATTCTCGGCGACAACTCTAAGCTTGGCTTGCGGATGGCCGGTGCCGAAAATCTGGTTTTCGGCAATATCCAGCAAAGCGCCACCGATCTTCTGCCGGCGAAACTGGGGTAGCAACCACAGATCCTCGATGTGATCGGCCTATGCAACCACGACGCCGACGATGTTGCCGCCAGCAACCGCAACCCAGCCAGTATTTCGAGCATCGATGTGTTCGGTCGTCGTATGGCCCTTTGGCAGCAGATGTTCGTACTGCTCCATAACGACAGCGTCGATGAGGCCGTTGATCTCAGCAACATCCCCTTCAACGATGCGCCGGAAGGTGACGTCGGCCATGACACATTTCATCCGAGTGGCGAAAAACTCTTGCGACGGTCCTAGCCACGCGTCCGGCTTTGTCGGCTGATGGGCGATCACCTTGTTCATCGTCACGCATCGACATACTGCGCCTTGGCGGTCGGCTGTGGGACCGGCAGTCCATCCTCGACAAGCCCTTCAATATGAAACCGGATTGCCTCGCGCAGCTCGCGCGCGACCTCCTCTGGAGTTGCCCCAGTCGTGACGCAACCCGGCAAGTCCGGCACGTAGCCAGAGTAATTTGTGCTCGCGGCCTCGATGACAATTGCGTAGCGCATTTTGCCGTCTCCTAAAGTCCAGCTTGCTTCTTAAACGCTATTGAGCGTTCCTGGCGCCATTTCGTCGCTCGGCTTGCCAGGAACGGTTACGCGGCCACTCTTTTTGGGGTGCTTGAACTGTCGGTGGCTACCTTTCGTGGCGACCAGGTGCCAGCCGTCTGCTTGGAGCATCTTGATCACCGCGTGAACCTTCATTTGGTCCCATCAGAAGTGGTCGACCGATTGCGCCGCTCCAAGATTGCGCCAGTCTTGGGCTGGACTCAAGAAACTTTGCCCCCGCGCTACCGCCCTGCGGCAAACCACCCGCCCACCCCGCCGCCTCCCCCATTGCGGCGCACGGCTCCCCCGGCTAGAAAGCCCCCGCACCCTTTTGCCGGGCTCTCCGCCCGTGCGCAAACTCCACCGCCGGACCGGAAATGCCAAAACTCAATATCGACGGCACGGACTACGAGTTCGAGAACGGCACGCCGTTGATCGAGGCGTGCGGGCAGGTGGGCATCGAAATCCCGCGCTTTTGCTATCACGAGCGGCTGTCGATCGCGGGCAACTGCCGCATGTGCTTGATCGAAGTGGTGGGCGGGCCGCCCAAGCCGCAGGCGTCCTGCGCCATGACGGTGAACGACTTGCGTCCCGGCAAGGACGGCGCGCCGCCGCAGATCAAGACCAATTCGCCGATGGTGATCAATGCGCGCCATGGCGTGATGGAATTTCTGCTGATCAATCATCCGCTTGACTGCCCGATCTGCGATCAGGGCGGCGAGTGCGATCTGCAGGATCAGGCCATGGGGTTCGGCTCGGATTCGAGCCGGTTTCATGAGAACAAGCGGGCCGTGGAGGAAAAGTTCCTGGGGCCGCTGGTGAAAACCGTGATGACGCGCTGTATCCAGTGCACGCGCTGCGTCCGCTTCATGACCGAGGTGGCCGGCGTCGAGGAGATGGGCGCGACCGGCCGCGGCGAGGACATGGAGATCGTCGGGACGATCGAGAAGGGGCTGTCGTCCGAGCTCAGCGGCAATATCGTGGACCTGTGCCCGGTCGGCGCGCTCACCGCCAAGCCGACAGCCTTCCATGCTCGTCCCTGGGAAATGCGCAAGACCGAATCGGTCGATGTGAACGACGCGCTGGGCTCGAACATCCGGGTCGATTCGCGCGGCAACGAAGTCGTGCGCGTGCTGCCGCGCGTGAATGACGCCATCAATGAAGAGTGGATTTCGGACAAGACGCGCCATGTGGTCGATGGGTTGAAGACGCAGCGGCTGGATCGGCCGTATGTGCGCGAGAACGGCAAGTTGCGCCCCGCGAGCTGGGACGAGGCGCTGAAGCTGGTTGCGGCCAAAATGAAGGCCGCCGGACCTTCCGGCATCGGCGCGATTGCGGGCGACCTGGCCGGCGTCGAGGAGATGTTCGCGCTGAAGGATTTATTCACGCGAATGGGTTCCACCAACATCGACTGCCGTCAGGACGGCGCGAAAATCGATCCCGCGCTCGGCCGGGGAGGCTACCTGTTCAATTCCGGCATCGCCGGCATCGAGGATGCGGACGCGCTGCTGATCATCGGCAGCAATCCGCGGCTGGAAGCGCCAGTGCTGAACGCGCGTATCAGAAAACGCTGGCTGCGAGGCGGGTTCACGGTGAGCGCGCTCGGGCCGGTGGGCGATCTGACCTATCCCGTGACGCAGCTCGGGGCGGGGGCGGATGGGCTGGCGGCGGTCGCGAGCAAATTCTTCACCGGCAAGCAGAAGCCGATGATCATCCTGGGCGCGGGCGCGCTGAACCGGGCCGATGGCGCGGCGATCCTGGCGGCGGCCGCCACGGCGGCCCTGGCGACCGGCGTGACCAAGGACGGCTGGAATGGGTTTAACGTGCTGCACTCTGCGGCCTCGCGCGTCGGCGGGCTGGACATCGGTTTTGTGCCGGGCGCGGGCGGGCGCGATGCGCTGGGCGGACAGATCCAGCTGGCCTATCTGCTGGGTGCGGACGAATTCGATGCCAAGCGGCTCGGGCATGCCTTCGTGGTCTATCAGGGCACGCATGGCGATGCCGGCGCGCATCGCGCCGATGTCATCCTGCCGGGCGCTGCGTACACGGAGAAATCGGCGACCTATGTCAACACCGAGGGCCGCGTACAGATGACGTCGCGCGCCGTGTTCCCGCCGGGCGAGGCCAAGGAGGATTGGGCGATTATCCGCGCTCTGTCGGCCGAGTGCGGACAGACGCTGCCGTATGACAACGTGGCCGAGCTGCGCGCCGCGATCTATGCGCAGACGCCCCATCTGGCTGCGCTGGGGTCGGTGACGGCCGGGACGGGCTTGGACAGGGTGGCCAAGCAGGGCGGCACGATTTCGCGCGATGCGCTCGAACCAACCATCACCGACTTCTACCTCACCAATCCAATCGCGCGCGCCTCGCGCACCATGGCCGACTGCAGCCGCATGAAACCGGGCCCGCTCGCCCAGGCCGCGGAGTAGGGGGAATGGGCATGTCACCTCTCTCAACTCCCTCAACCTCCAACTGCGCCAACGGTGATCGCCTTCTCCCATTGGGAGAAGGTGCCCACCTGCGCGGAGGCGCAAAAGTATTGGGGCCGGATGAGGGGATTGCTGCCAGAGGTGTCCGCACGTTCTGTGACACACTCTCACCTCCAACCCCCTCATCCGGCGCTGAAACGCGCCACCTTCTCCCAAAGGGAGAAGGAAGGACCGTGGGCGCGGCGACCAAGGGAGCGGATCAAGCCACAAACGACGGCGTCTGCGGATGGAACGGGGTCAGACCCCTTGCCGCCGTGTGCCCCCCATTGGCAATGGGTCTGACCCCATTCTTCGCCCCACGGGCAGATGTGCGTGGAGCAAGCCATGGATAATTTCTGGACCAACGACGTCCTCCCGCACTGGAACAGCTGGGGTTTTCCGCTGCTGATCATGCTGCTGAAATCCGTCATCGCCCTCACCGTCCTGCTCCTGATCATCGCCTACCTGCTGCTGATGGACCGCAAAGTCTGGGCCGCCGTGCACATCCGGCGCGGCCCCAACGTGGTGGGACCATTCGGCCTGCTGCAGTCGTTCGCGGACCTCCTGAAGTTCGTCTTCAAGGAGCCGTTGCTGCCGGCCGCCGCCGACAAGCCCATCTTCCTTCTGGCCCCCATCGTGGCCGCTACCACCGCGCTCGGCGTTTGGGCGGTGATCCCGATCAACGAGGGCTGGGCCATCGCCAACCTCAATGTCGGCATCCTCTACGTGCTGGCGATCGGATCGCTGGAAGTCTACGGCATCATCATGGGCGGCTGGGCGTCCAACTCGAAGTACCCGTTCCTGGGTGCACTAAGATCCGCCGCGCAAATGGTGTCCTACGAAGTCTCGATCGGCTTCGTCATCATCACGGTGCTGCTGGTCGCCGGCACGCTCAATCTCACCGGCATCGTGCGCGCGCAGCAGCACGGGCTCGGAACCTGGGCCGGCCTGCCGAACTCGATGTTCGACTGGTACTGGCTGCCGCTGTTCCCGATGTTCGTGATCTTCTTCATCTCGGCGCTGGCCGAAACCAACCGCCCGCCGTTCGATCTGCCGGAAGCCGAGAGCGAGCTGGTGGCCGGCTTCGCGGTGGAGTATTCGTCCACGCCCTATCTGCTCTTCATGCTGGCCGAATATGTCGCCATCACCGCCATGTGCGCCATGATGACCATCATGTTCTTGGGCGGCTGGCTGCCGCCGTTCAACGTCGCCCCCTTCACCTGGGTGCCCGGCGTGATCTGGTTCCTGCTGAAGGTCGTGATGATTTTCTTCATGTTCGCGATGGTGAAAGCCTTCGTGCCGCGCTACCGCTACGACCAGCTGATGCGGCTGGGCTGGAAGGTGTTTTTGCCGTTGTCGCTGGCGGCCGTGGTGATTGTGGCGGCGGTGGTGCACTTTGGGCATATCGGGGTGGCGGGGACGTGAGAATGAAGATGGGCAATAGGCAATCGGCAATCGGCAATATGGTGCTGCTCGGAAGCAACAGCCGGCAGCGAAGACAATGGGCAGGACCGAAGGACGTGAACGATGGGTGTCGCGCAAGGCCTGAAATCGCTGTTTCTCGCCGAGTTCGTCTCGGCGTTCTTCCTGGCGATGCGCTACTTCTTC
>JANLQJ010000086.1:0-17920 GCA_031367715.1 Hyphomicrobiaceae bacterium | reverse complement strand
GAAATCACTCGACATTATGGAACGGTGACGTCACGACCAATTCCGGGACGTCCTCGCTAAGCCCGCTGATCCGGGCTCTGACGCCAAAGCGGCGGTGTTCTTTTATCCTGTTGTCCAAAATACTGCCTTGAAACATCCCGCGACTTCTTTCATCCGTTGGCTGAGCATGATGGTGAAATGGTGTGCGCCATTGATACTTGGGCTTGCTGTTATGATTGTTGGAGGACGTAATCACAGTGGCATCGGTGGCAAGCTTTGGAACAGTAAAAGTATCGAATTGGCCAATGTGGAAACCGACAGCAAAAGATAGAGACCGACGAATCTGCAACAGCCGTCTGTGCTCCAAATGCACCGCCACATAGGAGGGGTTGATCAAACCATCCGGTCACTGCGGAATGAACAGATTTCGCGCCGAAAGCGAAACGGGATAGGTGAGCGTGGTAGGTGGCGGATCGAGACGGCGAGCAGCGAAATGCCCCCGCGCCGGTGATGCGGCGCGGGGGCGGTTGACGTCAGTCCTGCGGGTTCCAGATCAGGGCAAAGACGTCGGGGTCGGCCCGGCCGAGGTTGGCATAGAGAGTCTTGGTGCCCAGTTCCGGGGCCGCGATCGAGAGGGCGACATACTCCTTGCCGGAGATCTGGCCGGTGCGGATCCAACCGGCGCCGATCTCGATGCCTTCCGAGAGGACGCGATAGTCCGGCTGGCTCGGCGAGGCTTTTTCCGTGACCGGGACAATGGCGATGCTGGCGCGGACCGAAAGGGTCCGGATCTCACCGTCATAGCGGCCGTCGACGCGCTTGGTGACGGAACCGATGGTAGCCATGGATGAACTCCTTCAGATGTTCCGGCGAAGGACCATCCCCCGCCGGTGCGCTCCCCCTGCGGCGGGCGGCGACTGAGACACCCGAAGGGCCGCAACGCAGTGGAGGACCCGGCTCTTTGCCGGGTTGTCTCGAAGGCGCAGCTTGCCGCACCTTGGCGCATCACAAGGGCGGGGGTGTCCCTCGCGGACGACCGATGGCGTTGCATGGCGTGCGATCCGGGCTGGCCTGTGTGATCGACTGCGTTGGTGGGCGTGATCCGCTCCGGTCTCGTGCGAACGGTCAACCGATGGTCACGGCGTGCCGATCGTGAGCCTCGCCGTCGCGTCCCTGAGGAAGGAGAGCGGTGCCGAGCAACTGCGCCGGCTGTCGCACGACAAGGATGCCGCCGGTACGTCGCCCCATGTGAGGGTCGCAAGACGTCCAATCCGGAGGTTGTCAGACTGAGTCCGTTGGCAGCGACCTGGTTTTGACCCGCGGCTCCTGGCTCTCAGAAGCCCCAGCATCCTGGGCGGAGTGGGACGCCGTGCTATCGCGGCGGTCTCCCGCGGGAGGGATCGTAACCCGCATGGGCCGAGACGCCGGCTTTTCACCGGCGGCGCGGTCGCGCAGGCCACTTCGCCGGAGCGATAGAGCCCGGCCCGCACAACGGCCTGGGCCATGGGTCAAGAAGTAGACTCGCCTGCGGCGGCGTACTTATCCTCGACGCCGTTTTGTTCTGGTTCGCCGGCCATTTCTCCGTTGCGGCTTCTTGAAGTTCGACGGTGGCGGCTCAATGCCGAGTCTGCGCATCAGTATCGGCATCAACTGGTTCGGCGTTTCGGGAATCCAGTTGACAGGCTCGCCTTCAGTTATCGTCAGCATCCAACCGAGACCAGTCCTTCGCCGGATATCGGCGAGCTTACTTGGTGGCTCGGAGACATCGTACACGTCAATGCCATACTGTACGCCATCAAATCGAAGGGCAAGTCGGTGCCCGTGTGGCTCAATCAACGGTCGCCACTGCGCCAACAGCATTGTCAATCTCGATGGAGGCGAGGGCGGTGCAGGCGGGCCGTAGCGCTCTGTCCAGCGAACCGGCGGCGGGTCGTTTCGTGTTTCCCATTTGATGGTGCCGAAAAACCCAGCACCGCCGCCAACCAGCCCGGCCAACAAGACAACAATACCCCAAGGGTCACCGGCAACACCTCCGTGCCAAGAACAAGCACCTTGCGCGCCGATAGATGAAGACTGCCATCCGTCGCGACAATGCGCTGGCCGTGGGCCAATGGCGATGTTCGCACCAATGACCGCTAGGACGAACATTATGACGCCAACGATGAACGGCATACCCTGACGATGCCATCAAGATATTCGGTGTCAATGGGGCGTTCCAACTTTGGCCAGTCACAACCCTATTTTCCCCACAGCGCTCACCGCCAACCTCGACGCTGCGCGGACATAGCCGCACATCACATCGCGCCTTGCTTCATGCGCGCGCCAGACTTTAGGGCGCGGCGCATGCGGTCCTTCAGCAAAGGGTCCGCAGTCTTCCACGCCGCTCTTGCCGTTTCGGCACCGGCGATGACCACGGCGACGTCCTGGTAGGTGGCTCCCGCCGCTCTGCCGTCGAGTGCGATCAGGGCCTCTCGCAGGAGCAGCCTGCGCCGCGACCGATTGGGTTTTCGGGGGCGGCCCGTCAACAGGTCAGGCAGATTCTGGAGAGCGCGGCCAGCGCCCGGCAAGGCCGTCATGCCAGCAATCTGAAACGTGAGGCAAACGGGACCACGCAGGGCGGTCGTGCCGCGCAGCCTCAGCGTCAGGGCCTTGTCGGTCGTGTTAATCAACAGCGTTTCTTCGCCGTCGGCCGAAACGATAATATGACGGACACACTGCAATTCGGCGAGAGTCACATCCGGTCGCTCGCCTTGGCGTGGGTCTCGCGCCACCGCATCGATCTTGGCGCTGCCCAAGTCCTCCTTCCAATCGATGGGGGCCTCGGGAGCGCGCGACGCTGGATCGACAAAGCGCGACAGGCCCCAGTGGTTGGCCGCCAGTGTGCGCTCGCCGTCGAACCAAACGTTCTGACCGGAGGCCATAGCACACGGGCGGGAGAGCGCCTCCTGGTGCTCACTGACTGTTTGCTGATAGTTCAGATTGCGCCGCAGGAACTCCCACGCCACCTCAGAGTCATTCAGCTCAAGAAAATAATCGTAGCCGCCGTCAGAAGGTGGCCAGATCGGCGCAAGAGATGGATTTGGACGCATTGGGGCCAAGGGTGTTTGAGTGTCTTGGCAGCCAGGCATTCGCAGAGCGCGTGGTCGGCATGTTTTTCCGCTGGGGCCGGATCAGTGTTGTGCGACGAATCTCCGGCCAATTCGGCCTGCACAAGGATCACAGCCACAGCTCCCGTACCCACAGCTTGTCAGAGGTCCCGGCTGAGTACACGGACAATTGGCTTGCAGTGTTAATGGTACCAGCGCGCGGGCCGCTGCTAGCGCCGTAACCCCGCAAGCACCCGGTAGCCGTCGGTCGTCATCCAGCGGGCGCGTGCCAGGTTGGCGTCGAACACCTGCTTGGCGGCCTGTTCGTCGACCGCAGCATCGACGCCGAACAGCGCGGCTGTCACCTGGCGCCAGTCCGCCCCTGCCGCTACAGCGTCGAGCAGGCTGGCGTAGACCGCAAAATGGGCGCGATCATACTCGGTCACCAGCGCACTCTCAGTAGGCATCGGAAGCGTCATCGTCGTGCTCAGCAAGATGATATCGGGCGGGCACCTGAAGTTGTATCATTTCTGCCCAGCCGTCATTTACATACTATAGTTGATAAATTGGCGCAGCGTTATCCGTCAAGCCATTCCGCATGGACATGCGGAAACTGGTGGGGAGGAATGTGCAGAAATTCAGGCTCGCAAGCGGCCTGACTCAAGAGCAGCTTGCCGAGAAATCCGGCCACAGCCAGCAGTACATCAGCGGCCTGGAGCGCGGCAGCCGCAATCCGACCGTGGTGTCGCTGTTCGAACTGGCGCAGGCCTTGAAGGTGACGCCGGTGGATTTGATCGCGCCCGATCGAAAACGGTGATTGCTAACGCCCGGGCGACCAATCTAAACGCTCAGATCGCGGCCATTGCGACCGCCAGTTCAGGTCCTAGGGCATGCGGAAAGGATCCGATGAACAATTTGGTCCGGCACTGAACATTTGACGAAATCGTCAAATGTCAACTCACTGATCACTAAGCATTCACCGTTTCAGATGCAATCCGCGTGCTGTTGGCAATCACCAAGCCGTGAGCCTTGTACAGTTCACGAAGAAATAACGATAAAATCGGCTTGTTCTGTTCTGTCTTCCTGATCGCCAAGTAGATAGGGTTCTTGTATCCCAGTTCGCGGTCCAGCAGCGGGCGCATGAGATCCTGTGCGATCCATTGACGGGCGAAGTGCTCGGGTAGAAAGCCAATATAGCGCCCCGACAAAATGAAGACCGCAACGCTCTCCATAAGGTCGGCAACCGCCGTTGACGGCAGGCTCATCCCAATCGGAAAATGGTCGGGTGCGACGTAGGCGCGCCTGGCAAATTGCTGGCCTTTCAGCTCGGCGACCGCAACTGATTGGCTGCGCTCGAACAACGCGTGGCCGCGTCCACAATAAAGCACCTGCCGTTCATCGAACACGTCGAGGTAGTTTAAATAGGGGGAGTGGCGACCGCAAGCGCCCAGCCCCAAATCAAAGCGTCCGTCCAGGATCGCCTGTTCAATCACCGATGGGGCGGCGACATGAATTGAGATCTGTACTTCGGGCGCCAGCTCGGTCATTTTGGCAATAACCAAGTGAAGATGACAGGCGGGGTTGTTGATCAGATTATCGACGATCCCGACGGCAAGGTTGCCGATGTAACAATTGCGCGCTGCGCCTGCTTCGCTCCGAAAATCATCAAGCGCAGCGAACAAGCGCTTGGCCGCCTGATATATCAGAGCGCCCTTTTCTGTCACGCTGAACCCGGCCCTGCCGCGCTTGCAAAGGCTCATACCCAGCCGGCTCTCCAAGGCCGTCATGTGCGTACTAATCGTCGATTGGCTGATATTGAGTTCGACCTGTGCTGCCGAGAACCCGCCCGCCTCGACCACTTTTGCAAATACCCGCAACTCGCGGATGTCGCTCTCGCTGAGATTGCCCAACACAGCCATTGCCTCCCGGCGTTCCAACCCTGGCCATCTGTTCCTTGATAGCCGAGGCGCCATGCATCGACGCTCGCAGAAGTGAGCGTCGGCCATTGAGGATTGTAGCCGCCGTTCAGCGCCCCGACAAGCAGAGCACGGAAGGAGTGAGCGACATGGCGACGTGCGGCGAGCTGCTCGTGCGGCTTCTGGAGGCTTATGGCGTAGACTTTGTCTTCGGCATCCCGGGAGTCCATACGGTCGAATTGTACCGCGGCCTTTCGGCTTCGCCCATCCGGCACGTCACGCCGCGCCACGAGCAAGGCGCCGGCTTCATGGCCGATGGCTACGCCAGGGCGAGCGGCAAACCGGGTGTGTGTTTCGTGGTGACCGGACCTGGGATGACGAACATCCTGACGGCGATGGGGCAGGCCTTTGCCGACTCGATTCCCATGCTCGTGATCTCAAGTGTGAACCGAACCGAACAACTTGGCATGGGTGAGGGCCGGCTGCACGAGCTGCCGTCGCAAAACCGTATCGTCTCTGGCGTCTCGGCTTTCAGCCACACTCTATTGCATCCCGATCAGCTGTCGCAGGTCATGGCGCGCGCGTTCGCGATTTTCTCGGGCGCGAGGCCGAGGCCTGTGCATATCGAAATACCGATAGATGTGATTGCGAGGACAGCAGACAGCGCAGCCACCGTTGTTCGAGCAATGCCGCAACGTCCGGGGCCACGGCCGCACGACGTAGAGCGTGCGACCCAGCTGCTCATTGCGGCGACGACACCGATCATCATCCTTGGCGGCGGCGCCGTCGATGCCGCCGAGCCCGCGCGAAACCTGGCCGAAGACCTTGATGCTCCCGTCATCAACACCATCAATGCCAAGGGCCTTTTGCCGCCAGGCCACCGCCTTCACGCCGGTGAAAATATGGCCTTCGAGCCGATCCGGCAGGCCATCGCCGCCGCCGATGTCGTGCTCGCGGCTGGAACGGAGTTCGGCGAGACCGAAATGTATCCGCAGCCGAAGCCTGTGCAAATAGCGGGGACTCTGATTCGCATCGACATCGATCCCGAACAGCTAGTGCGCACGCCGGCAGCCGATCTGGCCATCGTGTCGGATGCCAGGCTGGCGTTGGAGGCCATCGGGGTGGGCGTCGCGAGCCTGAGGACGTTCGGCGCCAAATCGGGATTGGATACCTCACCGGGCCTCGACAGCCCTGGTGCAAGCCGCGCAGCCGCTATCCGAACGCAGACCATGACGCACTGGTGGCCAGCCGTCTTCCTGCATCAAAAGATTGCTGGTCTGACAAGCGAGATCCTGCCTGACGCGATCCTGGTCGGAGACCAGACCGAGTCCGTCTATGCGCTCAATCAGTGTTTCGAGCCAACGCGACCACGTTCGTATTTCAATTCGAGCACCGGCTACGGAACCCTTGGTTATGCCTTGCCCGCTGGGATCGGCGCCAAGCTGGCGGCGCCCGGCCGGCCGGTTGTCGTACTTGCCGGCGATGGCGGCCTCCAGTTCTCAATTGGCGAATTGGCGTCTGCCGTCGAAGCCAAGACTCCATTGCTGCTGCTGCTGTGGAACAATGAAGGCTACGGAGAGATCAAGACTTACATGCGGGAGCGCGAAATCGTTCCAATCGGCGTCGACATTTTCACCCCTGATTTCGTAGCAATCGCGCTCGGCTTCGGTTGGCGGGCGAGTCAACCGCGCAGCTTCGCCGAACTGGCTGCTGCACTTACAGTGGCGGCAGGCGCAGACCATCCGACTTTGATTGAACTGCGCGCGGACCTTCCGTTCCTGCAGTATTAGGCGTCCGGTCCAAGCAGAACGCAGTCGCCGGCGCCAAAGTGCAAGGAGATTGCGTCGCCAGTCTTGAAGCGCGGCCCCTGCCGGTTTGGCTCGACGATGGTGATCCGGCCCTCCGCAGTCTGGGCGACATAGTGCACTTGCGCTCCCATGTTGACGACGCTCACAACGTCGGCCTCCAGAACATTGGTGTCATGGTCCGACGCGGCCGTGTGCGGCGGCATGATCGCGATCCGTTCGGGCCGGACACAAACGCGCCAGGCGCCAGCGGGCGGTTCGCCTGGGGTCCTGATGGTCAACGCAGTTCCGCCGTTGGCAACAAGCCGGCAAACGCCGCCCGCTGCCGCCATACCGCCACTCCCGGAAAACCAATTGGTTCGGCCGATGAATGAAGCCACGAACGCGGTGCGAGGTTGCGCGTAGATTTCGCTAAGTGTGCCGAGTTGCTCAATCCTGCCTCGGTTCATGACGATGATGCGATCGGCGAGACTCATGGCTTCGTCCTGATCGTGGGTCACGACAATCGTTGTCGAACCGACGGTCGACAGAATCTGCTTGAGTTCATGACCCAGTTCCTCGCGCAACTTGGCATCGAGCGCCGACAGGGGCTCGTCCAGCAGCACCAGCTTGGGCTTGGTCGCAAGTACGCGCGCAAGAGCCACGCGCTGTTGCTGGCCGCCGCTCAGTTGCCCGGGCCTGCGAGTGTCGAACCCCTCAAGCCGCACCAGCCGCAACATCTCTGCGATGCGGTCGCCAATCTCGACCTTGGGCCAGTGGCGATGCTTCAGCCCATAGCCGATGTTCTCGGCAACGGTCATGTGCGGGAACAGGGCGTAGTGCTGAAACAGCAGGCCGACATTGCGCTCATAGGGCCGCTTTCCGGCCATCGCCTGACCGGCGATCTCGATGGTGCCCGCATCAGGCTGCTCGAAGCCCGCGACCAGGCGCAGTGTCGTGGTCTTGCCGCAGCCGCTGGGGCCGAGCAAGGACAGCGTTTCGCCGGCCGCGACCGTGAAACTCATGGCATCGACAGCCGCAGTCGAGCCAAACCGCTTGCTGACATTCCGGAAAACGACGACGGGCTCGGTGGGGTCTTGCATGGCTCTCTCTATGACCGGAACACGCCTTGGCCGATGACACGGTTGAGTCCGACGGATTTTTCCAGGGCCACAATCAATCCGAGCGTCACCAGCATGAGCATGACGGAGGCGGCGGCGATCGAGAGATCGAAATTGGCCCGCATACTGCTGATCAACGCCACCGGAAGCGTGTAGGTCGTGGCGTCGGTCAGCATGATGGATACCGCCACATCGTCCATCGAGACCGCAAAGGCAAAAATCGCGCCGCTGACGATGCTGGTGCGTGCGAGTGGAAACGTGACGTCCCAGAAGGCGGCGCGCTCGTTGGCGCCAAGGCTCAACGCCGCTTCGGTGAGCGAGCGGTCGATGCCACCCAGCCCCGTCAGGGTTGCCCGGATTGTGTACGGAACCGTGATGATGATGTGCCCACACAGCAGCCGCGCAAAGCCATTGATCAAGCCGAGGTGGGATAGGAACAGCAGCAGCGCAAATCCGGTAACGACCGGCGGCACCAGGAGCGGCGAGAGAAAGAGGGAGATCAGCAACTGCTTGCCGGTGAACTCGGTGCGCTCGACCACAAAGGCGGTTGCCAGTCCGACGGCGGTTGAAATCGCCACGGCGAGCGTCGCCAGCTTTATACTGGTGCTCAGCCCACGCAGGAAATAGTCGTCGGAAAAGAATTGCTGGAACCAGCGCAGCGACAGCGATGGTGGCGGCAGCGGGCCGAGATAGGCCCTTGAATCGAAGGCCATGATCACGGTGACGGCGATGGGTGTCAGCAGAAAGCACAAGATCGTGCCGATCATGACCAGGCCGACGAACCACAGAGCATCATCCATCAGACGTCCGCTCATGCGCTCCACCGCTTGGTGACTTGCGCGGATGTTACGTAGACGATCGACAGCGCGACAAAGAACAACACCATCGAAATGGCCGCTCCGCTCGGGTAATCAGCGATCTCGCTGAACCGGTTGTAAATCAGGTTGGAGATGAACAGGACACGCCCCTTGCCAAGAATCATGGGAATGACAAAGGCGCTGATGGAAAAGGTGAAGGCGAAAAGAAAGGCCGCCAGGATGCCGCGCATACACAGCGGCAGAGTGATGCCGAGATGCGCTCTCCACCCTGGTGCACCCAAAGACTGCGCGGCATCGATCAAGCGGGGGTCGACATTCTGAATGGTTCCCAGCAGCGTCAGCGTAGCTACCGGCACGATGTAGTGCAGCAGGCCGGCGCCGACGAGCGTTTCGATATAGGCCCTGCCGTTGGTCGACACACCGAGCGACAGCAGCAACGGACGAAGCGGCCCGGCCGCGCCAAAGGTAAGTTCGAGCGCGTAGGTTCTGATCAGGACGCTGAGAAACATCAGCGTGACGAACAATCCGACAGCAACGGCGCGCCAACGCGGCGAGACTTTGCGAACGATCCAATAAGCCAGCGGAAACGAAAACAGCAATCCGGCGAGCGAAGCTAGAAGGCTGATGCGCAAGGTCTCGAACAGGAAGCCGGCGAAGGACGGGGTCAGCAATTCCTGATAGTTGGCGATGGTGAACGGAGCATTGGCCGACGAGCCGATGTTGCCGGGCACATAGAGCCGGAAACTCTCAATGAACAGACCGGCCATCGGCAGGAAGAACAGCCCGAGAAACAGGCCAGTTGCGGGCAACAGAAGAGTGAGAGAGCCGCGCGCCTGTTTCATATTTGCGGCTCCCCTCGGTTATGCCTGTGTCGGCGGTCTAAAGCAGAGGCGCAATCTCGGTCTCCCAACGCTTGGTCCAGGCATCCTGCTGTGAGAGGACAACATCAAAGTTGGGGACGTAAACGAACTTGTCGAATTCCTCCGGCGTGAAGGCCAGATGCTTAAGACTGTCCGGTGTTTTCGCCTTGACGTTGAGCGGCGCCTCGCCCGCGATCTCGGCATAAAGACTGCTCATCTCCGGGCTGATGGCGTGATTGATGAAGGCCAGCGTGGCATCGAGGTTCGGCCGGTTTTTGAAGACGGCAAAGCCACTCTGGTAGAGGAAGGTCGGCATGCCCTGCTGCTTAGTCAGGCGTACAACTGGAAATGACTTGGCGACCGACGTCAATTGCGGCTCGGAATAGAATCCGCCAACCGTCTCGCCGCTGGTCAGCGATGTCGTGAAGTCGGTGTCGGTGACGGCGATGCGGCCGATGTTGCCGCTCTTGGCCAGCTTTTTCATCAGCTCCCAGCCGGGCTCCATCTTGTTTTCGTTGCCGCCGCCGTGCAGCGCCAGCGCGACCAGCTGGAGCATCATGCTCTGCGTCGGGCCCGGCCAGCAAATCTTGCCCTTGAGCTTGGGATCGAACAGGTCTTCGATCGAATTCAGCGGAACCGGGCTGATATCCTTGCGATAGGCGAAATAGATGCCGCCGACGGCGCGTGGCACGGCCATCCATTCGCTCTTGGCGTTCTTGACGATGATCTTCTGCGGTATGTCGGCAAGGTTTGGCACCGAGGCGACGGTCACGGGAACCAGCCAGTCCTCCTTGATCATGCCGCTGAAGGAGCCTTCCCAGCCAGCGACATAGTCATAGTCCGCATGCGGCCAGGTTGCTTTGATCTTGGGTAAGATGGCGCCCGAGCCACCTTGGTGCAGAACCCAATTGAACGCCGCCTTGTCCTGCTTTTCGGCGATCTTCTTCATCGCATTGACGACATCGCCACCCCACTCGACCGCCGTAAGGTCGATTGCCGCCAAGGCCGGCCGGCCAAAGCCAAAAGTGTTACCGATGACCGCAACGCCTGCCGCAGCCGCGCCGGTCCTGAGTGCCTGCCTGCGTGTGAGAGAAACCATGCTGAACTCCCAATGTTGATGAGCAACAATCGCACCGTCCGTAGTCGCCAAGGTCCATATTTGCAGTTTGACTTATTACATCCATACACAAACGGCGAACGGCGCATCGGTCGAAGCCAATGTAACCCAGCCTGTCAACGATCAGCGCCGGCGAGCCGCCGTTCCAGGACACGCGAACTCCATGTCAGCGGATAGCAGATCATAAAGTAGGCAAGCGCCACCAGCCCGTAAATGACAAAGGGCTGGAACGTCGCGTTGCTCAGGATTTGCGCGGTTTTGGTGAGTTCGTGATAGCCAACAATCGAGGCCAGCGCGGTGCTTTTCACTAGCTGCACGAGAAAGCCGACGGTCGGCGGAATGGCGATGCGAACGGCTTGGGGAAAGATCACCAGCCGCAACTGCTGAATTAATCGCAGGCCGAGACTGGCGCTGCCGTCCCATTGGCCACGGGGAATGGCATCGACGCAGCCGCGCCAGATCGCGGTGAGAAAAGCGCTCGAATAGAGCGTCAGGCAGACAGTCGCTGCCAGCCAGGCTGGGACATCGAAACCGAGCATCGGCAAACCGAAATAGACCAGAAACAGCTGCATCAGGAGCGGCGTGCTCTGGAACAGCTCGACGTAGAGATCGACGGCGAGGCGGAGCCATCGGTTGCTGCCCAGGCTGGCGAGCAACAAAAGCAGGCCGACCAATCCGCCACCGGCAAAAGCAATCGCCGAGAGCGCAAGCGTCCACGGCATGGCCAGCAGCAGATTGCGGGTGATGTCCCAGAGGGTGAAGTCGTTCATCGATCGCGCCCGGCAAATAGCCGGCGCCCGCCGAGCGCCAGAATGCGCCGCAATAAGACAGCGAGCACCAAATAGATCAGCGTGATGATCAGGTAAGTCTCGAAGCTGCGGAAGTTCCGCGACTGGATAAAGTCGGCGACATGCGTGAGATCGACGACGGCGATCTGCGACACCACCGCCGATTCAAGCATTGTTATGGTGATCTGGCCGACCAGGGCCGGATAGGCAATGGCGACCGCCTGTGGCAGCACGAGTAACCCAAAAACCCAAGTGGGCCGCAAACCCAGGCTTCGTCCGGCCTCGCTTTGTCCGGCGGGCACCGCTTCGATGCCAGCCCGCAAGATCTCGATGGCATAGGCGGCAAGATTGATAGTCATCGCCAGGACGGCCGCCGGCAGCGCGGCCAACCGCAGGCCAAGACTCGGCAGCCCAAAGAAGATGAAGAACATCTGCACAATGAACGGCGTATTGCGAATCAGCTCGACATAAGTTGCGACAATGCCTCGTACCCAACGGACCTTGCTCGTCGAGGCCGCCGCCCCTGCCACAGCAATAGCAAGCCCGAAGGTGGAGGCAACCGCAGTCAAACCAAGCGTGACTGCGGTGCCGCTCAGTAGCAGGCCCAGATATTGGGATTGCGCCCCGAAATCGAACTGATAGCCCACGTTGAGCTAGAGGTCCTTAGGCATCGGAATGAACAACCACTTCTTCGAAATGGCGTCCAGCGTTCCATCCTTTTTCATCGTGGCGAGCGTTTCGTCGAGTTTGGCTTGCAGCCGATCTTCGCCCTTGTTGATAGCCATCGCCGAAGGCGAATTCAAAAGCTGGAATTTCGATTCAGGTTCAACCGCCGGATGTTTCGCCAGCACCGACGCGCCGACGTCGTTGCCAACCACCATCAGTTGCACTTGGCCGGCAAGGAACGCCGAGATGACACCGTTGTAGTCGTTGAAGCGCTGGATATCGGTGCCGGCGGGCGCGGCTGCGGTCAGCGAGGTGTCCTCAAGGGTCCCGCGATTGACGGCGACGGACTTGCCGGCAAGATCGGCTGGCGCTTTCACCGCCAGCGCCTTGGGCCCCATCACATCGATGGAATAGGGTGCATAGGGCGCCGTGAACGCCACCACTTTCTTGCGCTCGTCACTCACACCAACGCTGACCAGCAGGTCAAGCTTGTGCCCGGTGAGCGACGGAATGCGGTTTTGTCCCGTAATACCTGTAAGTTCGGCCTTGACGTTCAGGGCCTTGGCGAGGGCGTTGATCACGTCGATGTCGTAGCCCTGCGGCTTCAGATCGGTTCCCGCCGATGAAAACGGCGGAAAGTCCTCGAAGATTCCAACCTTAATGACGCCCGCCTTGGTGATGGCGTCGAGGCTGTCGGCACGGGCAAGAGTCGATCCGAACAGGGGCGCAGCCAACGCCAGACCAATCGCCAGAACCAGATGCCGTCTTGCAATGCGGTTGATATTCTTCATACGTCTCTCCTAGAGCACGCCGGGATGGAATTGGCTCAACTGTTTCCAATGCAGCATCAATTGGCTACGATTGTACAGCGTTGGGTTCAAACGTGGCTTTGCAGCGCTTTGCCGTCCATACACGACCGTCGAACTTCGGTTTGAACCAAGCCGAAGTAAACGACCGCATCAATGGCCGAGAATCTGGCTCAGGAATTGGCGGCTTCGATCAGTTCGAGGATTGTCGAAAAACACCTTTGGCGGCGCGCTTTCGACGATTTCGCCCGCATCCATAAACACCACCCGGTCGGCCACTTGGCGGGCAAATCCCATTTCATGGGTGACGACCAGCATGGTCATGCCGTCGCCGGCCAGCCCAACCATCACATCCAGAACCTCCTTGATCATTTCCGGGTCGAGGGCTGAGGTCGGCTCGTCAAACAGCATGATCTTCGGATTCATGCAGAGCGACCGAGCGATCGCCACGCGCTGCTGCTGACCTCCGGAGAGCTGGTCAGGGTATTTGTTCATTTGCTCGGCAATCTTGACACGCTCAAGGTAGCGAATTGCCGCCGCCTCGGCCTCATCTCGCGGCACTTTCCGAACCCAAATCGGCGCCAGCGTCAGGTTTTGCAGAATAGTGAGATGCGGGAATAGATTGAAGTGCTGGAAGACCATGCCAACTTCGCGGCGCACATGGTCGATGTTCTTCATGCTGTCGTTAACGGTCACCCCATCGACGGCGATGTGGCCCTGCTGGTGGTTCTCAAGATTGTTGATGCAGCGAATGAGGGTCGATTTGCCCGAACCAGACGGGCCGCAGATCACAATCCGCTCGCCCTTAGCCACGTCGAGATCGATGTTCTTTAGAACGTGGAGTTTGCCGTACCATTTGTTGAGACCCTCGATCCGGATAATCGGATCCGTGGTTGTGGCGATAGTTTTTTCTACTGCGGCATGTTGGGTCATCGACATCCGTGTCGTCTCCTTGGTTCTGAGCAGTTAGCCACAAGCCGCAGATTTCAACGGTAGACTTCCTGCCAATCCATCTATTAGGGCCAGTTACTTGCGTAGGCGCGTCCAAGTCAAATGCTTGCTCGACCGAACGGTTGTGTGGCTTGGTCTCACCATTCTGATCGGCAATCCGCACGGGAGAATTGCAAGCAATGTCGAGACGGCGAGCCGCCCGGCAGCCGGCAGTTCACCATCCGCCTGGAACGCGGTGCCGCAATCCGACCGTGGTGTCACTGTTCGAACTGGCTCAGACACTGAAGATGACGTCGGAACTTGATCGCACCTGATCGAAAACGATAATTCCGACGACGTTTCCATCGCGCGTTGGCCCAGTCAAAGCGCAGGACAGTGAAGACCTTGCTTCTTTTCGTCATGCGCGTACGAGCGGTCTGATGCGCTGTTCAACCTGATCGTAAATAGGAAGCGCGGTACCAGCTTCGATAGTGACCGCAAGGCCATATCGAACTGGCGATACCAGTGGAATGGTCTTGGGACGCGCCTTACACCATAGTTGCAAATTGAGCCAACCATCATCGACGAAGGGTACCGCCGCCGCGCCTTCATAAATCTCGTGGATCACGGTGCCGCGCTTGGATGCGTGGTCAGTCGGCTGGCCCTCCGTCAAGCGAGACACACCGAGTTCGCCTCCCTGATCGAGATAGAGCTGCGCGCGGCGGTAGTCCGATTGCGTTAGCGTTATTGGCGACATCCAGGCAACTGTTACGACCAGTCGCCTGGGCTCAGTGACGCTTTCCAGGCAGGACGGCAATGGGACGCGATAAGCATGGCATTCTTCGCCCGTCAGCTCGCCCCAGCCTGCCAAAGTGGCTTGGCTGGAGGTGCAGGAGAGAACACGAGCCGTTTCTGGCACACCGTATCCCAGGAGTCGGGAAACATTGTCGAAGCGGGTTGCATGAGTCCCGTTGCCGAATGGGCCAAAGATCTCTGCAATCATTTGCGCGCTCGACGGCCACTTGCTCGCATGCACCAATAGGGCTTTCACCACGACAGCGCGAAACTCCGGATCAATATCGGCATGCTGTGATCCACCCTCTGCGTCGGTCAGAGCGTCGAAGACTTGATGCGCCGCGCGGGTTGCCAGAGCAGTCGCTGCGCTTGTGCCACAGGTGAGCGTGCGATCACTGAGTGATCCACGCCGCGCCGTATCGGGAGAGGCGGCACGAAGTCCGAAATTCTGGGCCGATGTTGCGGGACGCACCACGAGGGGCGGGCCGCTCTTGTAACGCAGCGGCTGACGGCCGCCGGGAAACAGAAGATCGGGTTTAACGACGCGTCGGTGTCCGAGGCCAAGAGCTGAGCCGACCATCGGCAGGACGGCTTCGCGATGCGGATCCAAGGCCATCAAAGGCAGCCGCCGAGACGAAACCTCGTCGGAATGCAACGCGCCGATAGTGAGTGGATTGAGCGCTTCGGCTGGCGATAGCAGAGTGCGGGAACTTTGACGTTCGCGGAGCGAAGACAGGACAGCGGTGGAAAGCACCTGGGCGCTGGCTCGCTCGGCTTGATCGATGGAATTGAAACCGGCAAGTGCGAACTCGTCGTCGATATTGCCAGCACTGACAAGGAACAGCACGTCATATTTGGCAGAAAGAAAATCAAGCAGGCGCGCCCATGGGCTGATCGGACCGGTGAATGGGCGTCGGGCGTCCCCCATCGAGAGGTTGATCAGGAAGACTTCAGGGGCCGTCGGACCGCCCGGTGTCTGGGTATCCTTCATGCGCTTGACGGCCTGGTAGACCGTGTTGATGAGAATCCGTTGGGGCTCAGCATGTTCTTGGGGCGCACCAGTTGCGGCATACATGATGGGGCTGACATGGAGCGGGCGGCCGAGACTTTCGCCGCTGCCGTTAAGGTCTCCGTGCAGAATGAGTGAAGCCATTGCGGTGCCGTGACAACGGCGATCCAGGGTAGCCTTGGCTTCAAGGCCATCGGGATCGTCGATCGTCAGCCGGTTGAGCAGCAACTCATGACGTTGGACGGGGAAACCATCGAGTAAGGCTGCGATGGCGGGTGCAGAACTAGCTGACGCCAGCGGCGGAATTGCGCGCCCAGCTGGCGCCAACTCGGGCGCCTCGACACCCCGGAGCGTGGCTTGTGGCCGTATTGCCATGATCTGGTCGGCAAGAACGATGGCGACCTGTTCGCGGCGCATGATGCGCCGCATGCCGTCGATCGGCACGCGCAGCAGAGCGGCATGGTAGCGGATGGGTTCGATAACGCAGGCGGTGATGACCTCACCGGCCAAGGCAGCTATGTCCGCGGTCAACGCCTCAAAAGCTGCGTCTTGGGCCAGCGGATCATCATGGAACCAAAACTCAGCTTCAATGATGACCGTGGTCGCGTTTGTTGAACGGATGTCGTCTTCCCAGAGGGCGACGGCATCGTCGGCGATACGATCCTCAGGCCCCCAGGGCCGCAGTGTTTTGAGTTGGTCGAAAAGATTGCGCCATGGCGTCCAGCCTCGCGTGATTTCGCCGCGATCCCAACGTTCGTAAAGACCAAGCAGTTGTTCAAGGGCGGCTTGGCTCGGCATCGCGATGTAGCGTCGGCCAGAGACGGGCCGATCAAGTCGCGGCTCGCCCTTCTTTGTCTCGCTAAAATCAGTATCCGCAGCAAAATCGAAAGCTTCGTCAATCAGGAACTCGAGTCCGGGCACCTGGTTGGCTGCCTTGTAAAAATTTGCAAGGCTGCCGGCAATTTCCAGCACGATGGCTCGGTCGGCGGCAATGCTCGTCGGATCGGCGCGAAGCGTAAGTCCGCCATCTGGCGCATCAAGTGCAGTTCGCAACCGCTTGTAGATCGGGCCAAGACGTTGCTGTTGCCGGTCGTGACTGGGAACTTTCGGTTTGCTACCACCGCCTGGAACAGAGGGCGGCGCAACGGACGCCGGCGTTGGGAACCGAAGGAGGGGGCGGACTGCCACAGATCACCGCGTTTTGATGGTGCCGGGTTTCGCTGTCTTGCGATCAAACTGCCGAAGTCTGGCCGCAAGGATCGCGCTCAAGGGTTTGGAGCCTTGCGCCAGTACCTGGCGGCGGCGGAGATCGAGGCAGAACTGCTCAAGCTCGGAATAGCTGATGGGCGACAAGCGGCGCGCCAACGTGGCAAGCTTGGCGCCAAGCGGCTCGCCGAACTGCGCTGCAAACGCGGCGAGATAGCCGGCGACTTCGGGCGCCGTGGGCGGTGGCAAATTGAGGCAGAGCTGGAAACGGCGCCAAGCGGCGCGATCAAGCAATTCGGGATGATTGGTTGCCGCAATGAGAACGGTGTAGCTTGGTAAGTCGTCGACCTGCATCAGCAGACTTGAGACTACGCGTTTGATCTCGCCGGTTTCGTGGGTATCGCCACGCTCTTTGCCGATGGCGTCGAACTCGTCGAAGAACAGCACGCAAGGTGTGGTGCGAGTGTAGTCAAGGACACGCTTGAGACGGCTGGCGGTTTCGCCGAGATAGCTGCCGATGAGTGCTTCGTAGCGTACCACGAAGAATCCAATGCCGAGTGCTTCAGCAATGGCTTCGGCTAACGAGGTCTTGCCGTTGCCTGGCGGCCCTTGGAGCAAAATACGATGGCGCGGCTCAAGACCGTTGGCGCGCAAGAGATCGGCGCGCAGCTGCTCCTCAATCAGTTCGCCGACCACTGCCCTGGTATCCTTGGCTAGCGCAAGATCGGCAAGCCGGCGGCGCGGCGACAATTCAGAAAGATAATCGCGGCCCTTGGGTGTCGGTCCGGCCAGAACCACTCCGCCAGCCCCATTGGCGCCCTGTCCGGGCTCAGTCAGCGCATTGCTCAACCGGTCGGCCAGCACATTGTGCTGGCGCGATCTTTCTTCAGCGATCATCGCTTCGACGGCTGAGCGTACGGTTTTGCGATCACCGGAGGTGCTGGCCTTGACGAGCGTTATGAGGAGATCGCTACGCGCCATCGGAGCCCTCGCGCTTGAGCTTTTCGGCAACCGCTTCCAGCAACCAGGTGTGTCGCGG
>JANLQJ010000085.1:0-1950 GCA_031367715.1 Hyphomicrobiaceae bacterium | reverse complement strand
ACTCACCCTTTTCGAGGCGCCATAGCTCCATGTACTTGCCGTGGTCAATTTCCTTGCCGGCCTTGTCCTTCATGACGTAGCTTCCGACCTCGGTGGCGTAGCGGCCTTGGCCGACCACTTCGAGTGTCGTCAGGGTGACTGGACCTGCCCCGCTTTGGTGGACGGGTAGCTGAAAGTATTTATGCTGGTGTGTAGATGATACTCCTCCGCTTGCTTCTTGGTTTTTTTGGTCCGGGTTTTTTATCACTGGGAACCAGTAGCCCGGTCTGCCGCGCCAGCGGCAGAAGGCTTTCGGTGTGCTGAGAAAATCCGAACGCATACCAAGCCCGTGGTGCCACGCCGCGAGGGTACCCCTGGCCTTGGGTACCCCCGAATTTCGTGCTGCGGATGATTTCTGGCTTCATGAGTCACGCCGCCTGTCGGCTCAACGCGAGACGTTCGTAGTTCATCGGCGAGCGATAACCCAACGAGGAATGACGACGATACGGGTTGTACCAACTCTCCAGCCAGGAAAACACGGCCCTGCGCGCCTCGATCTGGTTATGGAAGCGCTGCCGATCAATGACTTCTCGCTCCAAGGTGGCGAAGAACGACTCGGCCATCGCGTTATCGTAGGCGTCACCGACCCGGCCCATCGAGGGCGTCACACCGGCTTCCTGGCAGCGTTTGCCAAAGGCGTAGCTGGTGTACTGGCAGCCCCGATCCGAGTGATGGATCACTCCTCGCGGCCGGCGCTGCGCAATCGCCATGCCCAAGGCGGCCAGCATCAGCTCGGTGTTCAGTTGATTGCCCATCGCCCAGCCCACGATCTTGCGCGAATACACGTCCAAGACCATCGCCAGATACAAGAACCCGGTCCACGTCGGGATATACGTCGCGTCGGCCACCCAGAGCCGATTGGGTGCCTCGGCATAAAAGCGCCGCTCCACCAAATCGACAATCGGCTTCGCCCCCGGATCACGGCGCGTCGTGACCACGAAACGCCGCAGCGTAACGCCCTTGATATTCGCCACGCGCATCAGCCGCGCCACGCGCTTGCGCCCCACGCGGATGCCGTGATCATCGGCCAGCTCCGCATGAATGTTCGGCGAGCCATACGCCCCGCGCGAACGGCGGTGAATCGCATCGATCTTGCCGGTGAGCGCAATATCGGCCTGCGCCCGCTCACACAGCGGGCGCTCATCCCAGGCGTAGTAGCCGCTTTTGGAAATGTTCAGCACTCGGCACATTGCCCGTACCGGAAGGGTGGCCTGGTTCACCTTCACGAACCCGAAGAGCGCTTCGGTGTCGCGTTGCTCTCGTTCGCAAACCAGGCCGCGGCTTTTGATAATATCTCCCGCTCCACCTTCAACTGCCGATTCTCACGCCGCAGCCGCGTCAGCTCCTCGCGCTCCACCGTTGTCAGGCCACCATCGCCACGCTTGGCATCTCGCTCGGCTTGCTTGACCCATTTGCGAATCGTCCAATCCGTCGGGCCAAACTCCCGACATAGGTCCGCATATTTGCGCCCTGCCCAAACCAATTCAACCATCTGCCTGCGAAACTCTGCTGGATACTTCGTTCCCTTGTTCACCATTTCGGACTCCTTCTCTGTAGACACTGAGGTGTCCAGAAAAGCGGGTCAAGCCCACTGCCAGAAGGCCACCTGTAATTGCACCGGCAAGGGCGCCCTTTAGTCCACCTGTAATTGCCCCTGCCATTGCGCCAACGAGAGCTCCGGACACGGCCGCTATCCAAGGTGCCGATGCGGCGGCGATCGCAGCGCCAGAACTCAGTGCTATCGCCACGTCTCCAGTCGCCGCAAATGCCGACGCGGCGGCGGACCATGCCACCGACTGAGTGATGTACGCGACAATGTATGGAAACGCGACTATGGCCACAATGATTGCAAGTATTGGCTTCCAGAATTTGTGCAAGAAATGTCCTATCCCACTAAACAATTTGCTCAAC
>JANLQJ010000008.1:0-5349 GCA_031367715.1 Hyphomicrobiaceae bacterium | reverse complement strand
CGCCACGGGACCCTGCGGCGCGACCGTTCTGTTGCCGACGTGCGGCACGGAGCGTCGTTGCGCTCGAATGCTAGGAACCTAGCCCAGCTGAGCACGAGCAGGTCACCGTTGCGCAGCAAAAAAAT
Source organism: Hyphomicrobiaceae bacterium (assembly GCA_031367715.1). Classification (GTDB taxonomy): domain Bacteria; phylum Pseudomonadota; class Alphaproteobacteria; order Rhizobiales; family Hyphomicrobiaceae; genus JANYHF01. The sequence goes on along the minus strand of JANLQJ010000008.1, from coordinate 5,224 downwards.
AAGAACATTTGACTTGATACAAAAACAAAAGTACGGAAATAATTGTGCGGCCATGAAGCCGATGCTTGAGCTGCCCAAGAGAGCACCGACAAGGTGCCGCGACGGTCTATGGGGAGGATAAAAATTGGCGGAAATCTACGATCACCAGTTCCGTCCGGTCACTCACGGCCGCGCGCGGGTGAACGGCATCCGGATGCATTACGTGACGGCCGGCTCCGGCGAGCCGTTGCTGTTGCTGCACGGCACGCCCAAGAACCACTATTACTGGTACAAGCTGATCCCGCTGCTTACCGAGCACTTCACAGTGGTCGCGCCGGACCTGCGCGGCTTCGGTTACACCGACAAGCCGCCGGCCGAGGAAGGGTACGACAGCCTCACCAACGCCCACGACGTCGCCGCTCTGATGGCTGGGCTCGGTCACACCACCTACCATGTGCATGGCGAGGATCGCGGCGCAGAATTTGCTTATGCGCTGGCGGCAAGCTACCGCGACCAGGTCAAGACATTGTCGTTCTGCGAAATGCTTTTGTCTGGCGAGGGGCTGGAGGAATGGTCAAATTTCACGCCGCAGAATATCTCATCCCAATTCCGTCAGCAGGGCGTGTGGGTATGGCACATCCCGTTTTTCTGGATTCCCCACCTGCCCGAGATGCTCATCACGGGGCGTGAGCGCGAGTTCTGGGAGTTCTGGATCAAGGCGGAGACCTGGAACCCGAACGCCATCTCCGAGGAGGCGATCAGCGAGTGGATCGCTTGCCTGAAGGCGCCCGGCGGACTGCGCGGCTGCCTGGAAACCTACCGGGCCGGGCTGAAAAACGCGCGCATCAACCACGACCTGAAACAACAGAAGTTGACTCTCCCCATCATGACGATCGGTGCGCCCGAGTTTTTCGGCCCCCTGGTCGAGCAGCAGATGTTGAAGGTCGCCGAGACGGTGGAGCGTTCGGCCGTTTTCGAACAGTGCGGACATAGCCTCGCGCTGGAAGCAGAGGGGCGGCTCGCCAGCATGCTGCGCGAGTTCATGCTTGGCCGCGCAGACCCCGCGGCTCTTTCGCACAACTAGGAGACGCTATTTCGCCGAAGTTTTGCCGTGTACCTAACCAAAGGAAGTAAATGTTCATGACAACGAAGCGTACCCTCGGCGGCCTGGCCGCTCTTCTGTTCGCCACGACCGCCCTCGCCGGACCTGTCTTTGCCGGCAACATCGCCGATGATATCAAGCAGCCGCTTTGGTATCAGGCGCCCTCCGCCAAGACGCTTGAACTGGCCAAGATCGACGATCTGTCGAACACCGTGGTCAGCGATGGCCAGCGCGGCGAGACCGGCGTGCTTGCCTCCACGTTGAAGATCACCGACGAGCAAATGGCCAAGATCAAGGCCGGCAACTTCACGGTCGCGATCTCGCTCGGCTGGCTCGGCGACGACTGGGCCTCCGAACAGACCAAGGGCCTGAAGGAGAACTTCGAAAAGTTCGGCATCAAGGTCGTAGCCGAAACCAACGCCAACTGGGACGATGCCAAGCAGATCGCGGACCTCGACGCCATCGGCGTTCTGAAGCCGAGCCTCCTGGTGTCGATCCCGCTAAACGGTCAGACGACCGCCGCCGCCTATAAGAAGATCTCCGATGCCGGCACCAAGGTCGTCTTCATCGACCAGGCCGTCAAGGGCATGGATCCGGGCAAGGACTATGCCTCGATCATCTCCTCTGACAACCTGGCGCTCGGCATGTATGTCGCCGACCTGCTGGCCAAGTCGATGGACGGCAAGGGCGAAGTTGCAGCGATGTATTTCGCCAACGACTTCTATGTCACGAACCTTCGCTACGAGGGCTTTGTCGCCCGCATCATGGCGAAATATCCCGACATGAAACTGGTCGTCGCGGCTGGTCACGACGATCCCAACAAGGGCCAGGAAGTGGCGCAGGCGGTGCTGGCGCGCTATCCGAACATCAAAGGCCTGTACGGCTCGTGGAGCATTCCTGCCATGGGCGCGGCGACGGCGGCTGAGGTGGCTGGCAAAACGCCCGGCAGCTTCAAGATCGTTTGCGAAAACTTCGACCAGATCGTCGCCGCTTCCGTGGCCAAGAACGGCTTCATCGCCGGGATCTCGTCACAGCGCCCGTACGCGCAGGGCACTGCCGAGGCGACCATCGGAGCGCTCGCCCTGATCGGCGAAAAGACGCCGCCGTACGTCGTGGTGCCGCCGCTGGCTGTTAATCGTTCGAACTTGCCGGAATCGTATAAGACGATCTACCGGACGAACCTTCCGGACGGCATGTCGGCCGACTTGAAGAAGTAAGCCTGGGCAACACCACTACTTTGGGATCGATGTGTGTCGGATGGTGGTAACCAACATCGTAGACATGCAGGGAATCGAGATGGTCTTCGACGGCATCAAGGTGCTGAAGAAGGCCTCTTTCTCCCTGCGCCGGGGCGAGGTCCATGCCTTGATGGGCGGCAACGGCGCAGGGAAATCGACCCTGATGAAGATCCTCACCGGCGTCTACCGCAAGGACGCCGGCACCGTCTCGATCGATGGGCACGTGGTCGACTCAGCCGGGCTGGCTGAGGCCGAGCGGGCCGGCGTGGCCATGATTTTCCAGGAGTTCAGCCTCGTCCCGACGCTGACCGTGGCGCAGAACATCTTCCTCGCCCGCGAGCCACGCGTCGGGCGGGCCTTTCTCAATGACGCCGAAGCCGTGCGCCGTGCCCGCGCGTTGCTGGCGGAGCTGGGGGTGGACATCGACCCGCGCACGCCCGTCGAGCGGCTGAGCGTGGGCCTGTGCCAGATGGTCGAGATCGCCAAGGCGCTCTCCAAGAATGCCCGCATTCTCGTGATGGACGAACCCACCGCCTCGCTGTCGGACAGCGAAACCGACGCGCTGTTCAAGCTCGTCGACAGGCTGAAACGCAGTGGCATCTCCATTGTTTATATTTCCCATCGCATGGCCGAGGTTTTCGCGGTCTGCGACCGGATCACAGTGCTACGCGACGGCGAGACGGTGCTTACGGACGATTGCGCCAATCTGTCGATGGAGCAGCTTGTCAATGCAATGCTGGGCGGCACAACGGGCGCGTCCATGTCCTGGCGCTCGCGCGATCATGCCCTGGGGGCCAAGCCGGTCCTGGAGATCGAGAACCTGTCGCTCGAGGGTCATTTCGAAGCGGTGAGCTTTGCGCTTCGTCCGGGTGAGATCGTCGGCTTGGCCGGCCTGATGGGATCGGGCCGCACCGAGATCGCCGAAACCATCTTCGGCATCAGAAGCCCCACCGCCGGTCAGGTGCGCGTCGACGGCAAGCCGATTCGTAACAACCACGACGCAATTGATGCCGGCGTCGGCCTGGTGCCTGAGAACCGGCGCACGCAAGGTCTCGTGCTCGACCATTCGCTGTGCGACAACGTCATGCTGCCGAACTTGAGCCGCTTTACGCGCGGCATTCTTGTTGACGACGCCGCCGGGACGGCCACGGCCAAGGATTTCATCGGCCGGCTGAAGATCAAGACGGACGGCCCGGACAAGATCGCGCGCATGCTCTCGGGCGGCAATCAGCAGAAAATCGTGCTTGCCAAGTGGCTCGCCCGTCAGCCCAAGGTTCTGATCCTCGACGAGCCGACCATGGGCGTCGACATCGGCGCCAAGTCGGACATCATCGAGATCGTCAGGACGCTCGCGGCAGCAGGCACCGCAGTCCTTGTCATCTCGTCGGAGTTCGAGGAACTTCTGGCCATGAGCGATCGGCTGCTGGTCATCCACGGCGGCAGGCTGTCGAAAGAATTCGAACGGCGCGACATTGAGTCTGAGGAGGTCTTGCACCATGCCGTCCAAGGTTGACACCGTCAGCGCTGGTGACGCAGGCGCCGCGCGGCCCGCGCTGGCAGCGCCGCGTTTCCACCTGCAGCTCAACGATTACGTTGTCTACATCGTCTTCGCCGCCGTTCTGGTCGTCTTTGCTCTGACAATCGGCGACAAAGGCTTCCTCACAGTCACCAATCTTTTCAACATCACGCGCACGACGTCCATGATCGCCGTGATGGCGGTGGCCATGACCTTCGTGATTTCGGCGGGCGAACTTGATCTGTCGGTGGGGTCCACGGCGGCCCTCGCCGCTCTCATGGCGGCGCTGGCGATGGAGGCGGGCTACGGCGTCGTCGGGGGCGTGGCGGCGGCTGTCCTATCGGGCCTCGCGGTCGGGGCGCTGAACGGCTTTTTCGTCACCTTCGTGAACATCCCATCGTTCCTGGTGACGCTCGGCATGCTTCAGTTCGTGCGCGGGCTCGACATGCGCGTCACCTACACCAAGCCGGTGGCGGTGGCCGACAGCGCCTTCAACGGCATCTTCGGCCTCGGCAGCGTGGCGGGCGTCCCCTCGCTGTTTCTGTGGTCGCTGCTGGCCGCCGCCCTCGGCCACATCGTCCTCAAATACACGCCGTTCGGCCGCGCCGTACTTGCGACCGGCGGCAATCGGCTCGCGGCACGCTATTCGGGCATCGACACGGCGCGCACCAAATTCATCTGCTTCCTGATCAGCGGCGGGGCGGCGGCGCTCGCCGGCATGCTCTATTCGGGCATGATGCAGACCGCCCGCTACAACTTCGGCACGGGCGCGGAACTCGCCGCCATCGCAGCCGTCATCCTGGGCGGCACCAGCCTGTTCGGCGGCAAGGGCACGATCATCGGCACCTTTGTCGGGGCGCTGCTGATCGGCACCATTAATAACGGCCTGATCATCATGGGCCTCGACGTCAGCGAGCAGAACATGGTGGCGGGCGCCATCATCATCCTGGCGGTGGCGTTCGGGCGCAAGCCGGCGATGTGAGGCCGACGATAGAAAAGTCCCACTTGCTTCCCGGAATTTGACGCGCCTTTGTGCGCGGCAAATATCCGGGACCCTTACCTGGTGCGGTTCCGGCACCTATGGCGCCGCTCGCGTAGCAACAGGACTCGCGGTCAGTACGTCGGATACTTCGAGAGGTAAAGATCCCGGATATTCGACGCGCGAAGAAAAGGCGCGCCGAATTCCGGGAAGCGTGGTGGGCGCAGCCCGGATACGCTAACTTATCGGCAGCCCCTTCCAACATCGCTCCGCCAGTTCGATGCTTTTTTTCATTGACTAAGCTCGTTTCGTTATATAACGTATCAATTATATAACAAGGACCGCGAAATGCTCACCCTCGACGCCACCTTTTCCGCTCTCGCCGATCCGACCCGGCGCGCCATCCTGGC